>SHZI01000052.1 GCA_009692345.1 Gammaproteobacteria bacterium | reverse complement strand
CTCCAGACCGAGCAGGACCGGAACCGGGTCCGGGACGGCCTGCTGGCCGTGGCCCCCACTGAAGGCCTGGACGCAGGCAGCCTCGATGCCACCCTGGCCTCCCTGGGCAAGCGCACCTTCCTCATGCACAACGTCCACGAGAAGTCGCCGGTGCTGCTCCAGAGCCGCTGGGCGCTGGCCTACCTCCGCGGTCCACTGACCCGGGAAGACATTCGTCGACTGGCCAGGACGCCGGCAGCGCTAGCGCCCCGGCCCGTCCTGCCGGCGGCTCCCGTGGGACAACGGCAAGGAACGGCCGCAGCCGGCAGCCGACCGCTGCTGCACCCGTCGATTCCCGTGCTCTTCGCGGCCGGCAGGACGCGCCCTGCCAGTGGCGAACGCCTCGTGTATCAGCCACGCCTGCTCGGCTCTGCCCGGGTGGCCTACGCGAGCGCGAAGTACGGCGTGGACCTGCAGCGGGATCTGACCGTGGCGCTGGATGCGACGGGGGGTCCCAGCGACTGGCGCAGTGCGGAATCCCTGCCGCTGGATACTGCCGGTCTGGCGAAAGAACCGGTCGCAGCTGCCAGCTTTGCCAGTCTCGCCACCGGGTTCAGCGATCCGGGCAACCTGAAGGCGGCCCGGGAGCAGTTCCGTACCTGGGTGCGCACGGAACAGCCGCTGGTTCTCCGGCGCAGCGCAACGCTGAAAACGGTCTCCCGTCCGGAGGAAACGGAGGCGACGTTTCGCGTCCGGTTGCAGCACGAGGCGCGGGAACAGCGGGACAGGGACACGGCCGCCCTGCGGCAGAAGTACGCCGCAAAATTCGCGACCCTTCAGGAGCGCCTCCGCCGCTCGGAGCAGGCCATCTCCCGGGAGCAGGAGCAGGCCACCGGGTCGAAGATCGACGCGGCGATGTCGGTAGGTTCTGCCGTCCTCGGTGCGCTGTTCGGCCGCAAGGCCACCTCGGCAGCCTCAGCGGGCCGGGTCTCCACGGCCATACGCAAGGCTGGCAACGTGCAACGGCAGTCCGGCGATGTGGTGCGGGCCACGGAAACCGCAGCCCGGGTGCGGGCCCAGATCAGCGACCTCGAGGCCGAGGTGGAGAGCGGGATCGCAGCCCTGAAAAGCCGCGTCGACGCCCAGAGTGAAGTGCTGGAGGAGATCAGCCTGCGCCCGAAGGCCACCGACATTACCGTCCGGTTCTGCGGCATCGTGTGGCTGCCCTTCCTGGAGGACGGCCAGGGCAATCTGCGGTCGGCCCTGTAGGAGCGCCCGCAGGAGCGCCTTTAGGCGCGACCCACGCCGCGAACCCCTCAGCGCCCGAAGGGAATCCCGTAGATCAGGGAAGTCGTCAGCACCCACCAGGAATTGGCGAACGCAATGTCGACAAACTCGCCCTCGATGCGCACATGAAAGCGCTCCGAGCCCCGGAAATCCATTCCAACCCCCCAGAGCAGATCCGTGCCGTCTTCCCTGGTGGGCAGCGGGAATGACCCGAGGGTTGCTTCGCTGTCCCAGCGAATCGCACCCAGCTTGCCGAAGACCTTCAGGCCCGAATCAATGGGGTAGATGCCGACCAGCGCCAGGTCGTAGCCCGAGGTCTCAATCCGGTCGACGAGGCTGGGTTGACCTTGCTGGACCGCAACCCGGTCCTTCACGGTACCGAAGTCGGTATAGCCAAGTTCCACGCCCACGTAGTCCCCGTAGCGCAGGCCCAGAAACTGCCGCGTGGCGTAGGCCGAGCCCTCGAAGCTCAGGTTATCGATCTTGAAGGTTGAGTAACCGAGGCCGAGCCCGCCGTAGACCTCACTTTCTGCGCGGACCGCCTGCGCAGGCAAGGCAAGGACGGGTAGCAGCATCAGGGCCGGCAACAGACGGGGCATCGGGATCTCCAGGCTTTCACCAGGCGGCAGACTAGCAGTTTAGCGGTAATACGTCCGTGGCGTTCTACCCTATTATTGCGGAACAGTGCGCAAAGTTTTCTATGGCTGGTACGTCGCGGTCGCCTGTGGGCTCGGACTGGCCTGTGGACTGGCCAGCGTCATCACCGCGACCTTCTCCATCTTCCTGGGCCCGCTCCGCGCTGAGTTTGGCTGGACCCCGTCCCAGACCTTCACGGGCCTCCTCCTGGTGACAGCGGCGGTCACCATCGCGGCGCCGTTCATCGGCTCGCTGGTGGATCGCTTCGGCGCCCGACGCATCATCATCTTCGGCTTCCTGATGGAAGGCGCGGTGATCGCGTCCTTCGCGACGCAAACGGAATCCCTCCTGACCTTCTACGCGCGGTACATCGCCCTCGCCATTCTTGGGCTTGGCACCACCCACGTGGCCTTTGCCCGGGTGATTTCCGTGTGGTTCGACCGGCGGCGCGGCCTGGCACTGGGCATCGCCCTCGCTGGCCTCGGGGTCGGCGGCATCATCTGGCCGCTGCTTTCCCAGTGGGCGATCACCGCCTACGGCTGGCGCACGGCCTACGTGATCGTGGCACTGGCGGTGGCCACCGTGGGCATCCTGGCCATCGGCCTGGTGGTCAGGGAATCGCCGGGGTCCATGGGCCTGCTGCCTGATGGGGACGAGCAGCCCAAAGCGGTCCGGGGCGTGGTGCCGGAAGTGCCGGCACAGACCGGCTTCACGCTGGGCGAGACCCTGCGCCAGGGCCATTTCTGGCTGATGCTCGGGGCCTTCCTGCTGATCGGTATCGGCGTCCAGAGCCTGATCCTCCATCTGGTGCCGATGCTCGTCCTGCGGGATGTCGAGCCGATGCGCGCGGCCCAGGCCCAGTCCCTGGTCGCCGCGGCCCTCATCGTCGGCCGGCTCGGCGCGGGCATGCTGATGGACCGCTTCTTCGCGCCGCGGGTAGCCATCGCGTTCCTCCTGGGGCCTGTCGTCGGGATCATCCTGCTGGCTTCCGGTGCCAGCGGCACGGCGGCGTTTCTGGCGGGCATGCTCACCGGTCTCGCAGCCGGCGCCGAAGTGGACGTCACGGCCTTCCTCGCCAGCCGTTATTTCGGCCTGAAGTACTTCAGCCGGATCTACGCCTGGTTCTACAGCGCCTACTCGGCCGGCGCCGGCATCGGCCCGCTGCTTACGGCCCAGGCTGTGGAGCACTACGGGGATTACACGGAAATCCTCTATGTGCACGCGGCGCTCCTCATTATTGCGGGGCTGATGCTGACGCGTCTGAAGCCGTATCCGAAATCCTTTCCGGCGGCAGGAGCACCGTCCGCGCCGGGCGAGGTCCCCGGGTCAGCAACGGGATCGGCGTGAGCCCGGCGACGGAGGGCCGTCGCCAGCACCGCACTGAACACCGGATCGTCTTCGACAACCAGTGTTTTCATGTGTAGCTCTCCACCGGCCGGACGAGAGGCAGCTGCAGGCGCGCCACGGCGCAACTCCTGGGGCTGACAGGGTCCTCGTCTTGTTCAACTGACTGGCACTCCGGCAGGGACCTCGAGCAGGGCAACGAGCCCTGGCCGGTTGTCCTCAAGCCGCAGGCTGCCGCCGTGGAGCCTCGCCACCGCGGCGGCGAGGTTCAGACCCAGGCCGGAGCCATCCCGGGGCGGTGCATTGCTGAGCCGCACGAAAGGCTCCACCGCCCGGGCGCGCTCATCCGCCGGTATGCCGGGACCGGAATCAGTAACGGAGATGATGAGCCGACCCTCCGCGACGCGGGTGCGCAACTCGATGCGGCCGCCAGCCGGAGTGAACTTGAGGGCGTTGTCGATGAGGTTGGCCACGGCCTGCGCGAGGAGCTGGCGATGCCCGAGTACGGAACTCCCGGTTGCACAGGCAACGGACAACTCAACGCCCTGCTCCTCGGCCTGGGGCTGGTAGAGTTCCCCGAGCTCGCCCAGCATGGTGTCCAGGGCCACGGGCTCCGGCAGAGCCCCGACGGTGCCACTTTCAGCTTCTGCGATCTGGAGCAGCGCCGTCAGCACGCGTTGCATGTGGTCCACGTCCCGCAGGGTCTGCTCCAGGGTCTCCGGCCTGGTCTGGTCCGCAGTCGCACCCGCGTCGCTGGCCGACAGGGACTGCTCCAGCCGCAGGCGCATCCGGTGCATGGGGCTACGCAGGTCGTGGGCTGCACTGTGCAGTGCTGTCCGCAGGATCTCCGTGGTCCGGGCCAGCCGGGCCAGCAGCGCGTTCACCTCGACCGCCAGGGTATCGAACTCGTCGTCGTCCCCCGCCAGGGGCAGGCGCCGGGCCAGATTGCCGCTGACGATCTCCTTGCAACTGCGGCTCACTGCTTCTACCCGGGCAAGAATGCGTTGACTCTGCCGGTAGCCTATGCCCAGAGCGAGCAGGGTCACAAGCAGGGTGCCAATGGCCGCAGCGACCGCAAACCGGCGCCCCAGATCCCGCCGGTCGCTCAGGTCCGTGCCCACCAGGAGCCGCACTCCGGGCGCAGGGTCCAGCACCAGGGCGCGCACGGGCCGGTCGGTCTCGATGCCACCCTCCCGCAGTTCAATCTCGAATTCCGCCCAGCGTCCGTCCCGTCCGCGCATCATCGGCCAGGCCGGCAGGTTGCCGGCAATGACGAACCCTTCGCCGTCGGTCAGGAGGTAGACGGCGTTGATCCGGCTGAACGTGCTGGCCCGCAGGTTCAGCTCGCTGATGATCCCCGGCGTGCCGCTGCGGCCGTAGGCCTCGAGGAGACCCAGGGCGTCGCGCTCGATGACGGCATCCACCTCGGTGTTGATGAAGCGCGTGGTGAGCAGGTAGATGACAAAGACCAGCGCCACCAGCGCCGCGGCAAAGCTGGCCGCATAGACCACCGACAATCGCAGCGCCGAGGTGCGCACGTCAGTCGGCCCGGAGCGTATAACCGGCGCCGCGCACGGTGTGAATGAGTGGCTTGTCGAAGCCCTTGTCCACCGCCTGACGCAGCCGGCTCAGGTGCACGTCGATGACATTGGTTTGCGGATCGAAGTGCAGGTCCCAGACGCCCTCGAGCAGCATCGTCCGGGTGACGACCTGCCCTGCCCGGCGCAGCAGGTACTCGAACAACTTGAACTCCCGGGCCGTCAACTCGATGCGGCGACCGCCCCGGGTGACCGTGCGCGCCAGGACGTCCATTTCCAGGTCCGCGAGCCGCAGCTTCATCTCGGGAGCGGGCGCGACCTGCCCCCGGCGCAGCAGCGCTTCAATACGGGCCAGCAGTTCAGCCAGGGCAAAAGGCTTGGTCAGGTAGTCGTCGCCGCCGGCCTGCAGGCCCTCAACCCGGTGCTCCACGGAACCGAGGGCGGAGAGAATGAGGACGGGCGTGCGGTTACCCTGCTTGCGCAGGATCTCGATGATCGTCAGCCCGTCCAGGTACGGCAGCATGCGGTCGGCCACGATGCCGTCGTACTGGTTCTCCGTCGCCCGAAACAGCCCATCGCGGCCGTCCGCCGCGTGATCAACCCGGTAGCCGGCTTCGGTCAGCGCCTTGACCAGGTAGCCTGCGGCGTCCCGGTCGTCTTCTATCAGCAGCAGATTCATCGCTGAAGCGTAGCAGCTGCTGCTCTTCGGCTGCCCCGCTCCCTGATGCGTCCTATCCGGTGATCGTCAGCGGCAGGAACAACCGGCCCTCATTGCGCTGAATCAGCAACGGAATGGGCTGGCCCTTGGGCAGCTTGCCCGCGAGACTGGCCAGTTCCTGGGGACTGCTCACCAGCTGATCGCCAACCTGGAGAATGATGTCGCCCGCGTTCACACCGGCGCGGGCTGCCGGGCCGGCAGACACGCCCACCACCAGCACGCCGCCCCTCTCGATACCGGTCTGCTCCCGCTGTTCCGCCGTCAGGGCAGCAACCTGCACGTTCAGGATGCCGGGCTTCTGCTCCCCGGTGTCATTGGCGGCCACTACTTCGTCTTCAGCAGGCTTGAGCTGCGCAACAGTCAGCCTGATCTCCCGGGACTTCCTGTCGCGCCATACCGTCAGCGCCACCTCGGTACCCGGCCGCGTCTCACCCACCAGCGGTGGGAGATCCGCCGACTGACTGATGGGCGTGCCATTGAACTCCAGAATGACGTCGCCCGGTTTCAGGCCCGCCTTGCTCGCGGGTCCCGTCTTGTCGACCTGGCCAACCAGTGCGCCCGCGGGCTTGTCCAGTCCGAAGGATTTGGCGAGGTCCCCGTTCAGGGTCTGGATGCCCACGCCCAGCCAGCCCCGCTGGACGCTGCCCGTAGCGGCCAGCTGCCGCGCCACGCTTACGGCCGTGTTGATGGGAATCGCGAAGGAGAGGCCCATGTAGCCACCACTGCGACTGTAGATCTGGGAGTTGATCCCGACGACTTCGCCCCGGGTGTTGAACAGCGGGCCGCCGGAATTACCCGGATTGACGGCCACGTCGGTCTGGATGAAGGGCACGTAGTTGCCATCCGGCAGGCTGCGGCCCAGGGCGCTGACGATGCCCTGGGTGGCGGTGTGCTCCAGGCCAAAGGGTGAACCGATGGCCAGCACCCAGTCGCCGACTTCGAGCTGGGAGGAATCGCCGACCTGCACGACCGGCAGCCCCTTGGCATCGATCTTGAGCAGGGCAACGTCCGAAGCCTTGTCGAGACCGATGACCTTGGCCGTCTTCTCGGAATTGTCGGCGAGCTTCACGATGATCTCGTCGGCGCCATCGACCACATGGGCGTTGGTCAGGATCTCGCCATCGGCAGAAATAATAAAGCCTGACCCGAGGGAGTTACCTTCCCGCGGACCTGGCCTGGAGTGGGGACCCGGCATCCCGCGAAACTGACGGAAGAGCTCTTCCATACCCGGTGGCATACCCGGTGGCATACCCGGTGGCATGCCCGGTGGCATGCCCTCCGGCAGGCCATGCATGCCCTCACCCTCGTCTGCCTTCTGGGTGGTGCTGATGTTGACGACGCTCGCCTGATTGCGCTTGATGATGGCCTTGAAGTTCGGGAGTCCTGGCTGCGCCTCCAGTGCCTGAGTGGGGCTGGTCACCGGCACGGCGGCGGTCACCCGAGTGGCTGATGGCGTGCCCGGCTCGGCGGGTCCGGAGACGGCAGGGCCGGAGAGGGCGCTGCCGAGCATCACGGCGGCGGTCACAGCGACGAGCACCAGAGGGACTTGGTAGCGCATGGATGAGATCCTGAATCTTCCAGAGGGAAATTATGGGGGATGACTGAGACAGCTGCAGCCTGGATAGTATCCGGTGTCAGACCCGGTTCGTGACACCGGCGAGCGGCGGAGCCGTCATCGCCTGAGACAGAGGGTGGACAGAGTTCAAGCCGTGCCGTGCCCGCTTACCCACCCGCCGGTGCCACTCAGTCACGTCGTCGCAAGTCCAGGTCATCTCTACACGTCGTGCCTGGGGAGGGGGTGACTCACCAAGGCACGGAGGAATAGTGCTCCCTGCCCCATCGCGGGAGCGTTGCGGGGACCTTAAGATTTCTTAATTGGGGTCGGGCGTGAGGGTAGCGAAACGCTGGCGCCAGGCCCCGGGGGCAAGGCTGGGGTCATTGACCAGCTCGAAAGTGACATTGCGGGCCCCGGGCTGGCTGAGGCTCTCAATCAGTACCAGGGCCAGATCGTCCCGGGACAAGGTGCTGCGCAGCAGGGGCCGCCAGTTGTCCCCCTGCTCCAGACGCAGGCCCTTCTGGCCAGCTGGCTCATTCACCAGCCCCCCGGGCCGGACGATGGTGTAGGTGAGGCCGCTGGCCCGAAGGTAGTCCTCCCCCTTCAGGCGCCAGCCCAGAGCGCCCTTCGTCGCCTTGTTGAAGGGATGGGCCGGATCGGTCACGCCGATCGCCGTGAGCAGCACGAAGTGCTGCACCTGCTCCCGGCGGGCAGCGGCCACCAGATTGCGGACGCCGCCGTAGTCGACGAACTCCGCGCTGTTGTCATCGCCCACCGTGTTGGCGCCGATCACACTGATCACGCGGCCGACGCCCGCCATGGCCACGGCGACCTGCGCCGGATCACGGACGTCGCACTCCACCCAGTCGACCCCGGCAAAGTCCGCGCCCAGGCGCTGCCCGGCATCGGCCCGGCTGCGGGTCATGGCCCGCAAGGGGATGCCCTGCTCCTTAAGGCGCTGGATCACATAGCGCCCGGCCCGACCGGAAGCGCCGGCCACCAGGACCAGTTCGCCGTCGGGGGACGGCGCGGTGGCGCAACCTGGCAGGGCGAGAATGAGCACCAGGAAAAGGCCCGTCAGGCCGGTCAGGCGCCTGGGGTTCATCCCCGGAACACGGCGATCCCGGCCAGGGAACGGAAGGGCGCCGTGAAGCCGGCGTCCATCTGCTGCACGATCTTTTCCTCCCGGAGGTCGATGCGCGCGGCAACCCCGGTCCAGACGTTGGCGGCCAGCGCGTAGCGCGGGTCCACATCGGGCGTCACCTGGGCCCAGCCGTAGCCGGGGAGCGGGATGTGCTGCAGGATCTTGCCCGCCTCGTCATACACCGCGAGTCCGTCGGCGACGGTGCACAGCAGCCGCCCATCAGGGAGATAGGCCACGGCGATGAACCAGCGCTTGTCGGTGCGATCGTAGGGATCTGCGTCGGGGTAGCCGGCGAGGTCCGGCAGCTGGCGGCGATTGCGCAGGTCGTACCGCATCAGCCGACGGGCGGTCTCCGTCGTGTAGGTGATGAACTCGCCGGACGGGTGCAGCGTGGAGTGGGTGATGCCTTTGAAGCGGGTCGGCTCCGGCGCGTACTCGGTGGGATAATCGTCCAGCAGCTTCAGGTCGGGGCTGTACTTGTAGATGTGTCCGACACCCAGCGTGCCATCCGCAAGAAACTTGGCGCTGGTGCCCTTCCAGATTTCCTTGCCGATAAAGTACTCACCGAAGTAGTGATTGCCGGCCTGGTCCCAGCTGACGCTGCCGAAGGAGCGACCCGAGTCCCAGGGCGGCAGCTCCTTAGCGTCCGGCGTGGCCCGCACCGCGATGTGGTCGTGGCAGTCGAAGCCCCAGAGGGTGCCGTCCGGCGCCACCGTGCAGCCCACAATGAAGTAGCGGGTCCCGCTGGTGTACCAGGTGCCCTTGGCGATCCAGTTTTTGTCGAACTGGAGGATGCGCCCCTCCCCCATGTGGTCGTCATCCGGGTTGTTGAGGTAGGTGCAGCCCAGAAAAATGTCACCCTTTGCAAAGGGCTTCAGGGTGGAGGTCTTTTGCATTGCCGGGACTCCTTGGGATATGTTCCCGCCGATTATTGCCGAATCCTTTGACCAAGTCCTGACGAAACATGCCTGTCCCGTAGTTGCGAGAATGTCTCCATGTACATCAATTTCTGGTATCCCGTCGGCAGAGCCGAGGATGTGACGGACAAGCCGGCAAGCGTCCGGCTCCTGGGCCTGCCCTTCGTCGCCTGGCGGGACTCCAGGGGTACGGCTCACGTGATGAGCGACACCTGTGTCCACCGGGGAGCCTCACTCAGCAAGGGCACGGTCAAGGACGACTGCATCGTGTGCCCCTACCACGGGTGGCGCTACGAGGCCGGGGGCAAGTGCAAGACCATACCGTCCCTGGGTGCGGATGCGAAGCTGCCGTCCCGGGCCAAGATCGACAGCTATCCCGTCGAGGAAAAGTACGGCCTCGTGTTCGCCTTCCTCGGCGACCTGCCGGCAGCCGAGCGGCCGCCCATCTACACGATTCCGGAGTGGGACCAGGAGGGCTGGCGGGCAACCCCGGTCACCATCATCGAACTCGATCTGTACTTCGAACGCTCCATGGAAAACGGCCTGGATCCGGCGCACAACGAATTCGTCCATCCGTCCCAGGGGTCGCCGGGTATGGAGCCGGACTACCTGAAGTACGGCCTGAACCTGGAGAACTCCGAGTGGGGTACGAAGTTCTTCGTGGCCTTCGACGAGAAGACCCACCAGCAGTCCGACTTTACGGGCCTGCGCGCCTCAAAGAGTGGCGTACGGGCCGGTTCGGGGAGTCACGGCCCCAATCACCTGCAAACCTGGATCAACTTCAGCGCCACCAACTCGTTTCACCAGTACTTCTTCGAGGCGCCGGTGGACGAGGCCCACACCCGGGTCTACTTCATCAACACGCGCAACTGCATGATGGATCCGAAGATGGATTCCCGGGCCTACGACGCCAACATGAAGGTGGCCAACGAGGATATTGCGGTGCTGATGCACCTCAATCCCATCCGCACGCCGGAGAGCAACATCAAGGAGATCCTGCTGCCCACCGATCAGGGGGTCGTGAAATTCCGGGAATATCTGGGCCAGTGGGAAGACCGCGGCTGGCGCGTCGACCTGAAGAAGCTGCGGGCGGATGCCGGCGACGTGGCCTACGCCATCCCCTGCCCCGACCGGCGCACGTCCGGCAACTGGGTGCTGGATGCGGTGCCGCTGCTGCCGGGGAAAGACGCTGCCACCGCCACCGTAGGAGCGGCTTTAGCCGCGACCGCCACCCGCACCGCCGGAGTGGGTCGCGCCTGAAGGCGCTCCTGCCAGGGTAGCCGCTGCAGGCTTAGCGGCTCATCCGCCTAGGCAGCTGCGGCTCCCCCACGCCCTGGCTGCGGAGGTAGTCGTCGTAGCCCCCGTGGAAGTCCACGATGCCGTCCGTCTTCATCTCGATCACCCGGGTGGCCAGTGAGCCCACGAACTCCCGGTCGTGGCTCACGAAGATGAGCGTACCGGGATAATTCTCCAGCGCCAGGTTGAGGGCCTCGATGGATTCCATGTCCAGGTGATTGGTCGGCTCATCCATGAGGAGCACATTGGGCTTGAGAAGCATCACTTTGCCGAAGAGCAGGCGGCCCTCCTCGCCACCGGAAATCACCTTGACCGACTTCCGGCTCTCGTCCTTCGAAAACAGCATGCGGCCCAGCGTTGCCCTTAGCGCCTGTTCATCGTCAGTCTTCTGCTGCCACTGGCGAATCCAGTCGAAGAGCGTGAGGTCGCTGGCAAAGTCCTCGTTGCGATCCTGGGGCACGTAGCCCAGAGCCACATTCTCGGACCACTTGATCGTGCCCTTCTCCGGCGTCACTTCCTGCATCAGGCACTTCAGCAAGGTCGTCTTGCCGACGCCATTCGCGCCGATGATCGCGATCCGCTCCCCTACCTCAACCTTGAGCTGGAGACCCTTGAACAGCGCCGTCCCGTCGTAACCCTTGGTCAGCCCGTCGACCTCCAGCGCCTGGCGGTAGAGCTTGCGGGCCTGGTCAAAACGGATGAACGGGCTCACCCGGCTCGAGGGCTTCACTTCCACCACCTCGATCTTCTCGATCTGCCGGGCCCGGGAGGTTGCCTGCCGCGCCTTCGACGCGTTGGCAGAGAAGCGGCTGACGAAGGTCTGCAACTCGGCGATCTGAGCCTTCTTCTTGGCGTTGTCGGCCAGCAGGCGCTCCCGGGCCACCGTGGAGGCGGTCATGTACTGGTCGTAGTTGCCCGGATAGAGGCGCAGCTCGCCGTAGTCCAGGTCCGCCATGTGGGTGCAGACGCTGTTCAAAAAGTGCCGGTCGTGGGAGATGATCACCATCGTGCAGTCCCGGGAGTTCAGCAGTTCCTCGACCCAGCGGATGGAATTGATGTCCAGGTTGTTGGTGGGCTCGTCGAGCAGCAGCACGTCCGGATTGCCGAACAGCGCCTGGGCGAGCAGCACGCGCAGTTTCCAGCCGGGCGCCACCTCGCTCATCAGCCCCGCATCCAGTTCTGGCGGTATGCCCACGCCGCGCAGGAGTTCGCTGGCCCGGGACTCAGCCGTGTAGCCGTCCATCTCGGCAAACTGGGTTTCCAGGTCGGCGACCCGCAGGCCGTCTTCCTCGCTCATCTCCGGCAGGGAGTAGATCCGGTCCCGCTCCTGGCGCACCGGCCAGAGCTCCGCGTGGCCCATGATCACGGTGTCGATCACCGCAAACTCTTCAAAAGCGAACTGGTCCTGGCGCAACTTGCCGAGGCGGATGCCTGAGTCGAGAGCCACGTTACCCGCCGAGGGCACAAGGTCGCCCCCGAGGATCTTCATGAAGGTGGATTTGCCACAGCCGTTGGCGCCAATCAGGCCGTAACGATTGCCCTCGCCGAACTTGGCCGAGACGTTCTCGAACAAGGGCTTGGCGCCGAACTGCATGGTGATGTTGGCGGTGGTGATCAAGGGGGCAATCCTGGGATAGGGGGGGTGGGGACGGGTGGGAGATGCTACACGCTAGAATCCCCCCATGACCATGCGACTTTTCGACTTTGACAGGGCCCCCAACCCCCGGCGGGTACGCATCTTCCTGGCGGAGAAGCAACTCAGCATACCCCGGGTGAACGTCAACCTGTTCCGCATGGAACAGCTGTCCCCGGAGTTCCTGGCCATCAACCCGGGCGGCACGGTGCCGGTGCTGGAAACCGACGACGGCACCTACCTCACCGAGTGTCTCGCCATCTGCCGCTATCTCGAGTTCCTGCAACCGGAGCCGCGGCTGTTTGGCGGCACGCCACGCCAGGAAACCCTCACCCTCATGTGGACGAACATCGTGGAGAACGAGGGCCTGCCGGCGGTCGCCGAGGTGCTGCGGAACCTCTCACCCGGGTTCAGGGACCACGTGTTTCCGGGGCCAGTGCCCTACCCGCAGATTCCGGCACTCGTCCCGCGGGGCCGGCAACGGACGGAGCAGTTCTTCGACCGGGTCGCGCATCAGCTGCAGCACCACCAGTACCTGGCCGGTGGCGAGTTCTCGTTTGCCGACATCAGCCTGTTCGTGACTGCGGAGTTCGCCGGCTGGGTTGAGATCCAGCCGGTGCAGCAGAGGCCGGCCCTCCAGCGCTGGTACGAGCGGGTCGCGGGCCGCCCCAGCGTCACGGCCTGAATGCACTTTGCAGGCCCCGGACGCCCGGTGCTCTGGGAGGCCTTGCACACGCGCGATGACACCTTCGTCGTGAATCAGGAGCGCACCTTTCAGGCCCGGAAGCGGGATGCCCGGGAGAGCGAGTTACTCGTCGGCATCGGGCGGGCCGGTTCGGTTGTCGCGGAGCCCCTGCACCCGATCCCTGTGCCGGAGCAGGACTGGCTCTATCGCGGGCGACCGCTCCGCCGGATAGTCGCCGGCCTTGATTCCCGTCCGGCGGCGCTGGTCTGGACCGCCCTACGCGAACGCATGCCACATTTCCCGGTGTTCGACCAACTCTCCCAGCAGCCCTCAGTATTCTGAGTGCAACAGCACAATCAGGTTGCTGGTGGGTTTAAAGAGGGCATTACATCAAAGGCTACGCTGATCCGTTCCCCCGGCTGGGCAAAGGGCAGCGTGCGATGCCAGAACCAGGAGGGAAACAGCACGAGCCGCCCGGGCGTCGCGCTCACCCGGCGCCGGTCCGGTTCGGTCTGGAACTGGATGCGGGCGGGAGGCTCGCCGAACTCCAGAGCACCGTCATCACCCAGTCCCGGGGGAACCGCCACGTAGTAGACCCCGCTCAGCCAGGCCAGCGGGTGCAGGTGGGGCAGCTGGTGGCCTCCCGGGCCGAGCAGCGTGCCCCAGATCCGCAGCGTCCAGCGGTCCGCAGCCCAGGCCATGGCCGGGTGCCGGCCAAAGCCCTCCCGGTGTAACTCCGCGATCACCCGCCCCAGCTCCACATTCAGGGCGTCCCGGAACGCGCCGAGTACCGGCGACGCGTCCGGATCCAGCTCGCCGGTCTGTGCCCCACCCCGGGTGGCTTTGCTCAGCGGACTCGCCAGCAGGGAGGAATCCGCCCGCAGCAGGGCCGCGAGCCGGGCGTTGAAGTCCGCGTGGTTGCTGTAGCCGCGGGGAACGGGCAGCTCCCGAATTCTCACCAGTCTTTCCAGGTCGACTAGTGCCCGGGCCGCGTCGGACTGGCTGGCGTCCCGCAGGGCCACCCCGCGGGCCGCGAGCACCAGCCGTTCACCGGGATGGCGTTGCAGAAAGTCCGCACTCAGGCGCAGCGCCTCACTACTACGGCCGGCCACCGACAGCAGCGTGGTGAGATCGGCAGTGGCCCGCGCGTTGTCCGGGTTGACGCGCACTGCCGTGTCCAGCGCAGCCCTGGCCTCCTCGGCCTGGCCGAGGTGCTGATGGGCGAGGCCCAGGTTGATGAGCGCCATGTCGTCCGGGCCGGTCGCAAGGGCGGCTTCGAGCAGCGGCAGGGCAGCGGCGTACTGGCCGAGGCCCACGAGCACCGCACCCTTGGTGGCCAGCAGCGCCGGGCGGTCCGGGAACCCAGCCAGCGCGAGGTCGCACTCGGCCACTGCTTCCTCGCCCCGGCCGGCCTCGACCAGCGTGGTGGCCAGATTGCAGCGCACCTCGAGATCGTCCGGGTCCAGCCCGAGCACCCGCCGATGACACTCGATGGACTCTTTTATATGACCCCGGTACTGCAGCAGCGCGCCGAGATTGGCGAGCGCCTTCGTGGAGTCGGGATCCCGGGCCAGGGCCTTGCGGAAGGCGGCTTCGGCCAGGTGCAGATAGCCGCTGGCCAGATAGCTCAGGCCCAGCTCAGCGGCGGGCTCGGGATCCAGCGGCGCCGCGTCGGTGGCCCTGCGCAGCAGCTTGAGCGAACGCTCGAGATCGCCGAGGTCCCGGGCCAGGATGCCCTGGAGACGGAGCGCCTGGGCCTGGGCCTGGGGCTGGACCGGCTCGGCGCGCAGGACGGCGGAGTACTGGGCGTCTGCCTCCTGCACCCGGCCCGCCCGGTGGAGGGCCATGGCCTGGCGCAACAGTTCGCTGGTGGAATTGTCAGTGGGCCTGGGCATTTACAGTGAGGTTCGCGATTTCCGTTGGCGCAAAGGAAGGCCAACCGTGCAGCTTTGCGCGTTCATGTGTCGCTCCTCATGACCTACATTTGTCGCTACAGTGGAATTTGAATGGGATCAAGGCAAGCGTCGGTCCAACCTCCGGCAGCACGGGATCGATTGCGCCGACCCGGCAGCCATCTTTTCGGGTCCAACGAAGTCGATCCTCGACGACCGGTTCGACTATGGAGAAGAACGCGTACAGACGTTTGGCCTGCTCCACCAATGGGTAGTGGTGGTCACCCACACGGCGACGGCCGAAAGAATCCGCGGGATCTCAATACGCAAAGCGACCGGACATGAGCAAGCCCTCTTCTTCAAAGGCGTCCATGACTGACCTGAAGCGCCTGCGCGCACTCCGGGACAAGGATAACGACCTGTCGGAGAACCCGGAAGTGACGCCGGAGATGTTCGCGAAAGCCATCGTCCGTCGTGGACTCGTGACAGCCCCACCCAAGGAGCAGGTTACATTGCGACTCGATGCGGACGTCCCCAAGTGGTTCCGCTCCCAGGGCAAGGGCTATCAGACGCAGATCAATGCCCTGTTGCGTGCCTACGTAGACGCACGCCGCAACAAACGCTGACCTGGGGACCGGCCTAGCCCTGGCGCAGCCATTTCTGCTTGGCACCAAAGCCCAGCTTCCACAACCAGGTCTCGGTGTAGAGGATGCGCTCGGGAACCACCTTCAGCACCTGCCGCTCAAAGGGCTTACTGGTATCCATGGCGAGATCGCTCATCCACTCGTGCCAGCGGAAGATCTTCATCCCCCGCTCCCAGCCGGGCGCGTGGGGCTCGATGAGGTGAGCCGTGCCAAAAATCTGCGCCCCGCGGGCACTGTGCCAGCCGTGATACGCGCCGTGAACCGCAACGGAGATGCGGGGGTCGCGCTGCAGCGCTTTGACTTTTGGCGTCCCCGGGTCAGGCAGCATGTAGAGATCCAGCCCGTCGGCATAAAACTCAATGGGGCTGGCGATGGGCTGGCCCTTGGCCGTCACCGTGGCCATCACGCACATGTTGGAGACGCCGAGCAGCTGCTGGATGCGATCTTCCAGCTGGTCGCGGGGCAGTTCAGTGAGGGGCCAGGGCGGCTCGACCCAGCGATAGGCGGTGCTCATGGGGATTCTCCTTGCGGTGCTTAAGTCATTTTATGCTGACACCACGCCGCGGCCGACTCCTCAGCATCGCGCTCGTTGTCCATTTCGCGCTACCGCTGCCCATTACCGCGATGGCACGCGCCCGTTCAGGCCATGACTCTTGCCGAGACCCCGACCGCTCCCACCCGGGCCACTGCCCGGGGTCCGCCAGCCGGCTAGCACCGCCACCCAACCAGATCGTCTACGTGAAGCTGAAAAAGCCCTTCAACCTCAGGTCCATGGCCGTAGCCTGCGAATCCTGATCACCATTCGGTCACCATAGTGCCAAGGCCTCCTCCCCAGAATCGGGGCAACTACCTACCCGCTGGCAGCCCGGCTCTGCGCATCCAGAACCACGCGCCGCCGCTCCGCGTAAGCCACATCCTCGATCCACAGGCGCGACGCCCGCCGCTCGAGCCAGGGACGCGCCCACCGGGCCAGGGGCAAAACGTACTTCATCTGGGGCCGGTCGGACGTGGCCAGCGTGGCCTCGATGACCGCACAGCGCGTGTCGTCGATGGGCGTGGCGTGGGTTTCCACCACCGAGCCAGCGCCGTCGCCGGCGACAATGGTCATGACGATGGTGCGCGGGTCGGGGCAATGAAAACGCGCGTCCACCTCGACGGCCAGCCGCCCCAGAACGGCGAAGGCTACCCGTACCGTGATCTCGTCGTCCCGGCGCTCGACGACCCGCAGGCGGCGGAAGGTGTGGGGGTGATAGTGCACGCCGTGCCAGGGATCAAGCCGGTTCGCGAGGAGATCCTCCGGGCGGCAGCGGGCCTCCAGGCGCACGACCGCAGCGATGTAGCGGTCCGGACGCACCGGCAGGCAGGGCCGCTCGGTGGTTGCCTCCCCCGCGTCGTCCAGCCGGACCCAGACGAGCACACCATCGTCATGCACAGGGAAGGGCCGCCAGGCGCCCTGGGGTTTATCGCCCAGTTCCATCCCGTGCCAGGGGCACTTAAGCCGGCCCTGCCGCACGCAGCCGGCGGCCAGCGAGGCACCCATGTGCGGGCAGGCATCGGGCGCTGCCATGAGGCCGTTGGGGCCAGGCCAGAAGACCAGATCGCGATCGTCGATCCGGTAGCGGCGCGGTTCGGCACCAAACTGCCGCCGCTCGTCCACCACGAACCAGCCACCGCCGGAACGGCCCAGCGCGATCTGCAGGGCGCTCGCCATCCACCGCGGGTCCGCCTGCTGCCAGTCCGGCAGCATCGACGCGGGGGGTAGTTCGGGTAACGGGCGCCCGAAGAGGATGAGTTCGCTCATGAGGACCGGGCAAGGGGGCCGCGCACGGCCACGGACCACAGCGGCTCGGGGCGGACGCCCAGGCCATCGAGCAGTGTGCTGGCGGCCAGCATGCCCGCCGACGCGGCCCGCTCCATGAGTGCGGTGGGAAAGGGCAACTGCACAAAATCTCCGGCCAGGCTCAAGCCACGAAAAGGGGTGCGCACTTCCGGCCGCAGGGCGTGGCTGCCCGGCGCGAAGGCCGGGCAATCCTGCCGCAGGAGGAACCGCTCTTCAATGAGCGCTGCGGCGGCGGTCTCCGGGTAGAGCGTGTGCAAACCCGCAAGTAACTGCTTTTTCACCGCCGTCTCGTCGGCACCGGTGGGCAACGCGTAGGCGTGCAGCTCAACCACGGAGCCACCCGTACGGGCGGCCCAGGCGCGGCTCTCGTCCTCAAGATTCTCGTAGACGGAGATATTGTCGAGAGGACCGACGCCCGCGGTGCCGGCAAACGCAGCCCGGCCGGGCGCCACGGGCCGGTTTAGCCACAGGCGCCAGACGGCAAAGGCATTGGTCACGCGAAGTGAGTCGATGCGCTGGCGCCAGTCGGCAGCATCGAGACCCCGGGAGACGCCGACGATGGCCTTGATGCCCGGCACTGCGGTGGCGAGGACGACCAGATCGGCTGTCAGCGCTTCGCTGTCCGTCTCCACGACCCAGGCTTTGTCCTGGCGGACCAGGGCGCGGGCACTGATACCGGTACGCACCGTGGCCCCCAACCGGCCCAGCAGTGCGCCCAGGGGCTGAAAGATACCCCGGGAAAAGGGCCGGTCGGCCACGTCGAACACCAGGCCGTCGTAATTGGCGGTGAAATAGAAGTGCATCATCTGCAGCAACTCGGCCGCCGACATGTCCGCCTGGGGATTGAAACAGGAGTGGGCAAAAACGTGGAGCAGGCGCTGGCGG
>SHZI01000051.1 GCA_009692345.1 Gammaproteobacteria bacterium | reverse complement strand
ACTGACCGAGTCGACCCTCATCCAGCACCTCGACTCCCAACTTCTCGGCCTTAGCCAGCTTTGAGCCTGGCTTGTCGCCGACGACAAGGTAGCTGGTTTTCGCGGTCACGCTGGAGGTCACTTTGCCGCCCAGCGCCTCGATTCTCGCCGTGGCCTCCTCGCGGGTCATACCTGCCAGGGTACCGGTAAGCACGAAGGTCTTCCCCTTCAGGGGGCGTTCTGCCGTACCGGCATCAACTGGGCGAGCTTCCTCGCTCCAGTGCACGCCCACCGACCGCAGATCCTGAATGACCTCCTGGTTCTGAGGGGCCTGAAGATAGGCCGTGATGTGGCCCGCCATTATCGGACCGACGTCCTCCACTTCGGCTAATTGCTCCGCCGTAGCGGCCATAAGCGCGCTCAGCCGCACGAAGTGCCGCGCCAGAGCCTTGCTCGTGGCCTCACCCACTTCGGGAATCCCCAGAGCATAGAGGAAGCGCTCCAGTGTCGTCGCCTTGCTCCTGCTGATGGCTTCCAGCAGCTTGGCGGCGGAGCGTTCGCCCATCCGGTCCAACTGCTGCAGCTGGGAGGACGTCAGGCGGAACAGGTCGCCAGGTTTACGCACCAGGTCCGTGTCCACGAGCTGATCGATCAGCTGACTGCCCAACCCATCGATATTCAGGGCTCGCCGCGAAGCGAAATGGCGTAGCGCCTCCTTGCGCTGGGCGGGACAGACGCTGCCGCCGGTGCAGCGCAGAGCGGCCTCCCCCTCCACACGCAGCACCGGAGAACTGCACACCGGGCACTGCTCTGGGGTCCTCACGGGTGACGTGCGGGGGGGCCTCCGCTCCAGCAGCACACCCACGACCTCAGGGATAACGTCGCCGGCTCGGCGCACAATCACCGTGTCGCCAGGTCGTACGTCCTTACGATGAAGCTCATCGAGGTTATGCAAGGTAGCGTTGCTCACCGTGGCACCGCCGACAAACACAGGCTCCAGCCGCGCCACAGGCGTGAGCACCCCCGTGCGGCCGACCTGAAAATCCACCGACTGGACCGTCGTCAGCTGCTCCTCCGCCGGGAACTTGAAGGCTACCGCCCAACGGGGCGCACGGGCCACCGTTCCAAGCCGGGCTTGAAGGTCAACGTCATTGACCTTGAAGACAACGCCGTCTGTGTCGTAGGGCAACCCAGCGCGCTTCTCCAACATCCTGGCGTAGTACCCCAGGCATCCAGCCACCCCGGTGACCCGCTCGGCCTCAGGAGCCACGGGCAGGCCCCAGTCGCGAAGACGCTCAAGCACCTCCGTATGGCGGGGCGGCAAGCTGCCGTCAGCAACCGTCCCTATTCCATAGGCGAACAGGGCCAGCGGGCGAGAGGCTGTCAGACGAGGGTCCAGCTGCCGCAAACTCCCGGCCGCCGCATTACGGGGATTCGCAAAGGGCTTCTCACCCGCCTGCTGCGCTGCTTCGTTCAGCTTCCTGAAGCCCTGGCGCGGCATGAAGATCTCGCCGCGCACCTCCAGAAGTCCCGGGACGCCGCTGCCCCGGAGACGCAGCGGGACTGAACGGATAGTCCGGACGTTGTGTGTTACCTCTTCCCCCACGCTGCCGTCGCCCCGCGTGGCGGCCCGCACGAGCTCGCCGCTTTCAAACCAGAGGTTGATGGCCGCACCATCCAGCTTGGGCTCGGCCGAGTACTCCAACTCAACGTCAGACCCGAGTCGTTCCTGAACACGCCGGTTGAAGTTCTCAAGGTCTTCCTTCGAGAAGGCATTGTCCAGCGATAGCATGGGCAGTCCGTGGGGTACCTGGGGGAAGCCGGCGGCAGGTGCCGCACCCACGCGCTGCGTGGGAGAATCCGGGCTTACCAGTTCGGGATACCGGCGCTCCAGCTCCACCAGCTCCTGGTAAAGCTGGTCGTAGACGGAGTCCGGCACCGCTGGCTCGTCCAGAACGTGATACCGGTAATTGTGCTCGGCCAACTCGGTCTTTAGCTGGAACAGTCGCTTCCCAGCGGCTGTCGCACCGTCTCTTCCCGGGGCCTTACGCACTCCGCCCCCGAGGTCAGCCTGAGCGGCCGTGCCGGTGCTGAAACTGAATCACGTCTTCCCGGAGATAGCGCTCACGCTGCACGCTGAGCGTACTGCCGTGCTCGTCCACGAGGTTCCCATCCAGGCGCTTGGCAACAGCCCGGCCGGCGCTAACCATCGCATCAAAGGCCGCGACGGGCTCGACAGGGCCTGGCAGCCCCAGAAACAGGCTGACACCCGGATACTGGTCAGTCCGCACCCGTGTCAGATCGAAGGACCCGGGCTCCGTGAGACTGGCGACACTAAAGATGGGCGTGTCGTCAGTATCAGACACATGCAGGTGAAAGATGCCGAACTTGCCGTGGCGGAGGCCCGCTTCGCGCAAGGCAAGCACCAGGTCCTCACCAGGAAAGGGATTGACTCCACGACTCAACATACGGATGGTCACAATCTTGGCTGGGAGTTCCGGGACAGCGACCTTGGCAGGCAGCGTCGGCTCCAGACGCACCCCAGCTCTGGCCGCGAGAGGCGCAGGACGAAGTGCCTCGCGAAAGCGCTCAGTCAGTCGCGCACGGTAGCGGGACCAGAGGAACAGGGCCACCAGGATCAGCAGGGCGGCAAGTAACAGAACCCAGCGTAGGTCAGTCATGGGCAATCAGCTGGCGACGAGCTTAACAGCCTCATCGATATCCACCGCGACCAGCCGCGACACACCCGGTTCATTCATGGTTACCCCGGTGAGCTGCTTGGTCATCTCCATAGTCGTCTTGTTATGCGTGATGACGATGAACTGCACGGTCTTGGACATCTCGCGCACGAT
Source organism: Gammaproteobacteria bacterium (assembly GCA_009692345.1). GTDB lineage: Bacteria > Pseudomonadota > Gammaproteobacteria > Steroidobacterales > SHZI01. The sequence continues at coordinate 15,466 of SHZI01000051.1, read as the reverse complement.
ATCGCAAAAGCGCGCGACATTGGCCTCATCCAATGGCGCATCGACCTCGTCCAGCAGGCAGAACGGCGCTGGATTCAGCTCGAAGATCGAAAAGATGAGCGCCACTGCCGTCAGGGCCTTCTCACCCCCGGAGAGCAGATGGATATGACTGTTGCGCTTGCCCGGCGGGCGAGCCATCACCGTCACTCCCGCAACGAGCAAGTCCTCCCCTTCGAGCGTGAGATAGGCATGACCGCCACCGAACAGTCTGGGAAAAAGACGCTTGAGACCAGAATTGATGCTATCGAAAGTCTCCTGAAACCGGGTCCGGCTCTCACGGTCAATTCTCCGGATCGCGTGGGACAGAGTCTCCAGCGCTGACGACAGGTCGGCGTGCTGGGAATCAAGGTAAGTCTTGCGCTCCGACTGCTCCGAGAATTCATCGATCGCCGCCAGATTGATGGGCCCAAGGCGATCGATGGAGCTCCGCGTCTGGGTGAGGCGCTGATCCCACTGCTCCGGATTCGCGTCGGGCGGAATCACGGCTGACACGTCACTCAACAGCAGTCCGGTAGCAGCAAAGCGTTCGCTCAGGGACTCGCCTCGAACTTCCAACTCGCGCACGTGCATCCTGAGGGCCTCACGGCCTTCCCGCTCGCTGGCTACCCGCTTCTCCAGCTCGTGACGCTGACTTTCACTGCTTTTCACCCGTTGCTCAACAGCGGTGAGGCCATCACGCTGGCGTGACAACTCAGCCTGAACCTCGAGTTGCCGGGCCAACTGCCCGTCGAGTTCCGTCTGGTAGCCCTGGATCGGTGCTTCACTGTCGACGGTGTCTACTTCAAGGGTCGCAATACGCTGAACCAGGTGGCCATGTTGCTGGGTAACTCGCTCCAGAGCAGTCGCCGCGGCCCCATGGGCAGCCCGCCGGCTCTCAAACTCAATCAGGATTTGCCCGACGGCGGCTCGCTGGATATCTGCCAGCTCCCTGGCCGCGTTGTACCGGCCCAGGAGTGCCTCCTGCTGCTCGCGTCGGCCCGGGCGCTGGAGGTCAAGCTCAGCGAGACTGCGCTCCGCAGCCTGGAGCCGGCCCCGTGCTTCTTCAATGACGACGAGAAGCTCACCAAGCTCGCTGCGCACCACATCCTCATCGTGGGCCAGATTCTGCAGTCGCTGCCGGGCACGCTCGAGATCCTGATGCAGGGTGGCGGCTATCGACGCGGATTCCAGGCTTTGCCTGTCGGCATCGGTAAGGCGAAGCTGGATCTGCTGACGCTCCCGCTCCAGCGCATCGATCTCGCCCCGCAGGGTCAAGCGCGCCTGCCCAAGGATCAGAATCTGGGCTTCGTCCCCGTCGAGTGCAGACTCGAGATCACGGATCTCGCGCTCCCGGGCCATCATGCCCACATAGCGCTGACCCCGATTGATGCGCACCCAGCCCGCGCCTAGCCAGATGCCCTCAGGAGTGATCAGCGACTGGCCGTCCTGAAGACCGCCTCTCAATAGCAGGGCTTCATCGACGGTTTCCACGCACTGAACGTTAGCCAGCAACCTGCCCACGGTGCCTGCGTGCTGAACCCGACTGGCAAGGGAACCGGGCGGGGCCACGCTATCCGGACCGGAAGCCTCGACAAGAACCAGGGTGGCGTCAGGTAATGACGTCGCATGGGCTCCCGGGTCACCCACGCAAACTGCCTGCAGGAAATCACCCAGCACAGTCTCGACCGCCCGAGTCCAGCGCGTATCCGCAACCAGCCGCTGCACCAGCCGCTTCCGCTCGGCCAGACCGGACTGGGCCAGCCACCCGCTGAGTATTTCCTCTTCATTACCCAGCGCGGCATTCTGAATGACTCGCAGGGTATCGAGACGGCCTCGACGTGCCTCGAGCTCTCCCCGCAGTTGCTCGATGTCCCCGCCAAGACGCTGCTCTGCCTCGCGCTGGCTGCTGAGGCTAAAGCCAGCCTGCTCCAGCGCCTTGACCTCAGCGGTAAGCAGGGCCTGGGTGTCTGCCTGTATTCGGTCCTGAGCGATCAGGCGCGCTTCCAGGTCCACAACGGAAATGGACTGACGCTCCTCGTCGACCGAGTGGAGTTGCCGCTCAAGGCGGGCTTTGTGGGCTTCGAGATGCTCCAGACGGGTCTGCTCAACCTGCCGCGCCTGCTGCTGTTCCTTGACGTCCAGATTGAACGCGTGCCACTCGTCCTGCCAGGCGTCCAGGGCGGTTTCGCCAGCTTGCAGCTCAGCGAGAGCTGCCGCCTCCGCTTCCCGCGCAGACGCCAGACCCGGCTCAAATCCAGCCATGCCGCGCTCGATTTCGGAGAGCATCTGGCTGTCACGCGCGACTTCGGCGACTACCGTGGACAATTCTGTACGGGCCTGCGCCAGGTCGCGGAGTGCGCGTTCCCGCAGCTCCCGGGCATGGGCGAGGGTTTGCTCAAGCCGCGCAATCTCGCCCTGAACAGCGTAGTACGTTGCCTGGGTGGCTGCGAAAGCGTCGCTGGCAATGAGGTGCTCTGCGCGGTCCCTCTCTATATCCAGCTCTACCTGACGCTGGCCTGCCAGCGCAGCATCCATTGCAGTCTGACGCGAAGACAGGTCGGTACGCTGGGCAGCCAGCGCGCTCTCGAGTTCCGCCAGCCTGATAGCCAGGAGCTCCGCTTCAAGCTGCCGTTCCTGCTGCTTGAGCGTCCGGTACTTCTCTGCCACCTGGGCCTGGCGCTGCAAATGCTTGATCTGCTTCTCCACCTCGTCCCGGAGGTCAGCCAGACGAGCAAGGTTCTCCCGCGTGTTGTGCATCCGGGTTTCGGTTTCCCGGCGGCGTTCCTTGTATTTCGAAATTCCCGCTGCTTCCTCGATGTAACTGCGCATCTCCTCGGGCTTGGCGTCAACCAGACGCGACACCATGCCCTGCTCGATAATCGCGTAGCTACGGGGCCCAAGACCGGTACCCATGAAGAGACCCGTGATGTCTTTGCGCCGGCAACGAGTGTTATTCAGGAAGTACTGGGAAGTGCCATCGCGGGATACTGTCCGGCGAATCGAGATCTCAGCGTAACTGGCGTACTGTCCTCCCAGCGTGCCATCGGAGTTGTCGAAGTACAGCTCAATGGCCGCAGAGCCGACCGGCTTGCGGGAACTGGAGCCGTTAAAGATCACGTCTTCCATCGAGTCACCGCGGAGATGACGCGCGGAGCTTTCGCCCATGACCCAGCGGATGGCGTCGATTACATTGGACTTACCGCACCCGTTTGGCCCGACGACACCCACAAGATTGCTCAGAAAATGGACGGTGGTCGGGTCGACAAATGACTTGAATCCCGCAAGCTTGATCCTGCTAAGTCGCATAAGATTTTGGTGCTCAGAATGGAGAAAGAAAGCTCACGATATCCAGTTGCTTAGTGTAGATTAATTCCTAACCGCACACACGTCACGGGCGGGACTGAACCCCAACACGTCCAGTGAGCAGCGAGACAGACCAGCCATGCCCTCCTCGCCCAGCACCGTTCTGGAAACGTTCCGGAATCCCGAACCCGCTCGCCCCTTCACCATTCGAATGCGACTGCCGGAGTTCACCTGTCTCTGCCCCAAGACTGGCCAACCCGATTTCGCCACACTCCATCTCGAATATGTTCCTGATAAGTTGTGTATCGAACTGAAGTCGCTGAAAAACTACATCTGGTCGTTCCGGGATCAGGGCGCGTTTCATGAAGCGGTGACCAATCAGATACTCAATGACCTCGTCAGCGCCGCCGGACCCCTCTTCATGCGCCTGACGGCAGACTTCAACGTTCGTGGAGGCGTCTACACCGTCGTGGTGGCTGAGCACCGGAACCCAGCCTGGCAGCCGCCAGAGCCAGTCACCCTGCCCCCGTCCGGAGCGCTTTGAGGCCCCGCCCGCGCTTAGCCTTCCCGTACGGATTTCCCTATGTATAATCCCGCGCTCAAATTTGGAGCAGGGTCCAGAAGATGCCGTCAGCCAAGAGACCGGTCCGCAAGAGCAGCTCAGCCACCAAGGGCCGAGTGGCGATTCCGGTCAAGGCGCAGACCGGTCGAAGTGCCTCCGGTAAGGCCGGACGCAAGTCGGCACCTGTGAAGGCGGCATCTGCCAAAGCAGCACCGGCCAGGAAGGCCGCGGCCAAGGCCACACCAGCAGCCCGCAAACCGGTTAAGAAGCCAGTAACCAAGCCAGTAACCAAGCCAGCAACCAAGCCAGCAACCAAGCCAGCAACCAAGCCAGGGGCGGACTCTCGATTGAAGTTCACGAAGGGCGGCAAGGCTGCCACCGCAAAGCTGGCCGTTGTTGGGCCCGCCAAGGCGAGTGCCGCGAAGGTCGACAGTGGCAAAACGTCCCCTGCAAAGACTCAGTCCCCGCCACTTCGGGAAATGGTGGTGCGCAGCACGCCTGGGCTCATTAAATCGATTGGCAGAAAGCCTTCCAGGCCCTCGCAGGCTGGCGCCCGGCGAGGCCCTGCGCGATATGATCCGGATGCCCTGATTCATGGCATCAAGCCCTACCGGGCGCAGCCTGGTGAGGCTTACATGAACCCCGCCCAGCTGGAGCACTTCAGGCAGATTCTTCTGGCCTGGAGGCGGGAACTCATGGAAGAGGTGGATCGCACCGTTCATCACATGCAGGACGAGGCCAGCAACTTCCCCGACCCGAATGACCGTGCCACCCAGGAGTCGGAGTTCGGCCTGGAACTGCGCACGCGGGATCGGGAGCGAAAGCTGCTCAAGAAGATCGACGGCGCGCTGGAGCGCATCGGTGACCGTGCCTACGGCTATTGCGAGGAGACCGGCGAAGAAATTGGCCTGAAGCGCCTGGAAGCCCGCCCGGTGGCCACGTTGTGCCTGGAAGCCCAGGAACGGCGGGAGCTGGCGGAGAAGCAGTACGGCGAGCGCGAAGACCAGTACCGCTGAAAACCCGCCTTTCTTAGGCCCCTAAATTACCCGGCCGCAGCCTCCCTACCTCCAATGTAGGTCATAAAGTATTTATAACCCTATGTTTTCATGTGTTTTCTCTGGATTTTCGATTTTCCTCTTCCAAGGCTGCATCGCGAACCAATTCGCGAGCGAAGATGTCTATAGGAGGTAGGGGTAATCGTATGCCGGACAGCTTACTTCGTCTGGAGCAGAGGCTTGGAACCACAGGAAGGACCCGCCATGAACGAGCAAAGACTGATTAGAAAGTACGTTAACCGCCGTCTCTACGACACCACCCAGAGCCGGTACGTAAACCTGCAGGACGTGCGCGATCTGATTACCAAGGGCGCGCAGGTCAAAGTCGTCGAACAGGCCACGGGACTGGACATTACTACCCCCGTTCTTCTGCAGATTATTGCGGAAGGCCAGCGAGGTGGGACCCCGCTGCTCTCGGCTGATTTTCTGGCTGGCATGATCCGGCTGGGGACCAACGACCGGGACCCCGAGCTCGCAGGCCGCCTGGATCGGGCCCTGAAAAGCGCTTTGGCGGCGCCCGGCCGGTAAACTGGCTTCAGGCTGCGTCGACCCCGCGCATGCTCAGGCGCACCCTGCCCTGACGATCAACCTCAAGCACCTTGACGCGCACGATGTCGCCTTCCTTGAGCTTGTCACCGACCCGCTCAACCCGCTCGTCGGAGATCTGCGAGATGTGCACAAGCCCATCCCGGCCCGGCAAGATCGTGACGAACGCGCCAAAGTCCATCAGGCGCGCCACGCGACCCTCGTAGACGCTGCCAACTTCCACATCTGCCGTGATCAGCAGGATCCGGTTCTTGGCTTCCAGGCCTGCTGCTGCCTGCACGGACGCAATCTTCACCGTACCGTCATTGTCGATATTGATCGTCGCGCCAGTCTGCTCGGTGATGGCGCGAATCACGGAGCCACCCTTACCGATGACATCCCGGATCTTTTCCGGGTCAATCATCATCGTGATGATCGTGGGGGCCCATTCCGACATGTCCTGACGGTGCGTGGCCAGAACACGGTTCATTTCCTCAAGAATATGGAGACGGGCGTCCTTGGCCTGGGAAAGCGCCTTCTCCATGATGTCCCTGGTGATCCCGTCGATCTTGATATCCATCTGCAGGGCGGTAATGCCGTTGGCGCTCCCGGCCACCTTGAAGTCCATGTCGCCAAGGTGATCCTCGTCACCCAGGATGTCGGTCAGAACCTGATAGCGATCCCCGTCCTTGACGAGGCCCATGGCCACACCAGCGACCGGCGCCAGCAGAGGCACACCGGCATCCATCAGGGCAAGACTCGTGCCGCAAACACTGGCCATCGAACTTGACCCGTTCGACTCCGTGATCTCGGAAACCACCCGGAGAACGTAAGGGAAGGTCTGCATATCGGGGAGAACGGCCTCGATACCCCGCCGGGCCAGACGACCGTGACCGATCTCCCGGCGCTTGGGAGAGCCGACAAAACCCGTCTCGTTCACGCTGTAGGGGGGGAAGTTGTAATGCAGCATGAAGCGGTCGCGATACTCCCCGGTCAAGGCGTCAATAATCTGGGAGTCACGATCAGTGCCCAGCGTAGCAACCACCAGAGCCTGGGTCTCGCCACGGGTGAACAGCGCGGAACCATGGGTTCTGGGCAAGACGCCGGTGCGAATGGATATCGGCCGCACCGTGCGGGTGTCCCGGCCATCAATGCGCGGCTCACCATCCAGCACCTGACCCCGGACAATCTTCTTCTCGAGGCGGTTGAGGGCATCACCCACCGGACCGCTGGCAGGGGCGCCCGGGGCACCGGTGGCCACTGCCGCAGAAGCCTCCTGCTTGAGCTGGGCAATTGCGGCGTAGCGCTCGCCCTTGTCACGGATCCGGTAGGCAGAGGCGAAACGGTCACCAACGGCCTTGGCAACTGCTGTCGCAATAGCCGGATCAGCCACGGGAGCCGACCACTTCCAGGCGGGCCGCCCTGCTTCCTTCACGAGCGCCCGGATATTCTCGATGGCAATCTGCATCTGCTCGTGGCCAAAAATGACGGCATCGAGCATCACCGTTTCAGACAACTGGTGGGCGGCCGATTCGACCATAAGCACGGCGTTGGCCGTCCCCGCAACCACGAGATCCAGCTTGGACTGCTTGAGTTCGGTAGCCGTGGGATTAAGGATGTACTTCCCGTCAATGTAGCCGACGCGGGCGCCGCCGATCGGGCCTGCAAACGGGGCGCCAGTGAGCCCGAGTGCGGCAGAGGCACCGAGCATCGCCGGAATGTCGGAATCTACTTCGGGGTTCATGGAGATTACGGTGGCAATCACCTGCACCTCATTCATGAAGCCCTTCGGAAACAGGGGACGGATCGGCCGGTCGATGAGCCGGGAAATGAGGGTCTCCTTCTCCGAGGGCCGGCCCTCGCGCCGGAAGAAGCCACCTGGAATGCGACCCACAGCGTAGGTCTTTTCCTGGTAATTCACGGTCAGCGGAAAGAAGTCCCGCGGCTGGCTGCCATCGGTGTTCGCCACCGCCGTAACCAGAACAACGGTGTCCGCCATGCTGACGATGACAGCGCCACCCGCCTGCCGGGCGATCTCGCCCGTTTCGATGGTGACCTGATGCTGTCCGTAGGGAAAAGACTTTTTGAATGACGCCACGTTGGTTTCCTAATCAGTATCTAGTTCATTGGAAAAGAGAAGTGGCAGATACCCATCAGGCATCTGCCCCGCCTAAAACCTTGGACGAAATGGAAGCCGGACGCTCATCGGCCCGGCCGGGTCGTACAGGGCAGTAGCCGCGACTAGCGGCGCAGGCCGAGCTTGTCGATCAAGCCCTGGTAGCGCACGCCATCCTTCGTCCGCAGGTAGTCCAGAAGCTTGCGCCGCTGGTTGACCAGACGAAGCAATCCCTGACGGGAGTGATGGTCTTTCTTGTGGCGGGCGAAATGCTCGGTCAGCTCACTGATACGGGCGGACATCAGGGCGACCTGAACTTCCGGGGAGCCTGTGTCAGTCGAACCGCGGCCGTGCTCAGCGACGATCTTGCTCTTCTCTTCAGCCGTGTGCGGCATTGAAGCTCTCTCCTGTTGCCAATGTCATTAATTTGTCTATGAAAACGGGCGGTATTCTAACCCTGTGTTGCCCGGAGTTACAGCCCGTCCTCACGCGTCGGCCCGAAACGGTGGTGAAACCTGCGCGACGAGCCGACGGGGCGCAATCACTCCATCCGGCTGGACCTCCCCCACCCCCAGGAACCGGTGGCCCGGCGCGTGGAGGCGAACCAGACCCGCAGCGAGACCCGGGGGAGCCAGAACGCGACCGCCCCGGCTTACCAGCAGCGCCATGGCGGCATCGAGCTCCACAGCGGGGCATTGGGGCAAGGCCGCCTCCAGAGGGCGCAGGAGCTTATCCAGGGCTTCCAGGGAGGGGCTCTGCCCTGTACCCGCCGCCGCCTCAAGCGCTTCCATGGTGAGCATTGGCTGGCCGCTGAAGGGTTCCACGGCCAGCCGGCGGAGGGCTATGACGTGGCCGACCGTGCCCAGGCCAGCGGCCAGGTCTTCGATCAGCGTCCGGATGTAGGTGCCCTTGCTGCAGCGAACCTGAAACACCGGCCTCAACGGGTCGTAGGCTTCCACGGTGAACTCATGGATGTGCACGGGTCTGGGCTCCCGGGGCACTTCCAGGCCCGCTCTGGCCAGGGCATAGAGCCGCTGCCCCTGCTGCTTGAGGGCCGAGTACATGGGGGGAATCTGGTGAATCGGCCCCCGGAGCACGGCCACGGCCTGCTCCAGCTCCGCTGGCGAAACTGGTGCCCGGGAGTGGGTCTCGACCGGACTGCCCGCCGCGTCCCCGGTATCGGTTCGTACTCCCAGGAACGCCTGCACCCGATAGACCTTGTCGGCATCCAGGAGGTATCCGGAAAACTTCGTGGCTTCACCGAAGCAGATGGGCAGCATCCCGCTCGCCAGCGGATCAAGGCTGCCCGTGTGTCCCGCTTTGAGTGCCTGAAAGAGCCACTTGACCCTCTGCAGGGCGCCGTTCGAGGTGATGCCCGTCGGCTTGTCCAGCAGAAGCAGGCCATCCAGCGCACGCCGGGGACGATGGGCAGACGGCTCGCTCACGGACTCCCATCGGGCCCTGGGGTGCCGGTGGCGGCTGCATCGCCGGCCACCGCCGTGTCGATGAGCCGCTCGAGATCCCGCGCCCGCTGGGCGGCCTCGTCATAGCGAAAACGCAGTTCGGGAACCGTGCGGGTGGCGAGCTCCCGGGCGAGCTGGCTTCTGAGGAAACCCGCCGCCCGATCCAGTCCTGCCTGGACGTCAGCCAGAACCTCAGGGGCAGGACTCGCCTCGGTACCCAGCAGGGTGTACTGGATCCAGGCGACCCCGAGATCACGGGAAGCCCGTACCTCCGTGATTACCACGCCGGCGACCCGGGGATCCCGCAGCTCGGCCCGCATGACGTCGGACAAGAGCCTTTGTATCTGCTCTTCAACGCGACGACTGCGGGCGAACTCACGGGCCATGGATCACGCGGTTCGTTCGATGGTAACCCGCTCGAAGCACTCGATCTGGTCGCCCGGCTTCACGTCATCGTAGTTCTTCACGCCGATGCCGCATTCGGTGCCGGCGCGGACTTCACTCACGTCGTCCTTGAACCGTCGGAGTGACTCCAGCTCTCCCTGGTAGATCACGGTGTTGTTGCGCAGTACCCGAATCGGGCTGTTGCGTTTGACGAAGCCATCGATAACGAGACAGCCGGCGATGTCGCCATACTTTGGTGAGCGGAAAACATCACGCACCTCGGCAAGGCCCACGATCTGGTCCCGGATGATGGGAGCCAACATGCCGGTAACGGCCATCTTGACGTCGTCCAGCGCCTCGTAGATGACGCTGTAGTAGCGCACGTCAACCCCGGTTTCCTTGATGGCGTCGCGCCCGGCGCCGTCTGCCCGGACATTGAACGCAATGATTATCGCCTTCGAGGCAGCGGCCAGCGTGACATCGGACGCGCTGACACCACCCACACTGGAGCCGATGACCTTCACATTCACTTCTTCGTGCGCGAGCTTGCCCATCGCGTCCTTCAGCGCCCCGGCGCTGCCCTGCACATCCGCCTTGATCAGGATTTGCAGGGTCTTGGTCTGGGACGCCGCCAGCTGACTGAAAGCATCCTCCAGCTTGGCCGACTGCTGTTGCGCCAGCTTGACGTCACGCGTGCGGCTGAGGCGGAACTGGGCCAGCTCGCGGGCCTTCCGTTCATCCTCAAGCACCAGGGCATCATCACCCGCATTCGGGGTACCAGAAAGACCCAACACGACGACCGGCTGCGAGGGCCCGGCTTCAGTGACTGCCACGCCGTGCTCGTTCGTCATGGCGCGGACCCGCCCGTACTCGTGTCCTGCCAGCAGTGCATCACCCAGCCGCAGGCGTCCCCGGGTAACCAGGACCGTTGCTACGGCGCCCCTGCCCTTTTCCTGACTGGACTCCAGCACGACTCCGGAGGCCCGGCCATCTGCAACCGCCTTCAACTCCAGCAACTCGGCCTGCAGGAGGATGGACTCAAGAAGCTTGTCAATGCCTTCGCCCGTGCGGGCGGAAACGTTGACGAAGAGGCTCTCACCACCCCACTCCTCGGGAACAACACCTTTTGCGCCCAGTTCATTGCGCACACGATCGAGATCGGCGTCGCCTTTGTCGATCTTGTTAACCGCAACAATGATGGGAACGTCTGCAGCCCGGGCATGCAGGATCGCTTCTTCGGTCTGGGGCATGACGCCATCGTCGGCAGCCACGACCAGCACAACGATGTCCGTAACCTGTGCACCCCGCGCCCGCATCGCCGTAAAGGCGGCGTGGCCTGGCGTATCGAGGAAGGTGATGACTCCCTTGGGCGTCTCCACGTGGTAGGCCCCAATGTGCTGGGTGATTCCCCCAGCCTCGCCTGCGGCAATCTTGGTCCGGCGAATGTAGTCGAGCAATGAGGTCTTGCCGTGATCGACATGACCCATGATGGTGACGACCGGTGAACGGGGCACAGCCTGGCCCGCATCGTCTTCAACGGGAATCAGCGTGTCCTCGAGATCAGAGTCGCGGACCAGCTTGGCGACGTGTCCCAGCTCTTCAACCACCAGGATCGCAGTGTCCTGCTCGATGGCCTGGTTTATGGTGGCCATAACCCCCATCTTCATGAGGGTCCTGATCACATCATTGGACTTCACAGCCATACGCTGCGCGAGCTCACTGACCTTGATGGTTTCCGGAATCAGCACCTCGTGAACCACCGGGGCCAGAGGCCTCTCGAAGCCGTGCCGCGTTGAGTCGGACTGCACGGAAACCGAGCGCCGACGCGTCTTCTTTTTCTTGCGGCGGCCGCTGACATCGGCCGCGACATGCAACTCCTGACGCCCAGCCAGGACGGGCTTTTCTTCGGGCGTGTCGTCCTCGATAACACTGACCAGGTCTTCGACCACCGCCCGACGGACGTCGCGCTTGCTCGCTGCGTCTTTCCGCGTTCGGGCCTCGGAGTCGCGCTTTCGGACTTCGTCCTGAAGCTGCGTCTGATCACCCTCCTTGGCTGCCTGCTGGACAGCCCGGCGGGCATCCTCCTCCGCCTTGCGCAGGGCTTCAGCTTCGGCGAGTTCCTTCTCGCGCTTTTCGCGGGCCACTTTCTCGATGGCGTCCCGCTCCGCCTGGTCCTTGTCGAGCTTGGCCTGCTCATCCTGGCGCTGCCGGTCAAGCTCATCCTGCTGGACCTTGTTCTCCTGCTCCAGCACGTCGCGATTGACGTAAGTGCGCTTGCGGCGCACCTCGACCGTGACGGTCTTGGCCCTGCCCTGGGCGCTGGCTACCTTGATCTCCGACTGGGAGCGCCGGCTGAGGGTCACCTTCCGGGGCGACGCAGCGGCTCCGCCTTCGTCGTGCCCGTGGGTGCGGCGCAGGTGCGTGAGGAGTTCACGCTTGGCGTCATCGCTGATGACATCGTCGGCACCACGCGCACCGATACCGGCCTCATCGAGCTGCGTCAGCAGCGTTTCGACCGGAATCTTCAGTACGTCTGCGAACTGGGCAATAGTCACATCCGACATAGCGCTGCTCCGGGAGATGCCGAGGGGCGGGTGATCAACCCGTCGCCTCTTGCTGGTCGAACCAATGGGCTCTCGCTGCCATGATCAGTTTGGCGGAGCGGGCGTTATCCAGACCTTCGATGCCTTCAAGATCGTCTATGGCCTGCTCGGCCAGATCATCCCGCGTGCGGATCCCTCTGGCCGCCAGCTGGCCCGCGAGCTCCGGATCCATACCTTCCAGCGAGAGAAGGTCTTCGGCGGGCGGTGCCTTGTCGACCTTTTCCTCACTCTGAATGGCCATGGTAATCAGGACATCCCGGGCACGATTACGGAGTTCGTCAACCATGCCCTGATCGAACTCCTCGATACCGAGCAGCTCACTGGTCGGGACGTAGGCGACCTCTTCAATGCTGGAGAAGCCCTCCTGCACAAGAATGAGCGCCACATCCTCGTCCACATCGAGCTTCTGCATGAACAGCTCCAGAAGCACGCGGGATTCCTTCTCGCTCTTTTCCTCTGCGGCAGCCTCGGTCATCACGTTGAGATCCCAGCCGGTGAGCTCGCTCGCCAGCCGGATGTTCTGCCCGCCACGGCCAATCGCCTGGGACAGCTTGTCCTCCTGTACCGCCAGATCCATGCTGTGGCTTTCCTCGTCCACCACGATAGAGCTGACTTCCGCCGGCGACATGGCATTGATCACGAACTGGGCGGGACTCTCATTCCACAGGATGATGTCCACCCGTTCGCCGGCCAGTTCGTTGGACACGGCCTGCACCCGGGAGCCGCGCATTCCGACGCAGGCACCCACCGGATCGATGCGCCGGTCATTGCTCTTGACAGCGATCTTGGCCCGCAACCCGGGATCACGGGCAGCAGCGAGTATTTCAATGAGTCCCTGACCAACTTCCGGCACCTCGATCTTGAACAGTTCAAGGAGGAACTGGGACGACGTCCGGGTCAGGAACAGCTGAGGTCCCCGTGGCTCGGAGCGAACTTCCCGGAGCAGCGCCTTGACCCGATCCTGGGGCCGCACCGACTCCCGGGGCATCATGTTCTCCCGGGGAATGAAGCCTTCGGCATTCGCCCCCAAATCCACATAGACCCCGTTGCGGTCGACGCGCTTGACGACGCCCGACAGGAGTTGACCGACCCGGCCCTGGAACTCCTCGATAACCTTCTTGCGCTCGGCCTCCCGGACCTTCTGCACGATGACCTGCTTGGCGGTCTGGGCAGCAATGCGGCCAAAATCCACTGAGGGAATCGGCTCCTCCACGTAACCACCCGGCTCTGCCTTCGGATCCACATCGGTGGCATCAATCATGCGGAGTTCGCGATCGGGAGTCTCGAGTTCCGTCGAGTCATCCGCAAAGACTTTCCAGCGCCGGAAGGTGTCGTAGTCACCGGTGGCGCGGTTGATGCTGACACGCACGTCCACATCATCGCCATAGCGCTTGCGCGCCGCCGAGGCGAGCGCCGACTCCAGCGCATCGAAAATGATTTCCTGGTCGACGCCCTTCTCGTTGGAGACGGCCTCAGCCACCATCAGGATTTCTTTGTTCATAATTTGTCTACTCTCAGTACTCCGGCTTAAGCCGGATCACGTCCAGATCGTCCATCGACACCATCAGGTCGGTATTCTCGACCCGAATCGTTACCAGCGTTCCTTCCCGCCCGACGAGCGTCCCGACAAAGCGGCGGCGGCCATCCACCATCTGGCGGAAGCGCCCCTGCACCGACTGCCCGGTAAACCGGTCAAAGTGCGCCGGCTTGACCAGTCGCCGGTCCAGTCCCGGTGACGAAACCTCCAGAGCGTAGTCCTGCTCGATCGGGTCTTCGGCGTCCAGCACGGCGCTTACCTGCCGGCTGACCACTTCGCAATCCTCAACTCGTATGCCAGCGCTGCGCGGGCCCTCGGCGGTCACTTCGCCTGCCGGCGGTTCCACCGCGCCAAGCCGGTCAATAAACAGTCTCAAGGTCCCCCGCCGGCCGCTGAAATTCAGTTCCAGATCCACGAGTTCGTAACCCAGGGCTTCCACCCCGGGTTCCAGCAACTCGACCATCTGCGCCCGCGTCGTGCTCATGCCAGTCCAAAACAAAAAATGGGCCATCGGCCCACTCTTGCTGCTCGCTCCCTGGCCACTCGTCGGGTGATGACAGCGCTCCCGAAGCCGGAACCGCCGTCGTGGACCGCAATCACCCGTGCCGCAAAAAAAATAGCCCCGTGCGGGGCTATTTCTAGCTGTAAGTTCGCTAGCGGGGGCCCCGTCCTGGCAGTAAACCACCAACCCCAGTGCCCCGAACCGCTTCCGGAGCCGCTAATTAACGGGGCTAGTGTAGCCGGGGCAGCGGGAGGCGGCAAGGCAGGGACTAAAGATTTGGCCGGGGCTCCGCGCTCAGGCGCGTGGCGCCTAGCTCGCGGATGGGCTGGGAATACGCCAGCGGGCCTCTACCCCCAAAAAAAAGACCGTATCAGGCGGCCCTTTTCTCTTCGCACCCTGATTCTCTTCGCACCCTGATTCTCTTCGCGCCCTGAACCTTCAGGAAAATGGTAGCGGGGGGGTGCTACCGGGTTTACAGACAGGGGGCTACACCGAGATTGCGCTGCGGTAGGGCAAGGGCTTACCCCCGCCGCTTCCCTGCCCGCGTCATCAGTTCCAGGAGCGGGACCAGCTCCACGGTCTCCGGGGCTGGCTTCCCCGTCCAGGCCGCCTCCAGTTCCCCCAGGCGCTTCGACATCCCCTTGCTCTTCACCTGGGCATCAACCCCGCGCATCAGCAGATCCCGGCTGTCCCGGTGAATGGCGGCGAAGGATTGCAGGATCAGATGACGCCGGTACATCAGAGTCCACCTAGCCCCTGATCGCCACCCCAGCCGCCGACTGCTGCTTGCTGACGCCGAGGGTTTCGAGGGTGAGGGCAGGTTGGCTACCGGTCGTGTTATGTGGCTGGTAGGGCTGGCCTCCTGTGGCCTTCTCCTGCTCCCGGTACATCTGGCCCCATCTAGCCCCTGATCGTCGCCCCAGCGTGAACCGCCGAAGCCCTCGTGCGCCGTGGCAGCTAGCCCAGCGAGCGCGTCAAAGGATTAAAACACCGAATCACCCAAGCGTCGTCATCGCCCGCCGCCGCACCGCGCCTAGCAGCGTCAGCGCGCCGCCGAACAACCACACGGCTCCGGGCACCGGTACCGGGGCGATATCGCCGGAGCGCACAGCCCACGCGTAGAACCCACTCGTCTTATAGTTCTCGTACTGGACGCCGTTGACGAAGTTGAAGCTCCACGCGTTATAGGTATTGGGCGCGTACTCGGTGCCGGACCAGTAGACGTTGGGCTGGAGATTCGAGAAGGGAGCGGTGTTGGTCAGGCAGTAATTCGGGGCGCCAGCGCAACCCGTCAACCCGCCGCTGGTGTTGTAGTAACCCGTGTTGCCCAGCGTGCTGTAAAACATCCGGGCCATTTCACCAGTGGCGAGGTCCACGTTGTAGCCGCAGTCGGTGCCG
>SHZI01000050.1 GCA_009692345.1 Gammaproteobacteria bacterium | reverse complement strand
CTGCTCGTTGCCATCCACGAGTACGGTCACTACATCGTGGCCCGGTTGCTGGGCGTAAAGGTCCTGCGCTACTCGATCGGTTTCGGCAACGTGCTCTGGTCGCGGCAAGCAGGCCCCGATCAGACGGAGTACTGCCTGTCGGCGATTCCCCTGGGCGGCTACGTAAAGCTGCTTGACGAGCGCGACTGTGCGGTAACTTTTGCGGAGCGTGGCCGCGCGTTTAACCGTCAGTCCGCCGCCGCCCGTATCGCGATCCTGGCTGCCGGTCCCGCTTTCAATCTCTTGTTTGCCATCCTGGCTTACACCGTTATGTTCATGAATGGCGTCCCGGGCATGAAGCCGGTCGTCGGTCCCGTTGAGCCTTCGTCCCTGGCCGCGGCAGCCGGCCTGCGGGAAGGTGACACGATCCTTACCGTCGGTGAGCGACCTGTGCTGACCTGGGAGGCGGCCACGCTTGCCATGCTCGACGGTATGCTCGCCGATGGCTCGATCCGCCTTGCCGTTGCAGATGATTCTGGCGATGAGCGCCCTGTTGTTCTGCGCACGGCTGGCCGGGAATCCGAGCTCACAGAACCGGGCCAGCTTTTTCCGCAGCTGGGACTCCGGCCCTGGTCTCCGGAGCCTGAGCCGGTCATCGGCGACCTGACACCGGGCGGACCTGCGGAGAAGGGTGGCATGCTGCCCGGGGACCGGATCCTTCTCGCCGGGAGCCAGCCTGTCTCCACCTGGTCGGAGTGGGTGAAGGTCGTGCGAGGGAAGCCGGGCCAGCAGCTGAAGGTCACTGTCCGTCGGGGCGAAGGCGAGCTGCGCCTGACCCTCGAGGTGGCAGCCGAGGATACCGCAGAGGGTCAGATCGGGCGTATCGGGGCAGCCGCTAGCCGGCCGCCAGACCTGCTGGCTGGTATGCGAGCCGAGGAGCGCTATGGGCCTGGTGAGGCGTTGGTGCGCGCCACGGCGAAGACCTGGGAGATGAGTGCTCTGACTCTGCATATGATCTGGCGAATGATTGGTGGGGACGTTTCGCCGAAGAACATCAGTGGCCCCATCAGTATTGCCCAGTACGCGGGCCTCAGCGCCACTATCGGTGCAGCCGCCTTTCTCAGTTTCCTGGCCATTGTGAGTATCAGCCTGGGAGTGCTCAACCTGCTGCCCATACCCATGCTGGATGGTGGGCAGATCGTCTACACGCTGGCTGAGACTGTGAAGGGTGATCCCTTGTCGGAGCGCGCCCAGATGGTCGGCCAGCAGATCGGCATTGGATTCCTTCTGGTGCTGATGAGCTTTGCCTTCTATAACGATATTTCGCGACTCATCGGCTGACCGTTGCATGAATCTCATAGCGGTCCTGGGGGGTCCCGTCCGGAGCCTTGCGGCTGGTTTTCTCCTTGTCATCTGCTCACTGGCTACCAATGGAGCGTTTGCCCAGCAGGAAGCCTTTATCGTCAAGAGCATTCGCGTGGAGGGTCTGCAACGCATCGCAGAGGGCACCGTCTTCAACTATCTCCCGGTGAACATTGGCGACCAGGTCGATGCGAACCGAATCCGTGAGGCTGTTCGGGCGGTCTATGGGACCGGTTTTTTCCGGGACGTTGAGATTCGCCGGGACGACAGCGCTCTGGTCGTGGTCGTCGCAGAGCGCCCGTCGATTGCGGACTTCGCCATTACTGGCAACAAGGATATCAAGACGGAAGACCTTCAGGAGCCACTCGCACGGATAGGGCTGAAGAGGGGCAAGACCTTCAGTCAGTCTGTTCTGGACGAAGTAGAGCAGTCATTGACCGACCAGTATTTCAGTCGCGGGAAGTACGCCGCATCCGTCAAGGCTGAGGTCAAGGAGCTGCCCGACAACAAGGTCGATGTTGCGATTACCATCAAGGAGGGTGACCGGGCGCGGATCAGGCAGATCAATCTCGTCGGTAATCGGAGCTTTTCGGACGAAGATCTCCTCGAGCGGTTTGAACTCAAAACGCCTACCTGGCTGTCGTGGCTCCGTCAGGACGACCGTTACTCCCGCGAAGCCCTGTCGGGCGATCTGGAGAAGCTGCGTTCCTTCTATATGGACCGGGGGTTTGCCGACTTTGGCGTTGAGTCAACCCAGGTCGCAATTTCGCCCGATAAGCGGGATATCTTCATCACGATCAATCTGCTGGAGGGCGAGCGTTACAAGGTCAGCGATGTACGTCTTGGTGGCGATCTGGTGCTGCAGGAAGCGCAGCTGAATCCCTATGTGCAGGTCAAGCCCGGGCAGACCTACTCCCAGCAACTCGTTACCCAGAGCGCTGATCTGATTCGCCTGCGCCTCTCGGAGGAGGGTTATGCGTTTGCCACCGTCGAGCCAGTGTCCGACCTGGATCGCGATGCCAAGACTGTGGCCATAACTCTGTACGTGGAGCCAAAGAACCGGGTCTACGTTCGCCGGATCAACTTCAATGGGACGGCGGCCGTCAACGACGAGGTTTTCCGCCGGGAGATGCGCCAGCTTGAGGACGGCTACCTGTCCAACAGCCGGCTGGAGCGGTCCAAGATCCGTCTGCAGCGCCTGCCGTATATCGAGAAGGTTGAGGCGACTACCAATCCAGTGCCGGGCACACCAGATCTTGTGGACCTGGATTTTGACATTACCGAGGGCCTGCCTGGTCAGTTTGGTGGTGGTGTCGGTTACTCCGCCGCCCAGAACCTCATCCTGAACGCCAACTTCGTCCATACCAACTTCCTCGGTACCGGCAACCGCATTCAGGCCGACGTCAACACGGGCCAGTTCCGCACGGTTTACGGGGTTTCCTATACTGATCCCTACACCACGATCAACGAGGTCAGCCGGACGATAAGCCTCGCCTATCGGGACATCACTGCGTTCACGTCCGAGGCCTCCGATTTCTCCACCAAGACAATTTCTGCTTCCGTCGAGTACAGCTATCCGATTACAGAGTTTCAGCGGATAATTTTTGGCGGAACCTGGCAAAGCGCGGAGCTGCTGTCGAACAGCAGCAGTAGTCTCCAGGCGCAGGACTGGGTCAAGAGCAACGGTAACAGCGATACCAGTATCTTTAGTGGCGGCGCCATCTACACCACGGACTTTGACACCTTTGAGTTGCTGGGGGGCTGGGTCTACGACAGTCGGAATCGCGGGCTCTTTGCGGATCGCGGTGCCCGCCACCGGCTAGTGGCAAATGTCACCGTCCCGGGCAGTGACGTCGAGTACCTCACGATCAACTATAACTTTCAGCAGTATTGGCCCATAAACCGCTGGGCCACCATGCTTTTTAATCTCGATCTCGGCTACGGTACTGCGCTTGGTGATACCACCTCCCTTCCGCCCTACAAGAACTACTTTGCGGGTGGTCCCGACACCGTCCGGGGCTTCGAGGAGAATTCTCTGGGGCCGATCGATACTCTGGGGAACCCCTACGGCGGGGATACACTGGTCGCAGCGCAGACGGAGTTCCTGCTGCCAATCCCGGAGAAGTGGCAGTTCAAGGCCCGGTTCTCCCTGTTCTACGATATTGGTAACGTATTCTCCCTCGGCGATGTGGATTTTTTTGACAAGCCGCCAGGATTTGCGCCGATCAACTATGATTTCAGTCCCGGGCAGTTAAAACAGTCCTACGGTATTGCTGCCCAGTGGCTGGCGCCTCTGGGCTTGTTCCGCTTCAGTTATGCCTTTCCCGTCAACTCCCAGAGCGGTACAGACAGTGTTTTTTGTTCGGAACCTGTGCCCCAGGGGTGTGTGCCTACAGACGGGACCTACGGGGACCAGACGGCGCGGTTCCAGTTTTCAATTGGCGGTGCCTTCTAGTCTTGGCCGCCACGGTTTACTCAACGGCCGGCCTTCGGGCTTAGGCCACGTTTAACGCAAGGGAAAAAGATGTTGCACGTAAAAAGACTCGGTCAGTTGGTTGTCATCCTCGCATTGGTGATGCCGCTCCTGCCGTCGATCGCACAGGCCCAGACAGCCAAGGCGCTGAAGATTGGTTTCGTGAATGTGCAGCGACTCCTTATTGAGTCGCCCCAGGCGAATGCTGCCAACCGGGCTCTCGAGAACGAATTCGCGCCCCGCCAGAGAGACCTGCTGGCGAAGCAGAAGGCATTCAAGGACCGGGCGGACAAATTCCAGAAGGACGGTGCGGTCATGGGTGCGGACGAACGCCGTAATGCCGAGAATGACCTGCGCAGGGACGAGCGGGATGTGGCTCGCCAGGTGGAAGAGCTGAGGGAGGATCTCAATAACCGCAAGAATGAAGAGCTTGGCAAGCTGAGGATTAATGTCCTGCGTGAAATTGAAGGCTTTGCCAAGCAGGGTGGCTTTGACCTCATTCTCAGTGATGGTCTGTACGTTGCACCGGGACTGGATGTCACGGCGCAGGTACTGCAGGGTCTGCAGAGCCAGAATGGCGCGCCCAAGGCCCCCGCGAAGCGCTGATCATCCTGGAGTCCCGACCGTGAGGTCCGGGCTTGCCGGCTGGTGTGTGGCTGCGGACAGCCTGGCGTGACAGGCCGTTCAAAGACGAAGCAGGGGAAGGTAGTGCGATGGGCGTGAGTCTTGGTGTGCTGGCAGTGCGCTATGGCTGCGAACTGCGGGGCGATCCGGGCCACGTCGTTGAGCGGGTTGCGACGCTCGCCCGCGCCGATAACAGCTCCATAACGTTTCTGGCCAATTCCAGCTATCGCAGCCAGCTCGCAGAAACCCGGGCAGCTGCGGTAATCCTGGCGCCCGCCGATGCGGACGGTTGTCGTGTGGCGGCGCTCGTGACGCGGGATCCCTATGTTGTCTACGCCCGTATTGCCACGGAACTGCATCCGGCTGTGCCCGTTGCATCAGGCATTCATCCTTCCGCAGTCATCGGTCCAGGGGCAACTGTGCCTCGCTCCTGCGAGGTGGGCCCCGGCGTCGTGGTGGGTGCGGGCGTCGTTCTGGGTGAGCGCGTCGTCCTGGGTCCGCGCACCGTACTCGGGGATCGCGTGGCTATCGGTGCAGATACGCGTCTCATGGCCGGCGTCACTGTGTACCCCGATGTGCGGATCGGACTGCGGTGCATGCTCCATACCGGCGTCGTGCTGGGGTCTGACGGCTTTGGGTTTGCCCGGGAACGCGAGGGCAGCTACGTCAAAATTCCCCAGCTTGGCAGCGTTGAAGTGGGCGACGACGTGGAGATCGGCGCCAACACAACCATTGATCGCGGTGCTATCGAGAACACCGTGATCGGTGATGGGGTTAAGCTCGATAACCAGATCCAGGTGGGGCACAATGTTCGCATCGGCGAGCACACGGTCATTGCCGCTCAAGTAGGAATTTCAGGCAGTACCACGATAGGTGCCCGGTGCACCATTGGCGGTCAGGCCGGATTCGCCGGACATATTGCCGTGACGGACGACGTGATCATTGGAGGGGGGACCAGCGTGCTGGGCTCAATCCGCGAGGCAGGTATCTACGGCGGCGGTGGGACTCCAGCCGACCATATCCAGCGCTGGCGTCGGAATATGGTGCGCTTTGGGCAACTGGATGACCTGGCCCGGCGCTTACGGACCCTCGAGAAGAGTCTTGCAGAAGCAATCAAGTCGGGATTGAACAGACCGTGAGTGACATACACCCGACAGCAATCGTGGCTCCCGGGGCAGAGCTTGATGTTGGCGTCACTGTCGGTCCTTATGCGGTGATTGGAGCCGGGGTCCGCATAGGCGCCGGGAGCACTGTGGGTGCTCACGCCGTGCTTAAAGGTCCTGCGACCATTGGGCGGGATAACCGGATATTTCAGTTCGCTTCTATTGGCGAGGATCCGCAGGACAAGAAATACCGGGGCGAGCCTACCCAGCTGGCCATCGGCGACCGCAACACCTTCCGGGAGTTCTGCACGATCAATCGTGGTACCGCGCAGGACGAGGGCGTAACCCGAATTGGCAACGACAACTGGATCATGTCCTACGTCCACGTCGCGCATGACTGCGTGGTGGGTAATGACGTCATCTTCTCCAACAATGCCACGCTTGCAGGCCACGTGCAGGTCGATGATCACGTGATCTGTAGCGGCTTTTCCGCCGTTCACCAGTTTTGCCGCCTGGGCGCGCACAGTTTTCTGGGGGGCTTTGCTGCCGTGACGCGCGATGTGCCACCCTACGTGATAGTGGGTGGGCAGCCCACGGCCCCACACGGCATCAATAGCGAAGGTCTGAAGCGGCGCGGCTTTACCGCAGACCAGTTGCGCAACCTTAAAGAGGCCTATCGAATTCTCTACCGCGAACAGTTGCAGCTTGCCGAAGCCCGGGAGCGGCTTGCCGTGCTGGCGGACACGCAACCGGAACTGCGCATACTCGTCGACTTCATCGACAAGTCAGAACGCAGCCTGATTCGCTGACTGACCGCATGCCGAGGATCGCCATCGTGGCCGGCGAGATCTCGGGGGACCGGCTCGGGGCGGGACTCATCCGGGCTGTCCTCGCCCGCCGTCCGGATGTGGAGTTCTGTGGCATTGCAGGGCCCGCCATGCGGGAGGCGGGGTGCCAGGTGTGGGTGCCCAGCGAGGAACTGGCCGTCATGGGCATCGCGGAGGTTCTTCGGCACCTGCCCCGGCTGCGGCGGATTCTCCTGGACCTGGAGCAGCGTCTCACTGCCGATCTGCCGGACCTCTATATCGGCATCGATGCGCCAGACTTCAATTTGCGGGTTGAGCGCCGCTTGCGGCCAAAGGGCCTGCGTACGCTGCACTACGTCTCACCCTCCGTCTGGGCCTGGCGTCCGGGTCGGGTGCGCGTGCTGCGGGAAGCCTGTAATCACGTGCTGTGTCTCCTGCCCTTCGAAGCCGACTTCCTGCATCAGCACAGCGTCCCCGCGACCTTCGTCGGGCATCCACTGGCTGACGAAATCCAGCCGGAGCCCAACCCGGCCCTGGCCCGCACGGCCCTGGGTCTCCCGCTCACGGGGCCGATCGTGGCCATGCTGCCGGGCAGTCGTGCGGGCGAGCTGGAACGGCTGTCCCCGGTCTTCGCGGCAACGGCAGCGTGGCTCCACGCGCGCATGCCGGACCTCACTGTGATTGTGCCCATGGCCACGCCGGCACTTAAGGCCCGCTTCTCTGCACTCTGGAGTCCGGAAGCGACGGGTGGCGTACGGCTGCGGATTCTGGATGGACAGGCGCACGCCGCCATGGCGGCGGCGGATGTCGTGTTGCTGGCGTCCGGTACCGCAACCCTCGAGGGAATGCTCATCAACCGGCCGATGGTTGTGGCCTATCGTTTGTCGGCATTCACTTATGTCCTGCTGAGAGCTTTGCGCCTGATTCGCGTCGAACATTTTGCTCTGCCCAACCTGCTGGCCGGTGAGCGCCTGGTCCCGGAGTTCATCCAGTCGGCGGTCACGCCCGCTGCTCTCGGTAGTGAGGTCCTGCGCTGGCTGGGAGCGCCGGACGACCGGGCCCGCCTCCAGCAACGGTTTGCTGGCCTGGGAACCGCTTTGCGCCAGCAGGCCAGTGAGCGGGCAGCGGAAGTTGTGCTGAGCCTGCTTCCGGCTTCGTATAATCGCTGACCCCCTGAACCAGAAGTACTGGCCCTGATCCGCTGTGAACGTTGCTCTGGAAACCGTGGCTGGCATCGACGAGGCGGGTCGTGGTCCTCTGGCCGGTCCTGTGGTCGCGGCTGCCGTGCTTCTGGGCCCCGGTCAGTGGATTGAGGGTGTCCGGGACTCCAAGGAACTCAGCGCTGCACAGCGCTCACTCGCTGCCGGTCGCATCCGTGCCGAGGCACTGGAGTGGGCTCTCGGTGAGGCCTCCCGGGAGGAAATCGATGCTTTGAACATCCTCCAGGCGACCTTGCTGGCCATGCGTCGGGCCTTCGCCGGGCTCTCCCGGGCTCCGGGGCGGGTTGAGATCGACGGCAACCAGTCGCCCGGCCTGCCGGGGTTCCCGGGAGTTATCGAGACGGTTGTGGGTGGTGATCGTCTGCGGCCGGCGATTGCAGCAGCGTCGATTCTCGCCAAGGTCCATCGGGATGCCGAGATGAGTCGCCTCCACGTTGCCTACCCCGGCTATGGCTTCGACCGCCACAAGGGCTATCCGACCGCCGAGCACCGGGCCGCGCTGGCCGCACTGGGACCATGCCCTGCCCACCGGCGCAGTTTCGCCCCGGTCCGCGCCAGCTTGCGCGCGGCGGCGATCAGTGCCGAGCCGCTGACCCGCGGGAGGTACCCCGCATGACTCCGGGCTTCGTGCACCTGCACGTCCATACCGAGTACTCCCTCGTCGATAGCGTGGTCCGAGTCCCGGAACTGGTAACCGCGGTGGCGGCAGCCGGCATGCCCGCGGTCGCCATTACAGATCAGGGCAATCTCTTTGGGCTGGTGAAGTTCTATCGCGCCGCCCTGGCTGCAGGTGTCCAGCCAATCGTCGGCGCTGAGGTCTGGATTGCTGGTGGGACCGAGAAGAGCTCCCAGGCGGATCGCCAGGAGCCCGGACGCCTGGTCCTCCTGTGCCGCAATCTGGCCGGTTACCGCAACCTGTGCCGCCTCCTGACCCGCGCCTGGCTGGAGGGCCAGCAGGGTGGCTTGCCGTTGCTGCGCCCTGGCTGGCTGCATGCGGGTACCGCCGAGGGCCTCATTGCCCTGTCCGGCGGCCGTGATGGCGTTCTTGGTCGGACCCTGCTCACCGGTGCCGGCTCCCGGGCAGAGCAGATAGCGGCCGAATTCAGGGCGTGGTTTCGCGGTGACTTTTTTGTCGAGCTGCAGCGCACGGGGCGTCTCCAGGACGACGACTATCTGCACGCGGCAGTCCGCTTCGCTGCAGCCAACGGTTTGCCCGTGGTCGCGACCAACGACGTGCGTTTCCTTACTGCCGATGAGTTTGAAGCACACGAAGCGCGGGTTTGTATCCAGACCGGCTATGTGCTGGCAGACCCGGCACGACCGAAGCTTTACAGCGAGCAGCAGTTCCTCCGGTCACCGGCAGAAATGGCGATTCTGTTCGCCGACCTGCCCGAGGCCCTCGAGAACTCAGTCGAGATTGCCCGGCGTTGCCACCTCTCCCTTAGTCTGGGCGAAACCCATCTGCCGGACTTTGGGGTTCCCGACGGGTCCAGTCCGGATGACTACCTCCGCCGGCACGCGGAAGCGGGCCTCGCAGCGCGGTTTTCTTTGGCACCACCCGGCCCGGAGTACGCGGAACGCCTGACGACGGAGCTCGACGTGATCTGTCGCATGGGGTTCGCGGGCTACTTCCTGATCGTCGCCGACTTTATCCGCTGGGCGAGAGAGCACGATATTCCCGTGGGACCCGGCCGGGGTTCCGGGGCTGGTTCGCTGGCGGCCTGGGCCCTTGGCATTACTGACCTTGACCCTATCCATCATGATCTGCTGTTCGAGCGCTTTCTGAATCCCGAGCGCGTATCCATGCCGGACTTCGACATCGATTTCTGCATGGACGGTCGCGATCGCGTGATCGACTATGTGAGCGAGCGCTATGGCCGGGACCGGGTCTCGCAGATCATTACCTACGGCACCATGGCGGCCCGGGCGGTGGTTCGCGATGTAGGGAGGGTTCTTGGCCAGCCTTATGGCCTCGTGGACCGGATTGCCAAGCTCGTGCCCAACGAGCCCGGCGCCGAGATAACCCTGGACATTGCCTTGTCGCAGGAAGCTGAGCTCCGGGAACTCTACAACCAGGACGAAGACGTCCGCAGCATCATTGATCTCGGCCGACGCCTGGAAGGCCTCGTGCGCAATGCAGGCCGGCATGCTGGTGGCATTGTCATTGCGCCGCGGGACATTACCGAGTTCACGCCGCTTTACCAGGTGGAAGGTGAGAAGTTCACCGTCACCCAGTTCGACAAGGATGATGTCGAGGCCGCCGGGCTTGTGAAGTTCGACTTTCTGGGCCTCAGGACTCTGACGATTATCGACCGGGCCACCCGAGCCATCAATGCTGCCCGCGAGGCGACCGGCGACCCGCCGATCCAGGTGCCGTCACTGGTCATGGATGACCAGGTCACTTTTCGCCTGCTGCGGGCCTGCAAGACCACTGCAGTCTTTCAGCTGGAATCCCGCGGCATGCGGGACCTCGTGCGGCGTCTCCAGCTGGATACCTTCGATGATCTGGTGGCCCTTGTCGCGCTCTACCGTCCGGGGCCACTGCAGTCGGGGATGGTTGACGATTTCATCAATCGCAAGCATGGCGGGCGTGACCAGTCGATCGATTACCTGCACCCGGACCTCGAGCCTGTCCTGCGCGCCACCTACGGGGTGATCCTGTATCAGGAGCAGGTCATGCAGATTGCCCAGCGGCTGGCCGGCTACTCGCTCGGTGAGGCCGACATCCTGCGCCGTGCGATGGGCAAGAAAAAGGCCGAGGAGATGGCCAGCCAGCGTTCGATCTTCACTGATCGGGCTGCAGCCCGAGGCACCGACCGGGCACGGGCCACCTACATATTCGATCTGATGGAGAAGTTTGCCGGTTACGGTTTTAACAAGTCCCATTCGGCGGCCTACGCCGTACTGACCTACCAGACTGCATGGCTCAAGGCGAATCATCCGGCGGCGTTTATGGCTGCCGTCATGACTACAGAGATGGGAGATACAGATGCGCTGGTAGTGCAGCGGCGCGAATGTATTGCGCTCGATCTGACCATCCTGCCGCCTGACGTAAATGCCTCGGCCTGCGTTTTCAAGGTGGAGGGTGAGCGGGGTATTCGCTACGGTCTCGGTGCGCTGAAGGGCGTTGGGCGCGGCGCCGCCGAGCACATAGTGTCGAGTCGGGAAGAGGGCGGTCCCTACCGGAGCCTTAGGGAGTTCTGCCTGCGTGCTGGTGGACAGAACCTGGGGCGCCGGCCCGCCGAGGCACTGATCAAGGCGGGCGCTCTGGATGGCTTCGGCTCAAACCGGCCAAGCCTGCTCGCGGCTTTGCCTGCGGCCCTGGTGGGGGCGCAGCAGGCCGCGGCAGCCGCCAGCGTTGGCCAGGAAGATATGTTTGGGGCAGCGACAAGCCGCCCAGCCGGGGAAGACCCGGTGCCCGTGCTGCCTGATTGGGGCTGGGGCCGCCGACTGGAAGCCGAGCGTGAGAGTCTCGGCCTCTACCTGAGTGGCCATCCCTTCGACCAGTACCGTTCGGATCAGCCATTCATCAGCACCTCCAGCATTGAGGGGCTGATTGCAGAGAGGCCCCCTGCACCCGGTGAATTCCGGGGACCGGGACGGGAAGTAGTGATCGCGGGTCTGGTTGCTGCGATCCGGAAGCGGGGGACCAGGACCTCTGTCGAGCTGGACGACGGCACCGGAACGCTTGAGGTCGGGTTCTTCCAGGAGGGCTACGACCGCTTTCGTCACCTGCTGGCCCTGCACTCGATTGTTGCCATCAGCGGCACACTCCGGTTCGAGGAGTATCTGGATGGCTGGCGTCTGAACGCCAAAGAGGTCCTGGACCTGGATCGGATCGTTGAGTCCCGTGCCACAGGTCTTCTGCTCCGCTGGCGCGCAGAAGTGGACCTGGCACTCAGTCCGCAGCTGCTGAAGTCCGTCATGGAGCGCCACCGGCCAGGCAAGTGCAGCGTCTCGCTTTACTACAGCACGGATGGCACGCAGGCCAGGGTTGCTCTTGGCAGCGACTGGTGTGTGCGTCCCACGAGGGAGCTGCGTGAGCGATTATCGGAGCTGGTCGGTCTCGACGGATTCCGCTTTGTTTACGAAGGTCCCAGCCAGTAGTAAGGTTCCCGGATGGATCTCAAATTTCTCGACTTCGAACAACCGATTGCAGAGCTCCAGGCGAAGATCGACGAACTGCGCTACGTCGGCGATGATGCGGAGATCAACATCAGCGACGAGATCGCGCGCCTGAAGTCAAAGAGCGAGTCTCTCACCCGGAGCATCTTCTCAAGCCTGACAGCATGGCAGATCGCCCAGCTGGCGAGGCACCCGCTCCGTCCCTACACGCTGGACTACCTTGCTGTGCTCAGCCCGGACTTTCAGGAGTTGCACGGCGACCGCATGTTTGCCGATGATCCGGCCATGGTTGGTGGTCTGGGGCGACTCGACGGGAAGCCAGTTGTCTTCATCGGGCAGCAGAAGGGCCGGGATACCAAAGAGCGGGTCCGCCGCAACTACGGCATGCCCAAGCCCGAAGGTTACCGGAAGGCGCTCCGTCTGCTGAAGCTTGCAGAGAAGTTTCGGCTACCCGTTCTGACCTTTATCGATACGCCCGGGGCTTATCCGGGCATCGGCGCCGAGGAGCGCGGCCAGAGTGAAGCCATTGCGCGCAACCTCTTTGAGATGGCGCGTCTCAAGACTCCCATTATCAGCATTGTGATCGGGGAGGGCGGGTCCGGTGGTGCCCTCGCTATCGGCGTCGGTGACCGCGTGATCATGCTCGAGTACAGCGTGTACAGCGTTATCTCCCCCGAGGGCTGTGCCAGTATTTTGTGGAAGAGCGCCGACAAGGCCGAGACGGCGGCGGAGGCTATGGGTATTACGGCACCTCGACTGCGGGAACTTGGTCTTATCGACGAGGTGATTCGCGAGCCCCTCGGCGGCGCTCACCGGGACCCCGCTCGCGTCGCCGAGTCCGTGCGCGTAGCGCTCATTAGTCATCTGCGGGACCTGGAGTCCCTCGACGTCAATGAACTCGTGCGCCGGCGCGCGGTTCGCCTGAAATCCTACGGCAGCTTCAGGGAAAGCTGAGCGCACCAGCGCAGGACTATGCGTCCCGGAGCGATTCAGCAGGCGCTGCTTCAGAGCCTTCCGGAAGACGCAGCCCTCTGTGTAGCGTTCAGTGGTGGTCTGGACTCCACGGTGTTGCTGCATGCCCTGGCCGGTCTGCGCCAGGAGCGCCGTTTTTCCTTACGCGCACTGCACGTTAACCACGGACTACAGGTTGCTGCCGGGGACTGGGAGGCGCATTGCCTAGCGCTTGCCGGGAGCCTCGGGGTACCTTGTGCGACGGCTCGCGTGGTGGTCAGGAACAACACCGGTCAAGGTCTGGAAGCAGCGGCCCGGGAGGCGCGTTACGGCGCCCTGCGCGACAGTTTGCAGCCCGCCGAATGGCTGCTGACCGCGCATCACGCAGACGACCAGCTGGAAACTGTTCTGCTACACCTGTTCCGCGGCTCAGGGGTTGAGGGACTCGCGGGCATTCCGCGCACCGCGGTTTTCGGCGCAGGGCGTCTTTGCCGGCCACTCCTTGACGTACCAGCGGAAGCTCTCATTGACTACGGCGCCAATGTGCTGATTCCCCAGCGCCTGGGATGGCTGACCGATCCCATGAACGCGGATCCTGCTTTCGACAGGGGATACCTCCGCCACCAGGTAACGCCGGTACTGCGGCGGCGGTTTCCGGCAGCGGCAGGCGGGGCCGGCCGTAGTGCAGCGTTGGCTGCCGAGGCGGCCGGGCTTCTGCAGGAACTGGCTCGCGCTGATGCTTGTTCAGTGGTTGACGAGCACCGCCTCTCCCTGGAATCGCTCGGCAAGCTCAGTCCGGCGCGGCAACGAAATCTGCTTCGCTTCCAGGCCCGGGAACGGGGCTGGGCCGTGCCGCCGGAGCGCCGGCTCCGGGAGGGGCTGGCGCAACTCTGGGCTGCGGGCCCCGGCCGACAGCCGGTCCTCGGCTGGTCCGGGCATGAGATTCGCCGGTTTCGCCAGCACCTCCACCTCATCGACCGGGCTTCATCAACCGGTTTTCCCGACGCGACGCTGCTGGCATGGAGCGCTGGTAGTCCACTGGTCCTGGGTGGCGTCCGCGGCCAACTGAGCCTGAGCCCTGCGGCTCCGCTGCCCGCGCCCCGGCACGGCACTCCGCCCCTGTCGACCGCAGTCGTTGCGGACGGACTACAGGTCGCTTTTCGCAGCGGTGGCGAGCGCCTCCGAACCGCGGCAGACCGGCACCATCGAACGCTGAAGTACCTGTTCCAGACCCAGGGCATCGTCCCCTGGATGCGCGGCCACCTGCCCCTGGTGTTTGCCCGCCGGGAGCTTGCTGCCGTAGGCAATCTGTGGACGGCTGACTGGGCCGCGGCCCAGCCTGAGGAAGCGGGCCTGCAGATTGTGTGGACAGGTCACGCCCCTGTCCGGTGAGTCCGGTGCGGCGGGTCCGCTCCGGAGGGTCCGTGAACTCGTCGAACTCATTGTCCCGAACGTGGCTATCTGGTAACTTTTGCTCCCCATCTGCCTCCTTGATGGAGAGTCCAGCCCAAACAGCGACCCCCCTTACCCGCGCCTGCCAGCCGGTAAGGTGATCCGCTGTTTTGGACCTGATTAACGGCCGACCTGAGTCGGCGGAGATGGGTGCATGCCCCGCTATATATTCGTGACTGGTGGTGTCGTGTCCTCCCTCGGCAAGGGCATCACGGCGGCTTCCCTGGGCGCCATACTTGAAGCCCGGGGCCTGACTGTGTCCATGGTCAAGCTGGACCCCTATCTCAACGTGGATCCGGGCACCATGAGCCCGTTCCAGCACGGCGAGGTCTACGTCACTACCGACGGCACCGAAACCGATCTTGACCTGGGGCATTACGAACGCTTCGTCCGCACCACGACTGGCCGGAACAGCAACTTCACGACTGGCCGGATCTACGGGAGCGTGATTGCGAAAGAGCGCCGGGGAGACTATCTCGGCGCGACCGTCCAGGTCATTCCCCACATAACCGACGAGATCAAGCGCTGCATCCGCCTGGGCGCAGGGGACGCTGATATCTGTATTGTGGAGATAGGTGGGACTGTTGGCGACATTGAATCGCTGCCGTTTCTTGAAGCGCTCCGCCAGCTCGGCGCAGACGTCTACCCGCAGCACTGCGTCTATGTCCATCTGACTCTGGTGCCCTACCTGGTGTCGTCCGCCGAGATCAAGACCAAGCCAACCCAGCACTCCGTCAAGGAGTTGCGGTCCATCGGGATTCAGCCGGACATCCTGGTATGCCGTTCGGAACAGCCCCTCCCGGAGGAACAGCGGCGGAAGATTGCCCTGTTTACCAATGTGCAGGAGCGGGCGGTTATCTCCGCGGTGGATGTGGACGACCTGTACAAACTGCCAGTGTTGTTCCGGGCGCAGGGCTTTGATGCCATTGTTGTGGACCGCCTTGGGCTCTCCGTGCCGCAGGCTGATCTCGCGGAGTGGGAAGCCGTTGTCGCAGCCCGCAAGAACCCTGACGGGGAAGTCACTATCGCCATGGTCGGCAAGTATGTGGACCTCCGGGACTCCTACATTTCGCTGACGGAGTCGCTCACTCATGCGGGGCTCAAGACCCGCACCCGCGTCCAGATTCGCTACATCGAGTCCCAGGACATCGAGAAGGATGGGACCGGCGCGCTCGTCGGTGTGGACGCGATCCTGGTCCCGGGCGGTTTCGGCGAGCGTGGCATCGAAGGCAAGATCGCAGCGGTGCGTTACGCCCGCGAGAATGGCGTGCCTTACCTCGGGATCTGCCTGGGACTGCAGGTAGCCGTCATCGAGTACGCCCGCAATGTCCTGGGGCTGAAGGGCGCCCACAGTACCGAGTTTGATGCGCAGAGCCCGTACCCCGTTATCGCCCTCATTTCTGAGTGGCAGGATCGGGATGGCAGTCTGCAGAAGCGCGATACCGCGTCCAGTCTCGGTGGCACCATGCGTCTCGGCGCCCAGGAATGCCGCCTGCAGGCCGGGACCCTGGCCCATGATCTCTATGGCACGGACGCTATTCGTGAGCGGCATCGCCACAGGTATGAATTCAACAATACCTACCTGGACCAGCTCACCAGCGCTGGCCTGGTCGTGGCGGGTTTCTCGCTCGATGGCCTCGTAGAGCTCGTCGAACTGCCCAATCACCCCTGGTTCCTTGCCTGCCAGTTTCACCCGGAGTTCCAGTCCAATCCGCGGGATGGCCATCCGCTCTTTAGTGGCTTCGTGCGGGCAGCCCGCAGTATGCGCAGCCAGGAGCTGCCCGCCGCGGCGCGCGCATGAAGCTGGCGGGTGTCGAGGTCGGCGCCGACCGGCCGTTGTTCCTCATTGCCGGTCCCTGCGTCGTCGAGACTGAGACTCTTGCGGTCGAAACAGCCGGTAAGCTGCAGGAGATCACCCGACGCCTCAATATCCCCTTCATATTCAAGTCGTCCTACGACAAGGCCAATCGCTCCTCGCTAAAGAGTTATCGGGGGCCGGGCGTGGAGGAGGGGCTGCGGGTTCTCGAAAGCGTCCGCCGTCAACTTGGAGTCCCGGTACTGACGGACGTCCACGAAGACTCCCCGCTTGGTGAGGTTGCAGCTGTGGTGGATGTGCTGCAGACGCCCGCCTTTCTCTGCCGGCAGACCAACTTCATCATCAACGTCGCTCGCCAGGGCAAGCCCGTGAACATCAAGAAGGGGCAGTTTCTCTCGCCCTGGGAGATGACTAACGTCGTCATGAAGGCGGAGAGTACGGGTAATCCCGGCATCATGGTTTGCGAGCGCGGCTTCAGTTTTGGTTACAACAATCTGGTCACCGACATGCGGTCGCTGGCCGTGCTGAGGCAGACCGGCAGACCGGTCGTGTTTGATGCCACTCACTCGGTGCAGTTGCCGGGTGGCAAGGGCGACTCCTCAGGAGGGCAGCGGGAATTTGTCCCGGTGCTGGCCCGGGCGGCCGTAGCAGCCGGGGTGGCGGGGGTGTTCATGGAGACGCACCCGGATCCGGAGCGCGCATTGTCTGATGGCCCGAATGCGTGGCCTCTGCACCTGATGGAGAATCTTCTGACGACCCTGGTCGAACTCGACCGGGTGGTGAAAAGCCGCCCCTTCGTTGAGCAGGAAGTTGGAGGAAAGAGGAACTCATGAGCGCGATTGTTCACGTCCATGGACGGGAGATTCTGGATTCCCGCGGCAATCCAACAGTGGAAGCCGAAGTGCGGCTGCTGAGCGGCGCCTCGGGCCGGGCGGCCGTGCCATCCGGGGCCTCGACGGGCAGCCGGGAAGCGATGGAACTCCGTGACGGGGATCTGGCCCGCTATCTCGGCAAGGGCGTCCGTCGGGCCGTCACGATGATCAACGGCGAGATTCGCAGCGAACTGCTGGGAATCGATGGCCGCGACCAGAGAACGCTGGACCGGAGGATGATCAATCTCGACGGGATGCCCAGCAAGGAGCACCTCGGTGCCAATGCCATCCTTGCCGTTTCTCTGGCGGCGGCCCACGCGGCGGCTATCGATCGGGGTGAGCCGCTTTTTCGCACGCTGGGGTCGTCCACTCTGCTGCCAGTGCCAATGATGAACATCATCAATGGCGGTGCCCATGCGGACAACAGCGTTGATATCCAGGAGTTCATGGTACTACCGGTGGGCGCACCCTCGTTTAGCGAGGCACTCCGCTATGGCACCGAGATTTTCCATGCGCTGAAGTCCGTGCTGAAAGGTATGGGGCTAAGTACCGCCGTGGGAGACGAGGGTGGTTTTGCCCCCAATCTGCCGTCGAATGCGGCAGCCCTGGATACGATTGCAGAGGCAGTCGGGCTGGCGGGCTTCAGTCTCGGCCGGGAGGTCCTGCTGGGGCTCGACGTGGCCAGCACTGAGCTGTTCCGGGACGGCGCGTACCACCTGGAATCAGAAGGGCGGCAGTTCACTCCGGACCAGTTTACCGACTATCTGGCGGGGCTGGTCAGGCAGTACCCGATCATCTCCATTGAGGATGGGATGGCGGAGGACGACTGGGCCGGCTGGGCGCTGCTCACCGCGACGCTGGGCACCCGTGTCCAGTTGGTGGGCGATGATCTCTTTGTCACCAACACTTCAATCCTGAGCCGGGGCATAGCCGAGGGGATCGGCAACGCCATTCTTATCAAGCCCAACCAGATCGGTACCCTGACCGAGACTCTGGCGGCGATCGACATGGCGGTGGATGCGGGCTATGCCGCCGTCATTTCCCACCGCTCGGGAGAAACCGAGGATACGACCATCGCTGATATCGCCGTGGGTACCCGGGCGACCCAGATCAAGACCGGTTCGCTCTGCCGGTCGGACCGGATAGCGAAGTACAATCAACTCCTGAGGATTGAAGAGCACCTGGGATCCGAGGCACAGTACGCTGGGGTTACGGCTTTTCCGGTGAAACTTTCGGCCTAGCGGTGCAGGGCATCCGGGGGGAGGGGCGACATGCGGGGTGAGATTCTCATGATGCGGGCGGGAATTGGCCTGCTTTCCGTCCTGTTGCTCCTGCTGCAGGTCCGGTTATGGGTTTCGGCTGACGGCTACGGCGAGGTCGCGCGTCTTGCCGGACTGATCACGGGGCAGACTGCAGAGAATACCCGGCTCAATCAGCGCAATCAGCGCCTGGAAGCTGAGGTCATCGAGTTCCGCAAGGGTGACAGCGCCGTCGAGGAGCGGGCCCGTGCTGATCTCGGCCTGATCGGCCCGGATGAGACCTTCTACCTGTTCGGGGCAGCCCGGCCGGCGGGCTGAGTCCCAGGCAACCAGGCCGTGCTCCACATCCAGTTCCACGACACCGTTGCGGAGATCCGCATGGATCGTCCGCCTGCGAATGCCCTGAATCGGGAACTGGTCGAGAAACTTCTGGCGGCACTGGAGACGGCGCGCATGGACGGCGCCCGAGCCATCATCCTCACCGGGCGTCCGGGCATGTTCAGTGGCGGACTTGACGTACCCGACCTCCTGACCCTGGACCGGCGGCAGGTGGAGACCTTCTGGGGGCTGTTCTTTGCCCTGACCCGCCAGCTGGCTGCCAGCCCCGTACCCATCATCGCCGCCGTCTCGGGGCATGCGCTGGCCGGTGGCGC
>SHZI01000049.1 GCA_009692345.1 Gammaproteobacteria bacterium | reverse complement strand
GCGCCTGCTGGACGATGACATGGACCGCCTGCGGGAACGAGTGACCCGGGAAACGGAAGCCCTCGGCGAACTTCCGGACCGCGTCGGCCAGCTGGAGCAAAACATCGACCGGTTCGTCGGGGCGGGCGACAAGGTGCGCTCGGCGTGGCTCCTGGCCGAGTCCGAACACTACATGCGCATTGCCAATGCCCAGCTCGGCCTGGCCGGGGATGTCGCAGTCGCGCAGACGGCGCTTGGTCTGGCGGACGACGCCCTGGGCGAGCTGAACGACCCGCGCCTGACGCCGGTGCGCAGGCTGCTTGCCGAAGAAATCAATGGCCTCAAGTCCGTGCCCCGCCCGGACACGGAAGGCATTGTGCTGAGCCTTGGCAGTTTGTCGGCCAGCCTGGAAACACTGCCCCTGAAGATCTCGGCGTCCGAGGCCTTCCGCGCCCGGCCGGAAAAGCCCGCGGCGCCGCTCACGGGATTTGCCCGCGCCCTGGCCGCCACCCGTTCGGCCCTCGCCAGCCTCGTCAGTGTGCGCCGCTCGGATGACCCGGTTGCACCCTTGCTCTCGGAGGCTGAAGAGACTGTCCTGATTCGCAGTCTCGACCTGGAACTGCAACTCGCCCAGCTGGCGATCATGCGGGGCGACGCGGGCATGTACCGTCGCTCCGTTGAGGCGGCAGGCAACCGGTTGCGGGAACACTTCGACCTGGCCTCGCCCGAGGTCCAGGCCGCTCTCGAGTCCCTGACCGACCTGTCCGCAGCGCGCCTGCCGGAGGAGCTGCCGGATATCTCCGGCTCGCTGGACGCCCTGCTCCGCCTCAGTACCCCCGCCAAGCCCGCTGCGGTGGCCAAACAGGGCCCTCGATGAAAGTTGGTCTGGTCATCGTCCTGGCGCTGATCGTTGGCACCCTGGCCACGCACCTGGTGCTGCCAGACAACGGCTATGTCCTGATCAATTTCCGGGGCTACATCCTCGAGACCTCGGTCCCTATCCTCGCGCTGCTGCTCTTGCTGGGGTACCTGGCAATCCGCTTGCTGGTCCAGGTGTGGAGAGCACCGCGCCGCCTGGGTGAAGCCTGGGCAACCGCCCGCATCAATTACGCGGGACGCCAGGCCACCCAGGGCTACATCGCGCTGGCTGAAGGCCGGCTGGCACGGGGCGAGCGACTCCTGACCCGGGGCGCACGGTTGTCAGAGACGCCGCTGCTGAACTACCTCGCGGCCGCCCGGGCAGCGCAGATGCAGGGCGACCGGGACCGGCGGGATGGCTGGCTGCGCATGGCGTGTGAGAAGGAGCCCGCCGCCCAGGACGCTGTCCTGCTGACCCAGGCGGAGCTCCAGCTGGAGGACGGCCAGTACGCCGAAGCACTGGCCAGCCTGAATCGGGTCCGGGAGCGCCACCCCACCCATGCCCAGGCGCTGAAACTCCTCGGCGAACTCCACTATCGCCGCCGGGAGTGGCAGCCACTGGCTGAACTGCTGCCGGTCCTGCGCCGGCGGGGCAACGTGCCGGCTGAAATGCTGGATGAGTGGAGTGTGGATGCCTACGGCAACATCCTGGCCAGCGTCCGCCTCGACCGGGTAGCACTCGACCGGGTCTGGGAGGACATTCCCCGGCACCTGCGTCGCGAGCCCCGCCTGACCCTGACCCGGGCGCAGGCGCTGATCAGCTGCGGCGCTACGGAAGATGCCGAGGTGGAAATCCGCCGCACGCTCAAGGAAGACTGGAGTGAGGCGCTCATCGACCTTTACGGTGAGCTCGCCGCCGCCGATCCCTCGGCGCATCTCAAACGCATCGAAGCCTGGCTGAAGGAGCGACCCGAAGATCCCGCGCTGCTGCTGGCGGCGGGTCGGGCCAGTGTGCGGCACCAGCTCTGGGGCAAGGCCCGAAGCTATCTGGAGACCAGTCTGGCGATCCGCCCGGCGCCGGAGGCCTACCGCGCGCTGGGCCAGCTCATGGCCAGGGTTGGAGAAGCCCAGTCCGCGTCCAGAGCCTTTGAGCGCGGCCTGGCGATGACCGGAGCAGGTGCGGGTGCGGGCACTCCCTCAGGAGCGCCTTTAGGCGCGACATTAATCGATCGCGCCTAAAGGCGCTCCCGCAATGCGCTCCTACTGGGGCTGACTCCGCTTGCTGTTCAGCCAGCTGACCAGAGGCTTCCACTGCTCCCAGTCGGGCCAGGCCAGGTACTCGGGCAGTTCGTGGATGCCAAGGCCCCGGGTGTAGGCCCGCACGTAGTTCTGGGCCTCCCGGAGCTTGGTGACGTAGGGCATCCGGAGCTTGCTGAGGTAGTCGTCCAGTTCCTGGGAAATCAGCGTGGACTCCCGCACGCGATTGCCGACCACCGCCAGTTTCACTTCCTTGCGCTCGACCTTGCCCACCTCCCGCAGCGCATCGATGAACTTGCTGGACGCGGTGATATCGATGGTGGAGGGCAGGACGGGGACGACGACGGTTTCCACGCGGCGGACGAGGTCCTGGAGATCGCGGCCGTGGCACCCAGCCGGCGCGTCGATGATCACGACATCGGTGCCGCGGGGCACGCCACGCATGCCCTGGTCGAAACCGGCCACGCCGGTGATCTTCGGCCGGGTCTCGGGCCGGCGCTCCAGCCAGTCGAGGCTCGAAGCCTGGCGATCGCAGTCCACGAGAGTGACCTTTTCATCGCGACCGGCGTAGTAGGCGGCCAGGCTGGTGGCGAGGGTGGTCTTGCCACTGCCGCCTTTGGAATTCAGGACCATGATGTGACGCATGAATCGGCTACCCTTGTTTTTATTGAACTTTTTATCCCCCGCAGCGCGGCGGACGCGTAACAGTAGCGGTCGATTTAACAAAAGTCCACGCCGACCTGGGCCCGCTATACTTCCCGCTCGCGTTCAGTCCGGATCCCCGTTGAGCCACTCCCCAGCCATGCACGTTCCGTTTACCAAGATGCATGGCCTGGGCAATGATTTTCTGCTGATCCGCGGGGACGGCGTCCCCCTCCCCTCGCCCGACCGCATTCGCCACCTCGCCGACCGGCATCGCGGCATTGGCTTCGACCAGCTGCTGTGGCTTGAATCCGCCCAACGTCCCGGTGACGACATCCACTACCGCATCTTCAACGCCGACGGCAGCGAGACCGAACAGTGTGGCAACGGGGCGCGATGTATCGCACGGCTCGTGGCCAGGCCTGGCCAGCAGGAACTGCAACTGGGCCACGGGACTGGTTCGTCGCCAGCCCGGCTCGAGGCCGACGGCATGGTCAGTGTCGGGATGGCGGTGCCGGAGTTCCGTCCTCCGCTGGTCCCGTTCAGGGCCCCCGAGGAGTCGCTGCGCTATACGCTTGGAGCGGACGGCGAAGCCGTCGAAGCCGGCGTCGTGTCCCTGGGTAACCCCCACGCCGTGCTGCAGGTTGCTGACGTGGCCACTGCACCGGTAGAGCGCTTGGGCCCGGTGCTCGGGCGCCATGAGCGTTTTCCGAACCGTGCTAACATCGGTTTCATGCAGGTCCTCGCGCCGAACCGCATTTCTCTGCGGGTTTTCGAGCGCGGCGTTGGGGAAACGGCGGCGTGCGGAACGGGAGCCTGTGCGGCAGTGGTCATCGGCCGCATCTGGAACCTGCTGGAGCCTGAGGTAACCGTCGACCTGCCCGGGGGTTCCTTGCAGATCCGGTGGCAGGGGCCGGGTCACCCGGTGTGGATGACCGGTGAAGCAGTCACGGTGTTCGAGGGAACGGTTCAGATATGAGCACGCTGAAGCAGCTGCAGGTTGCACACAATGAACTCACCGAAGAAAGCATTGCCGAGTACCTCCAGGCCAATCCCGAATTTTTCGAACGTCACTCCGGGTTGCTGAGCAGCCTCAGGCTCCCCCACGACGCCGGGGGTCCCTCGGTTTCCCTGGTCGAGCGGCAGGTGCTCGTCCTGCGCCAGAAAAACCTCAAGCTGGAACGCAAGCTCAACGAACTGCTGGACGTAGCCCGCAGCAACGATGCGCTGGCCACCCGTATCCATGCCCTGGCCATGCTGATGCTGGCGACTCCGGACAAGGCCAGTGCCGTCCAGGTACTGGAACAACAGTTGCGGCTTTCCTTCAATGCCGACCAGTCGGTTCTGGTGGTCTTCGACGACCCGGCGGGCAGCGTGGCGGCCAGCGGACCCAGTCGCTTCCTGCGGGTCGTGGAGCGGGACGACGACGCCGTTGCGCCGTTTCGGACCTTCCTCCAGTCCAACGCCCCGCGGTGCGGCCAGGTGCGGGATGCCCAGCGGGACTACCTGTTCGGTGCCGGCAACGTGGAAATCGGGTCCGTCGCCCTGGTGCCCCTCGGAGAAAAGTCCGAGGTGGGTTTTCTCGCCATCGGCAGCCGGGATGCAGACCACTTTCACCCGGGCATGAGCGTTGATTTTCTGGCTCGCCTTGGCGAGCTGGTCAGCTGCGCCCTGCGGACCCGGGCCACCGTCTGATCCCCTCCCGGGCCTGACGGGAATCTTCACCAGCACTCGAGGCCTCCGCGAATGGATGCGCGGCACTGGCAGACGGCCGAACACTTTCTCGAGCACCTGACGCTCGAGCGCCGCCTGTCGGCAAACACGGCCAGGAGTTACCGTCGCGATCTGGTCTGTCTTGCCGAGTTCTGTGATCGGCAGTCCATCGCGGCCTTTACCGACCTGCGCTCCCATCACCTGCGGCGCTTTGCAGCCGTCAGCCACGCCGGCGGGCTCTCGCCCCGGAGCATCCAGCGGCGCCTGTCGGGAGCCCGCAGTTTCATGAACTACCTCATTCGCGAAGGGCACCTCAAGAACAATCCGGTGGCGGATGTGTCCGCCCCCCAGGTGCCGCGCAACCTGCCGAACACCCTGGATGTGGACCAGATGGCCCGATTGCTGAAGATCGAGGGCGACGAGCCCGAGACCGTCCGGGATCGAGCCATGCTGGAACTCTTCTATTCCTCGGGGCTGCGGCTCGCGGAACTCGTCGGGCTGGACCTTGGCGCCGTGGATCTGGCGGATGGTACGGTCCGGGTGACGGGCAAGGGCAACAAGACCCGCATCGTGCCTGTGGGACGCCAGGCGCGGGAGCAGATCCGGGACTGGCTGCTGATTCGCGTCCAGCTTGCCGGTAGCGGGGAACGGGCGCTGTTTGTGAGCACGCGGGGCAGGCGTATCAGTCCCCGCTCAGTCCAGATGCGGGTGCGCTACTGGGCGCTGCGGGCCGGGGTCTCCCAACGGGTGTACCCCCACCTGTTCCGGCACAGCTTTGCGACCCACGTGCTGGAGTCGAGCAGCGACCTGCGGGGTGTCCAGGAGATGCTTGGCCACGCCGACATCAGTACCACGCAGATTTACACCCACCTTAATTTCCAGCATCTGGCCCAGGTGTACGACAAGGCCCATCCCCGGGCACGCCTGAAGAAGTAGGGGTAGGAGCGCCGACCGGTCAACCAAGCCTGGGGATGCGCGTTATAGGCAGGACCAAGCCCCCACCGGAGCCACCTTATGCAAATCCAGCGGCTGTTCGTCGTGCTTGTCGCCACACTTACTATCCTGAGCAGCCCCATTCTCGTCCGGGCAGACGAGAGTGCTCCGCCGCCTCGGCCCGGCAAGGAGTTCTGCAAGGCGAACCCGGAAAAGTGCGAACAGATGCAGGCGCGGCGCGCGGCGCGCCGCGAATTCTGCCAGGCCAATCCGGAGAAGTGCCAGGAACAACGGGCGCAATTGAAGGAAAGGCGGGCCGAGTTGCAGGCCAAGTGCCAGGCAGACCCCGCCAAGTGCGAGGAAATGAAAGACCAGGCCCGCAAGAGGTTCCAGGACCGGATGGGCGGCCCGCCGCCACCAGCCCCTCCTCCCGCCAAGTAGGCGGTAAAAGGGGACCTGCCTCATTTTCTGCGCACTCGCGGGAAATGAGGCAGG
Organism: Gammaproteobacteria bacterium; assembly: GCA_009692345.1. Classification (GTDB taxonomy): domain Bacteria; phylum Pseudomonadota; class Gammaproteobacteria; order Steroidobacterales; genus SHZI01. Next base: position 14,303 of record SHZI01000049.1, on the reverse strand, counting down.
TCCCCTTTTCATTTTCCAGCCCGGCTCCAGATAGCCTGTCCACCAAAGACCCTCTGGAATCGGGCCTCCATGCAGCAATTCGACGGCACCACCCGTGTTTCCGTGCGGCGGAATGGCTCGGTCGCCGCGGTCGCCAGGCGTCCTCGGGGTAGGCTTCGAAGGCACCAGGACCCTCCGGGTTTACGCCCTGAATAACCGGGAAGCTATTCAGGGGTCGGGCACGTCCCCAAGGTCCGAATAGACACCCCAGGAAAACCGGGGCGTGCAGATGGCGAGGAACACCAGGTCATCCGGGCCGGGGTTCGCAATCCGCTGTCGGCACCCGGGGGGTATCAGAACCACATCTCCCGGGCCTACATCCCGGGGTGCCAGGTCCCCGACTTCGACCCGGCCTCGCCCCTCAAGGATGCAATACCTCTCAGTGGTCCCGGCGAGCCGGTGCCAGCGGGTCGTGATGCCGGGTTCCACCCGGGCCCGGGCGATGGACAACTCCGGGTCATCGGGCGAGTTCGACAGTTCGGTGAGGTAACAGCCCTCGGGGGTGAGGACCTCGCTGCCGGGGTTGTAGTGTCTGATGGCTGGCACGCGGGGAATGCTACTGTCCCGGTGCGCCAGGGCGCCACAGAAAAATTCGGGAGACCCGCCATGCCCATGCCCCCCGTTACCCGCCGGACCTTTGTTGCCGGCACCTCCGCAGGCCTTGCGGCCGCGCTCGCTGCCACCGGTTGCGCGGCAACCGGATCCCCAGCGTCAGGCACGGCCCGGCGCAGCGGGCGCTCCGGGCCCACAGGCCCCTTTGACACCATGCGGGAGATGATCGCAGCACTGGATGCCCGGGGCGAGCTGCTCCGGATCGACCGGGTGGACCAGGACGCCTACGAAGGCACGGCGCTCATGTACCGGCTGGTGGAAAAGCACGGCCTCGAGGGTGCGCCCGCGCTGCTGTTCGACACAGTGAAGATCCGCGGTCAATGGTTGCAGGGCCCCGTAGTGGCCAACTACCTCGGCCCCTGGGATGCCGAATGCCTGGCGCTCGGCCTGGAGCCGGACCCGGCCGGTGGCGCGGCCACCTTCCGCAAGGCCCGCGCCCACCTCATCGCGCTCGCGACGAAGAACGGCGGCCGTTACCCGCAGATTCCGCCGGAGCTTGTTCCCCGCGAGCAGGCCCGGTGCAAGGACGTCATCCTGCGGGGCGACGAGATCGACCTCACCCGCTTCCCCTTCATGCAGGTCAATCCGGGGGACGGGGGCCGTTACCTCAACACCGGCTCTCTGTTCACGGCAGACCCGACTGCCGGCGTCAACCTGGGCACCTACCGCTGCCAGCTGAAGGGGCCGCGCAAGGTCGCCATCAGCCCGGGCGCCGGCCAGACCGGGTGGAAAATGCTGGAAGCCGCCCGCCAGCGCGGCGAGAAAACTGCCCGCATCTCCCTGGTGCTGGGCCAGGACCCCATCGTCTATGTGGTGAGCGGCTCCCGAACCGCCAACCGCCAGGGCGACAAGCCGGTGGACGAACTGGCCGTGGCGGGTGGTCTGCGAGGGCGGCCGGTGCAGGTCATCAAAAGCGAGACCAATGACTTTCTCATCCCCGCCCAGGCGGAGATGGTGATCGAGGGCGAGATTCCCCTGGACGATCGGGAGAAGGAAGGGCCCTACGGTGAGGGGCTCGGCTACCAGGGCGACGGCGAGCTGGCCTGGTATATGAACGTCACAGTCGTCACCCACCGGCGCAATCCCTGGCTGCACAACAGTTTCACCGGCGTAGACCGGGGGCCGATCAAGTCCCCGGGCGTGGCCTCCGCTTACCTCTTCTCGAAGAAGTTCGTGCCGGAGATCGTGGACTTTCACTACCTGAGCAACGCCAACAACATCTTCTTCATCAGCATCGACAAGACCGCACCCGGTCAGGGCCTCGCGGCGGGTGAGAAGCTGGGCAAGTTCAACCCGGTGGCCAAGGTGGTCATCGTCCTCGACAAGGACGTGGACCTGATGGACATGTCCCAGATTATGGCTGCCATCAGTTCCCGCTGGCAGCCGAACCCGGCAGCAAAGATCTTCGACAACCTGCCCGGCCTGCCGCTGGACCCGAGCCAGCGGGACCGCAACAAGACCAGCAAGATCGTCATCGACGCCACCCGCCAGCTGCCCGGGGAAAACGGTCCCGCGTCCTTCCCGAAGACGAACCGGGAGATCCTGGTCGAGCTCGCGCCGGAGGCGCTGGCCCAGGTAGACGCGAAGTGGGGCGACCTGATCGTGAAGTGGGACTAGAAGAATGGGGACATGCCTAATTCCCCCCCGCAGCGCTGCTTAGGCGCTGTGGGGGGGAATTAGGCATGTCCCCATTCTTGCGGCGCCACCAGTCGATCAGGTCGGCGGCCACCGAGTAGGCAGCGGGCACGGCGACCAGGGACAAGAGCGTCGAGGTGAGGAGCCCACCAATCACGGCAGCGCCCAGCGGCGCCCGGAAGTTGCCATCGGCACCCAGAGCGAGCGCGACGGGCAGCATGCCGGCACCCATCGCCAGCGTGGTCATGATCACCGGCCGGGCCCGCTTGCGGCACGCGGCGATGATCGCGTCGTGGCGGGACAGGCCCTGGTCCCGCTCGCCGATGAGCGCGTAGTCCACGATCAGGATGGCATTCTTGGTGGCCACGCCCGTGAGCAGCAGCAGCCCAATCAGCGACGGCAGGGACAACGCATAGCCCGTCAGCAGCAGGCCACCGAAGGCGCCGGCACCGCACAGGGGTACGGAAATCAGGATCACCAGAGGCTGCAGGGCACTGCGGAACAGCAGCAGCAGCACCAGGTACACACTGACAATACCGGCCAGCATGGCCAGGCCGAAACCGAGGAACATCTCCGCAAACGCCTCTGCGTCGCCACTGGGGATGATCCGCACTCCGGGCGGCAGCGTATCCATGGCGGGCATGCGGCGCAGATCCGCCGTGACGTTGCCCAGGGGCAGCCCGTTCAGCTCGGCCGAGACCTTGATGTTGCGCTCCCGGTTGAAGCGCTCGATCTGGGCCGGTCCGCTGCCGTCACGAATCGTGGCCACCGACGAGAGGGGCACCGTGCCGTTGCGCGATGGCACCCGGAGCAGGGACAGCAGCGCGGTGTCACTCAGGGACGAGTCCGCAATTTGTACCCGAATCGGAATCTGCCGGTCGGCGAGGTTGAGCTTGGCCAGGTTGCGGCGGAAGTCGCCGCTGGTGGCGATGCGGGCCGCCGCGGCGATGTCGACCGTGGACACGCCGAGATCCGCAGCACGGGCGGCATCCGGGACGATGACGATTTCGGGATTCAGCAGGGACGCTGTGGAGGCCACGCTGCCAAGGCCCGGCAGGGTGCGCAGCGCTGCCTCTACACTGCGCCCGGCGATCGCCAGCTGCTGGGAATCCTTGCCGGCCAGCACGATGTCCAGCCGGTCGCCGGGGGCCTGGGCGGCGAAACTCACCCGCACCCCGGGCAGGTCCCGCAGGCGCTCCCGGACCTCGGTTTCTATGTCCTGAATGGGGCGCTTGCGGTCGGCCGAGAACTCCAGGGTCAGCGCCGCCTTACGGACGTCTGCCTGGGTTGAAGCATCGTAGCCACCGAGCAGTGGGGAGCCAATCTGCGCGAAGACGTTCTTGAGTTCCGGCATGGGCTGGAGCAGCGCCCGGACCTGCTCGGCAGCAGCGAGCGTGTCGCTGAGGCGCGCACCGGGCGGCAGGTTCACCAGCAGATCCGTCCGCGACTGGTCCGACGCTGGCAGGAAGGTGGTGGGAATCAGCGGGACGATGGCGAGAGAAACCACGAAGGTCCCCAGCGCCACGGCCAGGGTGCGCCCCCGGTGGCGCAGTGCCGCCTCAACCCAGGACAGGTAACGCGGCATCCAGCCGGGTTCCGGGCTGACGGTGCTGCTCTTGCCCATGAACTGGGCAGCCAGCATGGGCGTCAGCAGCCGCGCCACCAGCAGCGAGAAGAGGACCGCCGCCGCCGCCGTCCAGCCGAATTCGCGAAAGTAGAGGCCGATTTCGCCGGGCATGAAGGCCACCGGCACAAACACGGCGGCGAGGGTTGCGGAGGTGGCGATCACGGCAATACCGATCTCGTCCGCCGCATCGATGGCGGCCTGGCGTGGCGCCTTGCCCATGGCCCGGTGCTGGGCAATGTTCTCGATCTCCACGATGGCATCGTCCACCAGCACGCCGATCACGACCGCAAAGGCGAGCAGCGAGAGCAGGTTCAGGCTGAAGCCCAGGTACTGCATGACCGCGAAGGTCGGCAAAACCGACAAGGGCAGCGCCAGCGCAGTGATCCAGGTGGCACGCCAGTCCCGCAGGAACAGCCAGACGACAATGACCGCCAGCAGAGCGCCTTCGAGAAGCATGGTGACCGAGGCGTCATAGGATGCCTTCGCCGGTTCCACGCCGGATGCGACCTCGACAAAGCTCACTCCCGGGTGGGCAGCCTCCAGTTCCGCAATCTTCTTGCGCACGGCGCCACCCACGGCAACAGCGCTGGTGTCCTCCGCCCGCTGAATGGCCAGCGAAACGACGGGCTTGCCGTTGAGTAGCGCAATCTCCCGGGGTTCTGCCGTGCCGTCGATGACCGTCGCCAGGGACGACAGGCGGACGGAGCGGCCATCCGGCAGGGAAATCGGGTAATTGGCCAGATCTGCGGCCGTGCGCACGGTCGCCACCGTCCGGACCGCCTGCTCACCGCCGCCAAGGGTCGTCCGGCCGCCAGAAAGCTCCACCTGCAGGCGGGCCAGCTGGCCCGACACGGTACCCGCTGTCAGCCCGAAGGCCTGCAGTGAATCGGGACGGAGGTCCACGCGCACCTCACGCTCGACGCCACCGGAGCGCTGGACCTGGCCGACGCCCGCCACGCTGAACAAGGCCTTGCGCACCGTGTCGTCAACGAACCAGCTCAGTTCGTCCGGCGCCATCCGGTCCGCGACGACCGCGTAGCCCAGCAAGGTGGGGCCGAAAAGCGACACCCGCGCGATGACGGGCTCCTCGATGTCCTGGGGCAGGTCAGGCCGGGTGCGCTCCACGGCATCCCGGACGGCCTGGAGAGCCCGATCCATGTCCTGGCCCAGGTCGAAGATGATGCGCGTCTTCGACTGACCTTCGCTGATGATCGAGGACAGCTTGTCGATGCTGGCAATTGACGCCACGGCGTCTTCCACCCGCCGCGTCACGTCGGTCTCCAGCTGGTTCGGCGTCGCGCCGGGCAGCTTGATGGTGACCGAAATCTCGGGCGTGACGAAGTCAGGGAGCTGGGAGATCGGCAGTTTGCCGAGGCCCACCAGTCCCAGCACGCACAGGATCGCGAAGATCAGCGCCGCGGGCATCGGGTTGCGAATACCCCAGAGGGACAGGTTCATGGGGTCTGCTCCTGGGCCAGCACCGGGGCCGCCCCGGCCACCTCCCGGACCAGGTCACCGTCGCTCAGGAACCCCGCACCCCGGACCACGACGCGTTCCGTGGGCTTGAGGCCACTCTGGATCTCGGTGAAATCCCCGCGCCGGGCGCCAACGGTGATGCGCCGCTGCACAACGTTGAAAGCCTCCTGGTCCCGCGACCGGGTCTGGCCGGCCTGGTCGGCAGCTGCCTGGGCAACGAAGACATAGGGAAAGCCGTCCCGGAATACGATGGCTTCCCGGGGCAATACCGCTGCCGTGGTCGCGCCCAGCAGGATCTGGCCCTGGGCGAACATGCCGGACCGCAGGTCGCCGGGCGCGGGCAGATCGGCGTAGAGGATGCCGGTGCGGGTTTCCGGATCAAGCGCCGGCGAGACGGCGCGGACCCGGCCCAGGATGGTCTGGCCACCGGGGCTCGCCAGCTCCACTGCGCTGCCAATCGGCACGCGGGTCAGGTCGGTCTCGGTGAGTTCGGCCCGCCACTCCAGCCGACCCTGGCGGATCAGGCGCAGCAGGTCTGTGCCGGAAGAGACGATCTGGCCGGGCTGCACGGCCCGCGCCGAGATCAACCCCGCATCGGGAGCCGTCAGCGTCGCGAAGCCGAGACGCAGACGGGCTGCATCCCGGTCGGCTTCAGCCGTCGCCACCTGGGCTTCGGCGCTGGTGAGCGTCGCCAGGAGCTCGTCCGCGTTACTGGAGGAGATCAGGCCTTGTTTGACCAGCGTGGCGCCCCGCTCCGAATTGGCTCGCGCCAGCTGGAGACTCGCCCTGGCCTGAGCCACGCTGGCGTCCGCCTGCCGGGCCTGCACCTGGAGCGTGCGCGCGTCGAGCCGGAGCAGGGGCTGACCGGCACGCACCTGATCCCCGACTTCCACCAGCACCTCAGCCACCCGGATCCCGGTGAGTTCCACGCCCAGGGACATCTCCTGCCACGCAGCCACCGACCCGGACACGGCAATGGTGCGCTCCATCTTCTGCTTGACCGGCGTGACCGTGGTCACCACCAGGCTCGGCTTGGGACCGGCGGTTTCGGGCTTGGAGGCGCCCCCGCAGCCGGCCAGGAGGCCAGCGGCAAGTAGGCAGAGGATTCGGGCTTGGGACAGCAGCATGCAGGGACTCGATCTCGGTCGGGTTTATCGACAGGTTAGGGGCAATTGTAACGCAAGGCACTCGAGGCCGGCCGAATTGGCCACGGCGCGCCTGCGGTAAAGTGCCCCACCCTAACGCGCCGGCTGCCATGACCCTCATTACCTCCAGCGACAACCCCCGCTTCCGGGAACTCCTCGGCCTCGCCGAGTCCGCGCGGGACCGCCGGCAGGCTGGCCTGGCCCTGCTCGACGGGGTCCACCTCATCGACAGTTACCGGCTGCGGCTCGGGGCACCGGCCCAGCTGATCGTCAGCAGCAGCGGCCAGCAGCGCCCCGAGGTGGCGGCCCTGCGGAGGACGCTGGAGGTCGTCCCGCTCCTGGAACTCAGCGACGCCCTGTTCCGCCGCCTGTCCACCGTTCAGGCCCCCACGGGCATCCTCGCGCTGATCCCGATTCCAGCACCGCGGGCAGTTCCTGCCATTCCCGAAGCCTGCGTGCTGCTGGAGGACGTGCAGGACCCGGGCAACCTGGGCTCTATTCTCCGCTCCACCGCGGCCGCGGGCCTCCGGCAGGTCTATCTGTCTGCCCAGTGCGCCGACCTGTGGTCGCCCAAAGTGCTGCGTGCCGGCATGGGGGCGCATTTTCACCTGGACTGTTTCGCCGGCACGGACCTCGCCGGATTCGCCGCCACTTTCCCGGGCCGCCTGATAGCCACCCACCTCCGGGCCACCGAGTCGGTCTTTGACGCAGACCTCACCGGCCAGATCGGCCTGATCTTCGGCAACGAGGGGGCGGGGTTGTCCCGGGAACTCCTGGACAGGGTGGCCAGCGTGGTCGCGATCCCGATGCCGGGCCAGACAGAGTCCCTCAACATTGCCGCGGCGGCCGCGGTGTGCCTGTTCGAGCGCGTGCGTCAGTTAGGCTAAAGGGCCTGGAAGGGCCTGGCAAAGGTCACGCTCAAGACCCGCTGGCGAATCGGCTCCCGCGGCAGCACCGCATCGACCAGCAGCGCGGCGCTCTCGGTCATGCGCCGCGCCCCGCAGCTCGGGCAGAAGCCCCGACGATTGGCGTCGCCCGCCCGCCGCGACTGCTGCCTGATCCGGGGCCGTCGCTCGCAGGCGCGCGCAAACTTCCGCGCCAGGGCGATGAGTTTCCCGAGATGGCAATGCCTGTCGCAAACAAGACGCGAACCGTCGCTAACGCTTCCGGCGCGTAATCATCTGGGTTGCGCGAAGCGCTCTAACATTGAGCGGACTTTGGCAGCCAGCCCTGACGGCGTGAACGGTTTCGGAATAAAGTCCGTGCGCGGATCGCCCCGGTCTAACGTGCCTACCGACGCCTCCGAATATCCAGACATCAACAGTACGGGCAGGTCCGGGCGGCGCTTGCGAAGAACCTGCGCCAGTTCGGTTCCGCTGGTCTTCGGCATCACGACGTCCGTCACCAGAATGTCGATTGCAGCGCTCGCGTTCTCGGCGTATTTGATCGCCTCGTCACTGTTTCGCGCGAGCACCACATTGTAGCCTTCCTCTTCAAGCACCTCGCCGCTCAGTTCGCGGATGAGGTCCTCGTCCTCGACGAGCACGACCGTGTGCTTGGTGATGGCGGGCTGAGTGTGCAGGCCCGACTTGCTGACTTCCGAGCCGTTGCAGACCGGGAAGTGAATGTAAAAGGATGTGCCCTTGCCTACCTCGCTGCGGCACTCGATGTACCCGCCGTTTTGTTTGACGATGCCAAGGCAGGTCGAAAGTCCCAGCCCCGTCCCGCTTCCGACCGGCTTGGTTGTGAAGAATGGCTCGAAGATTTTCTGCACGTACTCCGGCGCGATGCCGCAGCCGGTGTCCGTCACGGTCAGCGTGACGTAGCTGCCGGCTTCGAGCCCATCGCCGTGCTCCTCGGGCATCACGTGGGCGTTCGCGGTCGATACTGTCAGTTGGCCGCCGTTGGGCATCGCGTCGCGCGCGTTGACCATCAGGTTTATCAGCACCTGGTCGAACTGCAGCGGGTCGAGCATGATCGGCGCGAGGTCCGGCGCAAGCACCATCTGGAACTCGATATTCTCGCGGATGAGGCGCGAGAGCAACGCGGAGAGTTTCAGCAGCAGCTCGTTGATGTTGACGCGCTCGGGATTGATGACCTGCTTTCGCGCGTAGGTGAGAATCTGTTGCGTGAGCACCGCGCCCCGGTTCGATGCCTCGACAATGCGCCTGAGATAATTGCGGATCTTCGGATCGGCGGTGACGCGATCGGCCAGCTCCGCGTTGCCGATGATCGTCGTCAGCAGATTGTTGAAATCGTGCGCGATACCGCCCGCGAGCCGCCCGAGACTCTCCACGCGCTGCCCCTGCGCCAGTTGTTCCTCGAGCCGCTTCTTGTCGGTGATATCGATGTCCATGCAGACGAATTCGGGCTGCTTGCCCTCCGCCGAAATCTGGAAGACTGTGCATAGAACCACGCAGTCCGTGCCGTCACGGCAGTGAACTATGAACTCGGTCGGCGGAACCGGCGTGCCCGTTTTGTAAACGTTCACGAGCATTTGACGATAAGCGTCGGCTTCTTCTTTGGTGAAGATGAAACCGTCCATCGTACGGCCAATGGTCTCCTCTTCGGACCATCCGTACAGGTGTTCAGAGGTGTTGTTCCAGAACGTGACGCGTCCGTCGATGTCGTAACCCTGGATAGCCACGTTCGGCGTGTTGTCGACGAGGGCTCGGAGGCGCATGTCCGTAGTATAGGCAGAAAACACCCCTGGCTACCGATGTCTCTCAGGCCGTCGAGCCGGCGCCCCTCCGGCTGATGGCCATCCGCTCTTAACGCCGCTGGAGCCCGCCCTGACGTGGCGGCCCGCGCGGCGGCAGCGGCGGGACCGTACTGACTGACGTCAGCCGCTGTGGTGCCAGGTGCGCCAGAATCTTCCCGATGACCACGGGATCCTCGAGACAGGCGATGGCCCGCACCTGACCGCCGCCGCCCGGCGCTTGCCGTCCTCGAGCGCCTGGCCGGTGAGCTTCCAGCCGCCCTTGAGTGTCTCAGGTTCAGCCAGCCGGTCTGGGCAGTTCTCAGGCTGCCGCAGGCCCCGGTTCACGGCATCTTTCAGGGCATGGCCCCGGTCTGGGTGCCCGGCCATTCGACGTCGCGAGGACCCACCGCCTTTTCCGCTGTTGAGAATAGGGTTTGAGGCTTCAGCACAACGCGGCGGACTGGTCCGGTTTCTATGCCGGCGGCCAGCTGGCTTATGCCCACTCAAACACGGATTACGGTGACCTGGACGATTACTACGACAACCAGGATATGAACGCACTGACGGACGATGGCGTTTCGATCGGTGCTTTCGGTGGCTACAACTGGCAGCGCGGTGCGCTGGTGTACGGTGTCGAGCTCGCACTCAATTACGTCGACAACAGCGACGTCTCCAAAACGGGCGCCCCTGACGGCGATGAAACGCTGACGACCGACATCAACTACACCGGCGCCCTGCTGGGGCGGGTGGGTGTCGCCGTGGATAACGCCGTGATTTTCGTCGGTGTGGGTCCGGCCTGGGCCGACCTGGACTTCGAAAACAATGACGATGGCGACCGCTTCACTGACTCCGGTAGCGAGGTCGGCTTCGCCATCGCCGGTGGCATCGAGGCGATGCTCACCGACCGTCTGTCCGGCCGGCTGCAGGTCCAGTACGCGAACTTTGGCACCACCACGTACCAGGACACGGTCAATACTTTTTTTGAAGACGGGGTCGAAATTCCCACCCCATTCAGCGCTACCACTTCGACGGTTTCCATGAGTGTCGGCGTAGCCTGGAACTTCTGATCCGCGGCTGCGTTGCGAACAGACCCCCCGGCACCCTGCCGGGGGGTTTTTTTACGACTTCCAGCGCAGCGCTTTGCACTCAGTCCAGCGCCCGCCAGGATGGCCGCCCCCTGTGCCGGCCCGGATCTGTCATGCCCATCCGCTGCGGAATCGTCGGGCTGCCTGACGTCGGCAAGTCCACGCTGTTCAACGCGCTGACTGCCACCGGCATCGCGGCCGAGAACTATCCGTTCTGCACCATTGACCCGAATGTCGGCGTCGTGGCGGTGCCGGATCCGCGCCTGCAGCAGCTCGCGGCTATTGTAAATCCGCAGAAGGTTGTGCCGACCACCGTCGATATCGCCGGCCTCGTCGAGGGCACCTCCAAGGGCGAGGGCCTCGGCAACCAGTTCCTCGCCAACATCCGCGAAACGAACGCGATCGCCCACGGGGTGCGCTGCTTCGTGAACGACGATGTCGTGCACGTTGCCGGCAAGGTGGACCCGATCCATGACATCGAGGTCATCAACACCGAGGTCATGCTCGCCGACCTCGCGGCGACTGAAAAGGCTGTGGACCCCGCCGAGTATAAGCCGAACAAAACCCCTGGCCGCCGAGGACTCTCAGGCCGTCGAGCCGGCCCCCCGTCACGCCGCGAGCCGGCGCCGCGATCGGCCGCCGGCAGGGCCTGGAAGGGCCTGGAAGGGCCTGGCAAAGGTCACGCGACCGTGCAGTTTCTCGCCGCCCGCCCGGCGTGACTTGGGCTCGGAGTGCGCTGGGTGGCGCGAACACCCCGTGGAATCTCGTCAGGTGCATCCGCGGCACCAGCGCCGCCAGCCGCGCCATGAAGTCCAGCGGCAGCAGAAGATATGGTGTTACTGACTGACATTCGCAACTTGCTGAAAAATAGTAAGCTACGTTTACCCCTGTTGCGCAACGCCGGCTTTATGTCGGCGTTGTTCTTTCCGGAGCCCTCAATGACCCGTTTTATTTTGCCTTTAAGTCTTTGTTTGCTTAGCCACGCGTCTTTGGCCGCCGACTCACAATTACTCGATGCCACAAGTTTGAACAGGGCCGCCGAGTTGCGCGACAACGCATTGCAACAAAACGAAGCCTACGCATTGCTTGAATCACTGACGACCGAAATCGGCCCGCGTATGGCCGGTTCGCCTGCCGATGCGAGAGCAGTCGCGTGGACCGAACAACAATTCAAGGCGCTCGGTTACGACAAAGTGATCTTGCAGCCGGTGACATTTCCGGTATGGCAACGCGGGCCTGAGAAAGCGGACGTTTTATCGCCATTCCCGCAGCAGCTATTAATCACCACACTGGGCGGCAGCATCGGTACCGATGGAAAACCGCTCGATGCAGAAGTCGTCGAATTCGCCAGCCTCGACGCACTGAAGGTCGCACCGGAAAACAGTTTGAACGGCAAGATTGCCTTCATCAACAAACGCATGGAGCGCCACAAGAATGGTTCGGGTTACAGCCCGGTCGTCGCCGGACGAAGTGAAGGCGCAGTCGAAGCGGCAAAAAAAGGGGCGGTTGCGATTGTCATTCGTTCCGTCGGCACCGATAGTGATCGCCTGCCGCATACCGGCCAGATGCGTTACGACGCAGCAGTCAACAAAATCCCTGCTGCCGCACTTTCCGTTCCCGATGCAGACTTGCTTGAAAACATGTTGAAGCGCGGCAAGCCGGTTACTTTGCGTCTGGATATCGTGGCTGGCTTCAACGGTACCTACACTTCGCACAATGTCATTGGCGAAATTCGCGGCCGCGAACAACCGGATGAATTCGTCGTTATCGGCGGCCATCTGGATTCCTGGGATCTGGGCACCGGTGCCGTCGACGACGGCGCCGGCGTGAGCATCACGATGGCGGCCGGTGCATTAATCGGCACAATGGAACAGGCCCCGCGCCGCAGCATTCGCGTGATTGCCTTCGCCAACGAAGAACAGGGTTTATACGGTGCCAAGGCCTATGCCGAAACCCACAAAGATACCGTCGCCAACCATCAAATCGGCGCTGAAAGCGATTTCGGTGCCGGACGGATTTACGCGCTAACTGCAGGTGTCAGCGAAGAAGTGTGGCCAGTACTGGAACAAATCGGCACTGTGCTCGCACCGCTGGGCATCACCACGGAGAAAGGCAAAGGCGGCGCTGGCCCCGACATCGGTCCCAGCGTGGCGCTCGGCATGCCATGGGCCTCTCTGCAGCAGGACGGTACCGATTATTTCGATCTGCACCACACTGCAAATGACACGCTCGATAAAGTCGATCCGAAAGCCCTCGACCAGCAGGTGGCGGCGTATGCCGTGTTCGCTTATCTAACAGCAGAGAGCACAATGGATTTTGGAAGCGTGCCGAAGAAGCTGGAAGAGAAGAAATAATTGCACCCCCTTTGGTTGGGAGAAACAGTAAGCCCTTGGTTTTACGTAGCAGCTACTTTATTAACAGTAGGTCTTTACATCTTCCACCAGGAGACTTTGCGGCACGCGTGACCAACGCGGGCTCGGACATCGCGCACCCGCCGGCGTTGCTGACCAGCGTATCCGCGCGCGCTCCTTCGTGAACACCTGGCGCATGAGGCGGCCGAACGGGTTCGAATCCCGTTGGGGGTATTTTTGGTCGTCGGAGCCGCGGCACTTGCCGCGGCGTTCGCAGCTGACGACCCTGAGGTACACTCATCCCCGCGAACGTGGAGGTCAGTGTGCAACAGAATGTGACAATCAAGCTGGCCCCCGCAGAGCAACTTTATGCGCACCTGAACGAGGGGCGCGGACGGTTACTGATCATCGTCGCCACGACGGTCGTCTGGATCTTGAACACCACGCTCGGCCGCTACCTCGTACGGACCCAAGTCTTGACGGGTGTGTCGGCGTCCGTCGAGCGCCCACTCGAATGGATTGGCACAGCCATCTTCGTGCTGGTCACGTTGAGCCTGATTATCGTGATCTACAAGCCCTACCCAACGTGGCTGTTCCGGGTCGCTGCCATCTACCTGACCTTCTCGGTGGCACAGGTCGTTGCCAACGTCATCTTGATGGTGGGAAGTGCGGCGGGGCGACACGGCCATAACCTCGGCTCGCTCTGGGACGTCGCGGCCGTCTATGGCACGAGCGTGCTGGTCTTCGCAATCGTCTACATCGTGATCGACATTCGCACCCCTGGTGGTGCGTTCGTCTGGCCGAATCGGCGCGACGAAGCCCCACCGATGCCGGATGTCGTCGACTACCTCTTTATCTCCTTCAACGTCAATTCGACGTATGGACCGACCTCTGAGGCGGTGGTTTCGCGCCTCGCGAAGAGCGTGATGGTGCTGCAGGTGTTGCTCGCGATCCTGATGCTGACGGTGCTGATCGCGCGCGCGGTGTCCGCCACCTCGTAGCCGCGTAGAGGCGTTTACGCCGACGCAGGCATGGGGACAACGTCGTCCTCGTCCGCGTAGGCGATATCGCCCACGTGGCATGGCACTCCACGGAAGGCAAGCTCGTCGCGCGCGGGGTCCTGCGGACAGGTCGTAATCGCCATTAGAGTATCAGCCGAACAAAACCCCTGGCCGTCGAGCCGGCGCCGCGATCGGCCACCGGCAGGGCCTGGAAGGGCCTGGCAGAGGTCACGCGACCGTGCAGTTTCTCGCCGCCCGCCCGGCGTGACTTGGGCTCGGAGTGTGCTGGGTGGCGCGAACCCCCCGTGGAATCGCGTCAGGTGCATCCGCGACTGCGGCACCAGCGCCGCCAGCCGCGCCATGAAGTCCAGCGGCCCGAAGACCACGTGCGTGGTGCCGTCCCGGTAGCTATTCGCCCGCAATTAGAAACACGCCGAGACCAAGCCGCATCTGCTTGCGCGGGGCGCCCGGTCCCGCCCGTGCCTGGTGCCAGCCCGACAACAGCCGCGTGGCATCGGTGGTCTTGTTCGGGGCAGGCTCGGCCTGCTGCTCGAGCTGGGCGCGAACTCGGGTGATCTCGTTGCGGCTCACGCCGCTGAGGATCGGGACGCGGGACACGTTGGTGGGACGC
>SHZI01000048.1 GCA_009692345.1 Gammaproteobacteria bacterium | reverse complement strand
GTCGCCCGTTCCTGCCCGAAGGTGGAGGTGGGGCCGTGTCCCGGCACGAAGGTGACGTCGTTGCCCAGCGGCCAGAGGTTGCTCGTGATCGAGTGGACCAGCGTGGCGTGATCGCCCCGGGGAAAATCGGTCCGCCCGATGGACCCGGCGAACAGCACATCGCCAACGAAGGCGAGCCGGTCGGCCCGCGAATGGAACACCACATGGCCAGGCGTGTGCCCCGGGCAGTGGTAAACCTCCAGAGTCTCCGGGCCCACCTGCACCGTGTCGCCCTGGTGCAGCCAGCGCGTCGGCGTAAATTTGGCTACCGGCTGGAAGCCGAACATCCGTGCCTGTTCCGGCAGCAGGTCGATCCAGAACTGGTCCTCCGGGTGGGGTCCCTCGATGGGCAGGCCCAGGCGCTCGGCCAGGGCCTGGGTCGCCCCGGCATGATCGATATGGGCGTGGGTCAGGAGGATCTTGGTGAGACGCACGCCCGCATCGGCCACCGTCGCCAGAATGTGCTCGAGGTCACCACCAGGATCGATCACGGCGCCCTCGAGTGTTTCTGCCGACCAGATGATGGAGCAGTTCTGCTGGAAGGGGGTAACGGGGACGACGGTGGCGCGCAGAGTCATGGGGTGATGATGCTGGGGTACACTCAGGCACGTCAACGAGCGAACCGCGTCTCACTCCTGACTCAAGCGGTGGCCACTGCGGGTCGACAAGATGGGGGTCGATAGCGTGCCGCGGGCCAGTAGCGGGGCCCGGTGTGAATTTGCGCGGGGCCAGCTGGTCGCCGCCAACCTGGGGAGTCGCAATGCAACTCGGAATGATCGGCCTCGGCCGGATGGGCGCCAATAGGGTGCGCCGCCTCATGCAGCACGGCCACGAGTGTGTGGTGTTTGACGCCAATGCCGAGGCGGTGGCGGAACTTAACGCCGCCGGCGCGAAGGGCACGTCCTCCATTGAGGCATTCATCAAGCAGCTGAACCCCCCCCAAGGCCGTGTGGCTCATGCTCCCCGTGCCGGTGGTGGAGGGCGTGGTAAAGACGGTCGCCGCGATTCGTGACGTCGTGCAGAACCACCTCCTGAAGGCTCCGCCCCAGCAGGTCTTCGATGAGCCAGTGCCGCCCCAGTCCAACTATTTCCGCTTTCGCCTGGGACCTAACCAGGTGGCCATCGCCGTCGGGGCCCGCACCAAAGCCAAAAGGTACCGGACCTTAGTTGTTTGGTTTCTTTAGTTGTTGCAGTCGCAACAACTAAAGAAACCAAACAACTAAGGTCCGGTACCTTTTCGGAGGTCGAGGGCCCGGGGCTGGCCGTCGCCCGTCGCCTGGTAGGCGACGGTGTGATCGCCGGCGATCGTGCGCCAGGCCTTCTCCGGATCCGGCCCCGTCACGTCGAAGGTGTCGAAGCCGCAGCGGTGCATGAAGTGCAGCTGCTCCTGCAGTACATCTCCCACTGCGCGGATCTCGCCGGCGAACTTGAAGCGCTCGCGCAGCATCCGGGCGTGAGTGTAGGCCCTGCCATCGCGATACTTCGGGAACTCGAGGGCAATGACGCTGAAGTACCCGAGGTCTGCCGCGATCAGCCGGGGAGGCTGATCGCTCTTCAGGCGTAGTCCCAGCCGCTGCCCGGAGGCGAGCAACGCGCTCCGCCGCGTCTGCCACTGCTCCAGGCTCACGATCAGCGGCACGCCGGCGGGCAGATTCTCCAGTCCTGACGCATCCGTGAACGGATCTGGCACCAGCCGGCCCTCACGAATCAGAGCCATCAGGCTACTGCTTGGCGGCGCGGGGGATTCTGGCCGTAAACGGCTTCCTTGAAAGGCTCCAGGCCCACGCGCCGGTAAGTATCCAGGAAGCGCTCCTCACCCTCCCGGAGGGCTTTGTACCGGGTGACTATGGCTTCGATCGCCACAGGCACTTCGGCAGCCGAGATGCTGCGGCCCAGGCGATCACCCAGCGACGCGTCTTCGCCGGACGAACCGCCCAGAGTCAGCTGGTAAAACTCCAGCCCGTTTTTCTCGACCCCAAGGATGCCGATGTGACCCACGTGATGGTGGCCGCAGGCGTTCATGCAGCCCGAGATATTGATGGTCAACTCGCCGATGTCCTGCAGCGCCGCCACGTCGGTGAAGTGCCGGCCAATATCCTGGGCGACCGGAATCGCCCGGGCATTGGCCAGCGCGCAGAAGTCGAGTCCGGGGCAGGCGATGATGTCCGTCAGGGTGCCGATATTGGGCGTGGCCAGCGATACGCCCTGCAGTGCCTGCCACAGCGCCTGCAGGTCGACCTGCTGGACATCCGGGAACACCAGGTTCTGCCGATGGGACACCCGCAACTCACCCAGACTGAAACGGTCGGTGAGTTCGGCTACCTTGTCCATCTGGTCGGCAGTGAGGTCGCCGGGGGCAATACCCGGGGCCTTCAGGGACAGATTGACGATGGCGTAACCTGGCCTCCGGTGAGCCACGACATTGGCCCGGTTCCAGACGTCGAAAGCCGGGTCCGCGCTGCGCTGTCGGGCGACCGTTGCCGAGGCATCGGTCAGCTGCTCCCACGCCGGGTCGGCGAAGTAGGCTGTGATGCGCTCGATCTCCGCGCGGGGAACCGTGAGTTGCGGAGTGAAGCGGATCTGCTCCCACTCCTCATCCACCAACCGGCGAAACTCCTCAGCGCCCAGCGCATTGACCTGCACCTTGATGCGGGCCTTCTGGGGATTGTCCCGGCGACCGCCCAGGTTATAGATGCGCAGAATGGCTTCCAGGTAGGACAGCAGGTCTTCCTTGGCCAGCCACTCCCGGATGGTATGGCCGACGTAAGGCAAGCGCCCCTGACCGCCGCCCACGATCACCTCGAAGCCGATGACCCCAGCCCCGTTGGGCCGCAGGTACAGGCCCACATCGTGCAGTTTCACCGCGGCCCGGTCCTGGGGTGCGCCCGACACCGCGATCTTGAATTTGCGGGGCAGGTAGGAAAACTCCGGGTGCAGGATGGACCACTGGCGGATCAGCTCACACCAGGGCCGCGGGTCTTCGATCTCGTCCTGTGCCCGCCCCGCGAACTGATCCGCGGTGATGTTGCGCACGCAGTTTCCCGAGGACTGCATCGCGTTCATCTCGACGGCCGCCAGGGCCGCCAGCACATCCGGGGTCTCGTCGAGCTTGATCCAGTTGTACTGGATGTTCTGGCGCGTGGTGAAGTGGCCGAAGTTCCGGTCGTAGCGCCGGGCGATGAAGGCCAGCTGGCGCAGCTGCCTGGAGGAGAGGCAGCCGTAGGGAATATTGACCCGGAGCATGTAGGCGTGCAGCTGGAGGTAAAGACCATTCATCAGGCGCAGGGGCTTGAACTGGTCCTCCGAGAGGTCGCCTGAGAGGCGCCGGGCAACCTGCCGCCGGAAGGTGGCGACGCGCTCTGCCACCAGCGTGTGGTCGAATTCATCGTAGCGGTACATGGCGTTTCAGCTAACCCTCGAGGTCGGTCCGGACGGTCGGGCCCGCGGCCCGGATGGCTTCCCGGAAGGCTACCGGCTGCCGGCGTCCTGCCGCATCCCGAATGTCGATCAGGTAGGGCTCGACCACGACGTTCCGGGACTCCGCCAGCTGCGCGTCCGCCAGGAGCCGCTGCGCTGCAACCGCATCCCGGGCCAGAGCACCCCGGGCGATGTCCTCAACCCAGCTGCCGTCGGTCGCCAGGAAGACGACCTGGCCATCAGCCAGCCGGTTGGCGAGAACCATTTGTCCCGTCGGGTCCATGGGGATAGATTTGCAGTGGTTAACGGCCGGGGTCCCCAGCTTACCCACGCGCCGGGGGGCTGGATAGTCAGTTTGGTTGCATGCATATGCCGAGGTCATGACGTGGCAGACAAGAATGGCTCTGGTCCGGTGCTGCTCCTGGCAACCGGCGCCCTGTTGTGGAGTTCCCTGACGGTGGCTGCTACCGGCACCACCGACGATCGACTGGAACGCCTGGCCCCGGAGCACAGGGCATTGGCGCTGCGCATGGTGGGTTTCATGGACCGGGCGGACCAGAAGTACTTCGCCCGGGCCCAGGCGCTGAACGGGGGGGTGGCCCTGACCGGTCCCCAGGACACTTTGAGTCGCGAGACCGACGACTCGATCTACTCCGTCCGGGTGACCCGCGGCCCGCTCGTCGAGAAGCTCGGCCGCATGCTTGCGGAGGGCAAGAAAACCCAGCCGGGGCGCCGGGAAGGTGTCCTGGTCTGGAGCCGCTTCTACTCCATCGACGTGCACCCGAAGACACCGCTGGTGGGTATGCTCCATGCCACGCTGGTACTCCAGTTCTACGAGGATGGCAGCGGCTTTGCCGGGGGCTGGCTCGGCGTGATGAACGGCACCCGCGTGGCTGAAGACATGCAACTGCTGACCAGCGTCGTCGATCAGCAGTTTGCCAGTTACGGCAAGAGCCCCGCCGTGTACCGGGGCCTGATGGTCAAGGGCACAGAGGACACCATTACTGCCTTCCGGCGCAAACCGGATCCCAGCGGCGTGTCGTTCTACGGGCCGCCGGTGTTCCCCGGGGACGTGGCCCGCTCCTACGAACTGATTGAGGGCCTCTTCGAGAAATTCACGGATGCCTACCTGGACCTGATTCCCCGGCGCGCTGCGGCCAGCGTCACGGCGACAGACCTGGCGAGCCAGGAGGCCATGCGCAAGCGCTGGCTGGTGGATCAGCTCTACAGCGATCCTTTCGCGAGCAAGCTCGTACCCTTTGAAGTGTGGTCCCTGGCCAACGTCCCGCCCACTGTCAGCTTCTAGGGTCAGTTTTCAGGCGGATCTGACCGAGCGCTTCTCGCCCGCCGCCGCCGGAGGAGTTCCGCCACGACGGGGACGAAAGGCAGCAGGGCGCCCAGGACAATCACGCTCCAGTGCATGTAGAGCCCGATCAGGACGAGAAAGAGCCCGAGTGCAATCAGCCAGAACCAGCCGCCCATTTGGAGAGCATACGGTAGACAGCATAAGGGCCGGAGCGGCCAAGGCGGGCCAGGGCAGGAAAAATCAACCCCCGACCCGCGTGGGGCAGGGCCGGGGCCCGCGTGGGGCAGGGCCGGGGGTTGGGCTGAGTCGCCTCTATGGAGGATCGAGGACCCGCCCAGCCGGCTGTGGTTATAGCGCGATGATTTCTGAAAAGAATCACCCAAACGGGTGATATTCATTCACCTGGGGGCATCAATCCGCTAGCCCCGGACCTCGTCCACCGTGGCCTGGCCGGACAAGCGGCGGCGCCTGTGGGCCCAGGACATCCCCACGGTGAGGATGACGGCAACGCCGATCAGGATGATCCAGGTCAGGGTGCTGCTGGAGGTTGAGTTCACCACGTCATAAAAGAACAGCATCCAGACGAGCACCGCGAACAGGCTGCCCACCAGCAGGATGCCGAACAGGCCCAGCGCCTGCCGGGTGGCCTGGACGAACAGCACCCAGCCAATCAGCAGAGCGATACCGGCCAGCACGTGCAGGGGCCCGAGGCTGCTGCTGAAGAAGGCATCCCGGGCCCAGTGAAAGAAGGAAAAGCCGCTGGGATTGAAGGTCAGCAGCACGACCGTCAGGGCGAACAACAGCCGCAGGAAGAAACTGCCGACGGTAAACCCCGGTTCACCCTCTGGCTTCGCACTGATCTGGTCTCCGGCCATAGCGTGGGCTCCCGCGTTAAACTGGCCACCAGTCTAAACCCTGCTCGCCAATAGCCAATGTCACCACCCATTCCCGGATGACTGACGAACTGCAGTGCTGGCGTTGTGGCGCTTCGCTGGCCGCGCTCCGTCTGCCTGTCGGGCGCTCGGAGGAGTGTCGCGCCTGCCGCAGCCAGCTCCACGTGTGCCGCCTGTGCAAGTCCTACGACCGGGCGCGCCCGAAGCAGTGCCGGGAGGAGGATGCCGAGGAGGTGCGGGACAAGGAGCGCGCCAATTTCTGCGACTGGTTCAAGCCCCGTCCGGGGGCCTTCGACGCGGCGGGCGCGGCCGCCGAGTCGGCAGCCAAGTCAGCCATGGACGCCCTGTTCGGCCCGAAGAAGCCGTAGGAGCGTTGGGGCGCGACAGCCCGTTCGTCGTCCTCTACGGAGCCAGTGGGTGGGTGGATGGAGGCATCCTGTCAACGGATTCCGACCGGGGCCGTTACAACACCCCAAGTGAGCGGAACAAGAATACAGGCCGCTTTCGGGGCAGCCACTAACCTGGCGGCCTTCCTCGTCGTGGCCCTTGTTTTGGTGTCACACGCTGAGGCGGACGAGAGCCCGGCAGCTCCGGACTGGAGTCTGGGGCTGTACGCCGAGGCTGATGGGGAGGGCGGCGTGGGGCTGGCGGGCAACGTCAGCTGGTACGCCAGCGAACGCACCGAGTGGTTTCTGGCCGCCAACTACGCTGATGCCAGCGACACCCTCTCGGGCCTCTCCCCCCGGGGCCTTGAGCTCGGTGGCCGGCATGACTTCGGACCGTTGGGCTTCGAGTTGTCCTACTTGGGCTGGCAGGATCCGGACGTGGTAACGGCCGACGCGCTGAATGCCGCGTTCGACGTGTCTGCCGGTGCCTGGACCGTCTCGGTTCTCGGCCAGACCCGGCAGAGCGACTTCGAGACCTTCACGGCCCGGGGTCTGGTGACGCTGCGGAACGGCCAGCAGATCCCGGTAGCGGCCACGGCCAACTGCTCGCTCGCTAATACCGGCCTGGGTCTTGGCCTGACCTTCAATGGGGCGGAGTGGGGCGGCTACCTCCGCGGCATGGACTACCAGTATTCAGCCACCAGCTGCGCCTTTGATTCGCCGGCGCTGGAGCGGCTGGAGCAGACCCGCCCGGCGATCTTCCGGCAGTTTGCTTCCCGGGTCACCAGCCAGCTCTCCCTGAGTGCGGTCTCCCGCATCGGTGCGGAGAACGCCCTCCTCGACAACTACTGGGGGACCGGGGTGCGGTACGGGGCCGCCGACAGTCGCTTTTCCTGGGCCGTCGACTACCTTTACCAGAAGGAATACTTCGCCGGCCTCGTCGGTAACGCCCTGTCGGGAACCGCCAGCCGCGAAATGAACCCGGGCCTCACGGCCTACCTGACCCTCGGGGTCACCGACAGCGACAGCCTGGACACGGTCTGGTTTGGCGGGCTCGGCCTCCAGGCCAGCTTCTAGGCGGCCCGGGGCCCGCGGGTGGCCTGTCAACCGGCCGCCGCCGGCTGCGTTAGTCCCCGAGGGAAGCCACGGTTGTATGCTTATGTTGAATGCGGAGTGGGCGCTCTGCTGCCCGCCCAAGGAGGGAGCCCTGGACGAGACTCGTGCCATGGACCGGTTTCTCGCCGAGGTGGAGCGCCGGGCCTTCCGCATTGCCCTGGTGTCCGTGCGCGACCGGGACGAAGCTCTCGATGTCGTTCAGGACGCCATGATCCGTCTCGTCCGGACCTACGGTTCCCGGCCCAGCGAGGAGTGGCGACCCCTGTTCTTCCGTATCCTCACCAACCGGATTACCGATCACCAGCGGCGTCAGGCCGTGCGCCGGCGCGTGCTGGCCTGGTTCGAGCCTGCTGCCGACGGGGAGGAAGACCAGGACCCGGTCGCCAACCTGCCAGATACCCGGGACCTCACGCCGGACACCGAACTGGCCCGCGGGGCGGCCATGCTGGCCCTCGAAGCGGCCCTTAAGGGTCTCCCTGCCCGGCAACGGGAGGCCTTCCTCCTGCGCAGTGTGGAAGGCCTGGATGTCGCAGACACGGCATCAGCCATGGGGTGCACCGCAGGCAGCGTCAAGACACACTACTCCCGGGCGGTACACGCCCTGAGGAACCTGCTTGGAGACCACTGGCCATGAGTGAGCAACCGGACCTGACCACCGACGAGCAGCGTCTGGCTGCCACTGCCGGCGACCTGTTGCGCCAGAGCGCGGATGAGCTCGACGCCACCACGCGCTCCCGCCTGAATCGCGCGCGGCGGTTGGCGTTGGCGGGCTTGCGGCCTGCCGGCGTTCGGCGCGGCTGGCTGATGCCGGCTTTCAGCAGCGCCGCCGTCGCCCTGCTCATCGTCAGCGTCTGGGTGGGCCGTGGAGTCGACCCCGTGCCTGCGCCGGAGCAGACCGCTGCCAATCCGCTCGTCGCCCAGGACCTGGATGTTCTCCTGGGCGACGAGAACCTGGAGATGATGGAGGGCCTGGAATTCTACGCCTGGCTCGATCCCGCGCTGAGCGCTGCCGAGCTGCAGGCTGAGCTCGAGGCAGCGGGCTGACCGATGGCCGTTATGCCCAAGTACCTTCAGACGCGGTGCGCATGGGTGCAAGCCCTTGCGGTCCTGGCGCTGCTGCTCACGACGACGCTGGCGGGCGCCGCCGACAGCCCGGCCGCGCCGCCGACCTGGGAGCAGCTCGGTCCGGAGCAGCGTCAGTTGCTGGAGCGTTTCGCCGGCAGCTGGGATGAACTCCCTGCCGAACGGCGCAGTCGTCTCGCCGCGGGCGTCGCGCGCTGGACCCAGCTGGATCCGGAGCAACGCGAGGCCGCCCGTCAGCGCTTCAGCCGCTGGCAAAAGATCACGCCAGAGCAGCGCGAACTGTTTCGCGCACAGTTCCAGCGCTATGCGGCGATGAGCCCCGAGGAGCAGGCCCGGGTCCGGGAGAACTTCGGCCGCTTCCGCGAGATGAGCCCCGAGCAGCGCCGCGCCCTGCGGGAGCGGTGGCAGGGCCTCACCCCCCAGCAGCGTCAGCGCTTGCTGGAGCGCCGGATGAACCGCCGCCCACCCCGGTCGCCCGCGCCGTAGAGCAGGCTGCGCCCGTCAACCAACCGCAGCCTGCCGCGTTCTTGCTCCTGAGACCCAATCAACTGCGAAGGAGCTTGCGATGAAAATCTCGATGCGTACGCAACGTGCCTCTGCCTGCGCCCTGGCTACCGTCCTCGCTGCCCTGGCACTGCAGTCGACGGCCCTCGCCGGCAACCAGTCCGGTAACCAGTCCGGTAACCACTCTGGCAAGCGCGAAGGAACGAAGACCATCCAGACCCAGCGCACGGCCACAGGCTACGACCGGCAAACCACCTGGGCCGGCCAGAACGGCAAGACGGCCACCCGGGATGCCGTCGTCACCCGGGACCGGGAAGCGGGAACCCGCACCCGGGACATCACCTCCACCGGGCCCAACGGCAAGACCCGGACTGTCAACGACGTGACTACCCGCACTGATACGGGCTACCACCGGGAGACTCTGGTGACCAACCCGAACGGCAGCACCCTGATGCGGGATGTCACCAGCAGCTACGACCCGGCGACGCAGACGCGCACGAAGGAAGTCACGGTGGACCGGACGCCGCCGCCGGCGGAATGACGCCGGAGGAGCGCCCTGCAGGAGCGCCTTGAGGCGCGATCGATAGCCATCGCGCCTCAAGGCGCTCCTGCAGGGCGCTCCTACTTCATGTGCAGCTCTATGATGTCCTTGTCCGCGAGCGCGTGCTCCGGCCCGACCTGCTGGCCCGCGTACGCTTCGGTGCCCCAGATCTTGCCGTACCGGAGGCCGGTGGCGATGTCCTTGTGCACCTGGGTGGCCACATCAAAAACCGTCTGCCCGCGGCGCAGCGTGAAGGGGCGGCTCGTGTCGGCCGGCTTGCCCGGCTGCTTGGTGTAAACGCGGACGATCTGCAGTGCCTTGAAAAGCAGGGCACTGACGGTCTCACAACCGGCGCCGGTGAGCGCCGACACGTGGGCGGTCGGGAAGTCGAGTTCCAGAAGTTCCGTGAGCACTTGCAGCTCCGCCGCCGGATCGTTGACCAGGTCGCTTTTGTTCCCCACCAGGATGGCCGGCAGGGAAATGCGGAACGGGTCGCCAATGATTTCTTCCCCGTCCTCGTCGAAGGCCGGTTCGGGCAGCGGCTTCGGGCTGCGGAGCCCCGGCCAGTAACCGTGCAGGTCAATCTTGCGTTCCGTGAGCTGCTGAAGGATGGCCTGGATGTGTTCGGCACAAGCCGGATCAGCGAGGTCGACCACCACCAGCACACCATCCGCGGGCTGCAGTGAGTTTACGATCCAGCCTTCGATGTAGTCGCTGGAAATCGGTGGCATGTCGACGAGCTGAAAGTAGATGTCCTCGAAGGGCAGCATCCCCGGCTGGGGCAATTTGGTCGTGAAGGGGTAAGGGCCGATGTCGGCTTTGGACCCCGTTAGCTGGGAGTGAAGCTGGGACTTGCCCGCGTTCGGCGCCCCGAGGAGGGCAATCTGCGCCGCACCCTCCCGCCGAATGGAGTGCACCGGGCCCTTTTTCTTGCCGCTCTGTTTCGCCGCACCGATCTCTTCGGTGATCTCCTTGATCCAGCGCTTGATATCGCCCTGGAGGTGATCCGTGCCCTTGTGCTTCGGAATGGTCCGGAGCATCTCCTTGAGATGCTCGAGCTTCTCCCCAGGCTCCCGGGCATTGCGGTAGGCCTCTTCGGCCTTGCGGTAGACAGGGGTGAGATTGGCCGGCATCAGCCAGCCATTGTAACCGGGACGAAGCCCGGGGAGCGGCGAGGCCGCTCCCCGGAGTAACTAGAGGGCGGCGACCTTTTCCGGGACCTTGATCGTCATGGTGACCCAGCCATCCGCCTGCCAGGGTGAGATCTCGATAGCCATGCCCATGACCGCGGCCTGCTGCTTCAGCAGGGGCACGGAGTAGATCTCATGGACCTCCTGCTCCGTCAGATTGTGCTGGCCAATCGGTACGCTCACCGCCAGAACGTTGCCGTAAGGGGACTTCCAGCGCATGGTGGTGCCTGTGCGCTGGTAGTTCTGGACCAGCTGGTAGAAACAGGCGGTGCGCTCCGTGAGGGCAATGGTCCCCAGCTCTGGACTGCCGCCGTTGCGGATCATGTTGCCCACCCGGGAAAGCATGAAGCTCTGGGTCTTCACCTCGTGATCAACCAGCTCCTTCACCATCCCGTTGTCCTTGGCGAACTGGATGGTGGTGAGCTGCGCCTTGACCAGGGCATCGTTCATCTCGTGCTGGTAGGGCGTGTCGTTGCTGATGGTCTTAATGGCCTTGCCCACGGCCGCGCCCAGCATCTGCTGCTGGGCCGGGGTGAAGTTCAGGGTTTCACCGTCCCTGGGCTTGGCCTCGCGGATGGCCTTCGTGATCGCGTCGGTAAGGACTTGCTCCCGCCCTTCAAACCCGGTGTGCTCGTAGAACGCATCCGGAGCCGGTGGTGCCTTGGGCTTGCCGCCAGCGCCGGTGTGCGCGCCCGCTAACGCGGGCCCCGTGGCCGCAAAGACGAGACCGACGCTGCACAGCAGGCCAGCCGAAACCAGGGACGCCGTCGAACGCATAGGTACATCTCCAGGGTCAGTTGCCGGAGATGCTAGTCCCTCGGCCGCCCGGACCGCCCGGATTCTTTCCGGGAAACCAAAGGGCGGCCAGCGACCCTAGGTTTCCAGGGCCGCCCCCAGGGCGTCATCCACCGTTTCCAGCCAGATGAACCGCAGCTGGTTCCGGGCGCTCTCGGGGATTTCCTCCAGGTCCTTCCGGTTCCGGGCCGGCAGCAGGACGGTGTGGATGCCGGCACGCAGCGCAGCGAGCGTCTTCTCCTTGATCCCGCCGACCGGCAGCACGAGGCCACGCAGGCTGATCTCGCCGGTCATGGCGACTGCGCTTCTTACCTTGCGGTTGGTCAGCAGCGAGCAGAGAGCCAGGAACAGGGCGACCCCGGCGCTCGGTCCGTCCTTGGGGATTGCGCCTGCGGGCAGGTGGACGTGCAGGTCCCGGGTGGCGAAGTCAAAGCCGCCCAGGCCCAGAGACTCTGCCCGGGTTTTCAAAAGGCTGAAGGCCGCCTGGGCGCTTTCCCTCATGACCTCGCCCAGCTGGCCGGTGAGGATGAGCTGACCCTTGCCGGGCATGCTGGTGGCCTCGACAAAGAGTATGTCGCCGCCTACGGGCGTCCAGGCAAGGCCGGTCGCCACGCCGGTAGTACTGGTCCGCAGCGCCACTTCCGATTCGTAGCGCCGTGACCCGAGGATCTCCTGCACGGCCTGTTCGTCGAGCGCCACGCGGGTCGCCGTCCCCTCCGAGATCCGGACGGCAACGTTGCGGAGCACCGCGCCGATCTTGCGCTCGAGACTGCGCACCCCTGCTTCCCGGGTGTAGCAGGCGACGATTTCCGCGAGGGCCCCATCGCTGACACTGACCTGCTCCGCCGTCAGCCCGTTAGCTGACCGCTGCCGGTCGACGAGGTAGCGCCGGGCGATCTGCAGTTTCTCCTCCTGGGTATAGCCAGGCAGCTCGATGATCTCCAGCCGGTCCCGCAGGGGGCCCGGGATGGTGTCGAGCTGGTTGGCGGTGGCCACGAAGAACACCTTGGACAGGTCAAAGGGCACCGCGAGGTAGTTGTCGCGGAAGGCGCTGTTCTGCTCGGGGTCCAGCACCTCGAGCAGGGCCGATGAGGGGTCGCCGTGGAAGCCCGCCCCGAGCTTGTCCATCTCGTCCAGCATGAAGACGGGATTGCGCGTGCCAGCCTTGCGCAGCTGCTGGATGACGTTGCCGGGCAGGGCGCCGATGTAGGTGCGCCGGTGGCCGCGAATCTCTGCCTCGTCGTGCACGCCGCCCAGTGAGCCGCGCACAAACTTCAGGCCCAGCGCCCTGGCAATGCTCTGGCCCAGGGACGTCTTGCCGACGCCCGGCGGGCCGACGAAGCACAGAATGGGTGACCTGCCCTCCGGGTTCAGCTTGCGCACGGCCAAGTATTCGAGGATGCGCTGTTTCACCTTGGTGAGGCCGAAATGGTCGTCCTCCAGCACTTGCCGGGCCTTCGCGATGTCGATGCTCTCCGTGTCCAGCTTCGCCCAGGGCAGCGCCACCAGCCAGTCCAGGTAGGTGCGCACCATCGAGTGCTCGCCGGAGGCTTCAGGCATCCGTTCGAGGCGCTTCAACTCCTTGCGGGCCTGGGTCAGCGCCTCGTCTGGCATACCGGATTTCTCAATGGCGGCGCGCAGTTCGTCGACCTCGGCCACGTCGCCCGTGTCGCCAAGCTCGTTCTGGATAGTCCGTAGCTGCTCCCGCAGGTAGAACTCCCGTTGCTTGTCGCCGAGCTTCTCCTTGGTCTGCTCGTCCACCTGCCGCGAGAGCTTCATGACCTCCACCTGGTGCCCGAGCAGGTCGAGCACGCGGTCGAGGCGCCGCTGCACGTCAAAGATCTCCAGGACCTCCTGCTTTTGCTGGGGCTTGATGTCCAGGAAGCCAGCCACCAGGTCGGCGAGCTGGCCCGGGTTGTCGATCTGCTGCAGCACGCCGGCGAGCTCCGGCATGGCCTGAGGCAGGAGGGCGATCGCCTCGAGGGCCCGCTCCTTCAGGATGAGGGCGCGGGCCTCGAGGGCTGCCGTGTGTGGCGCAGGTTCATGGACCAGGTCGAAGCGGGCCGCCATGAAGGGCAGGCCCTTGAGGTGATCGAGAACGCGAAAGCGCTGTTCGCCCTGGCAGACCACATGCTGGGTGCCATCCCGGGCGGTGAAGTAGCGGACCACCCTGGCGATCGTGCCGACCGGATACAGGTCGGCGCCCGTCGGTTCCTCCAGAGACGGATCACGCTGCAGGATCAGGCCGATCCGCCGGCCGCTGCGGGCTGCCTCCTCGGCAGCCGCCAGTGAGATCCGCCGGCCGATGGTCAGCGGGATCACGGCGCCCGGGAACACCACGGTGTTGCGGACCGGCAGAATGATCAGCACGTCTTCGGGGACCTGCTGCACCGGGGCAGGGGAATCCGGAGCCGGATTGGGTACTGTCTCGCGCATGCTTGCTCTCATCGTCCCGGCGCGGCTGCGCCAGAGAGGGAGATGAGGCCGGGAGCGGGGATTTCAATGTGCCCCGGGGCCGACGCCAGGGCCGACGCCAGGGCCGACGCCAGGGCCGGCGTCAGGGCCGGCGTCAGGGTCAGAGTCAGGCGCTAAGCGCTGAGGCGGCGGAGGCTACCGGTTATGGCGTTACGTTCCATTTCCATTTCCATTTCCAGTTCCTCGACCCGGCCCCGCAGCGCCTGGATCTGGGCGCTCGCTGCTGCCAGTTCGGTGCTGAGCGTATTCTTGTGGCGGATCTCCGCCTTCAGGGTGTTCTTGGCCTGGGCATACTGGCGCAGGTATGCGGCAACCTGGTCCTCGAGGGAGCTGATGTGGGCAAGTCCATCCTCGAGTTCGGCGCGCTGGGCGCTCAGCCGTTCTTCAGCAGCACGGCACTCCTGGCGGTGCCTCTCGGCGAGGTCCCGCAGCCCAATAACCTGCAGTTCCCGGCGACCCTCCAGTTCGGGGTCCGGGGCCTGGATCGGGCGCGCAGTCAACCAGGCCACCAGCCCCCCGCCAAGCAGGGCAGCCAGGCTGGCTACTGCCAGGACGATCATCAGTTCATTTGACATAAGTTCAGGGGCCGGTCGCTGCTGACATAAGCTAGTCCCCCCATTCGGTCGGGTCTGTGGGCCCGCTCTCAAAATTGGGAGTTTCCCGCCGAAAAATCAGCTAACTCCGGTGGCGCCTACTGTGGAATGACTGCACCTAGACGACTGGCCCGGTTAACGTACGATTGTTTAAGACTTCAACAACGAGGTCACCGGCATGGCGACAGTGAATTTCAGTGTCCCGGGCGAGGTCAGGGACGAGTTCAAGCGGGCCACCACCGCCGAGATTGCTGCTGCCCGTCGGTTGGGGCGCCCGTGACCCTGGTGGTTGATGCGAGTGTGATCATCACGACGCTGTGGCATTGGAAACCTCAGATGCTCTGCTGGTGACGGCAGACAATGCCCATTACCTGGCGGCTCGACCGCACGGCGGAATTCTCCCGTTCGAGGACTGGCGGCGCGTGGTCAGCTGACCTGGGCTCGTGACAGAATTGGCTATGTCGGAAACCGGAACAATCACTGAACTGCTCAGTCGCGGCGCTGCCACAGCACCCGCAGTTGCCGCCCCGGGCCGCCCCGATCTGACCTACGCGGCCCTCCGTGACCAGGTTGCCGCAACGATTGAGATGCTCAACACCCTGGGTGTCGGTCGCGATGATGTCGTGGCCATCGTGTTGTCCAATGGCCCGGAAATGGCTGTGGCCTTCCTGGCGATCGCTGCCGGTGCCACAACGGCGCCGCTGAATCCGGCGTATACCGCCGACGAGTTCCATTTTTACCTTCAGGATCTGTCGGCCCGGCTGCTGGTAGTCGAGGCGGGTAGCACGTCGCCCGCGGTTCCCATGGCCCGCCAGCTCGGTATCCCGATTGCGGAACTCGTCGTGCCACCCGGCGCCGCCGCAGGCCGCTTCGAGCTGCGGGGTGCAACCGGGAAGGCTGGCCGTCCGGGCCCCGCCGCTGCCGGTGACGTGGCCATGGTGCTGCACACCTCGGGAACGACGGCCCGCCCGAAGATCGTGCCCCTGACGCACGCCAACGTGTGCGCCTCGGCGGAGCACATTGCAAGGTGTCTGGCCCTGACCCCGGCCGACCGCAACCTGCAGGTGATGCCACTGTTTCATATTCATGGGCTCATCGCGGCCGTCCTGAGCTCCCTGTATGCGGGGGCGAGCGTCTGCTGCACACCTGGCTTCAACGCACTGCAGTTCTTCGGCCAGCTTCGCGACGTGCGTCCCACCTGGTATACGGCCGTGCCAACCATGCATCAGGCGATCCTGGCCCGGGCCGGGCGCAATCGCGAGGCCATCGATGCCGTCCCGCTGCGTTTCATCCGCTCCTCATCAGCGTCCCTGCCGAACAAGGTGATGCTGGAGATGGAGGCCACGTTTGCTTGTCCGCTCATCGAGGCCTACGGCATGACAGAGGCCGCTCACCAGATGACCAGCAGCCCGCTGCCGCCCCGCGCCCGCTTTGCCGGTAGCGTGGGGGTGGCTGCTGGTCCCGATGTCGCGATCATGGATGAGCAGGGGGCACTGCTGCCCGTGGGCGATGTCGGCGAAGTCGTGATTCGTGGCCCTAACGTTACCGCCGGTTATCGCAACAATCCCGGAGCCAACGCCGTGGCCTTTGCCGCCGGCTGGTTCCGGACTGGCGACCAGGGCGTTCTGGATCCCCAGGGTTACCTCCGCCTCACGGGCCGGCTGAAGGAGATCATCAACCGGGGTGGTGAGAAGTTTTCGCCCCGGGAGGTGGATGAGGTTTTGCTGAATCACCCGGCTGTGGCCCAGGCGGTGACTTTCGCGGTGCCCCACCCGATGCTTGGCGAGGACGTCGCTGCAGCCGTCGTGCTGAAGCCCGGCGCCGAGACCAGCGAACGGGAGTTGCGCAAGTACGCGGGTGAACACCTTGCCGAGATGAAGGTGCCGCGGAAGATTGTTTTCCTCGACGAGATTCCCAAGGGTGCAACCGGCAAGCTCCAGCGGATCGGTCTTGCGGCGAAGCTCGGGTTCGCATGAAGATCTGCGTCTACGGTGCCGGTGCCATCGGTGGCTACCTCGGCGCCCGGCTCGCGGGCACACCAGCCGACGTGGCGCTGGTTGCCCGGGGGCCGCACCTGGAGGCGATGCGGTCCCGAGGTCTCACCCTGCTGACCGGTGCCGCCGCGCAGACGGTGGCGGTGCACTGCACGGACGACCCGCGCACCCTCGGTCCCCAGGACTACGTCATCCTGACCCTCAAGGCCCATTCGACGCCCGGGATTCTGGACCACCTGCAGCCACTGCTCGGCCCGGACACCGCCGTGGTCACCGCCCAGAACGGGATTCTCTGGTGGTACTTCCACGCCTTCCCCGGCCCCCTGCAGGACCGTCACCTGGAGGCTGCAGACCCGCGTGGCCAGATCTGGCGAGCCCTCGGGCCGGAGCGGGCGATCGGCTGCGTCGTGTACCCGTCCTGCGAAATCGTGGCACCCGGGGTGGTCCGGCACATCGAAGGCACGCGCTTCATGGTGGGCGAGCCGGATGGCTCGAAATCGGCGCGGGTCGTTGCCCTGGGCGAGGTCCTGACAGCGGCTGGCCTTAAGGCCCCGGTGCGGAGCAAAATCCGCGACGATATCTGGTTCAAGCTGCTCGGCAATGCCACGTTCAATCCCGTCAGCGTTCTTACCCGGGCGACGCTGGGGCACATGGGCCGGGATCCGGACGTGCGGGACGTGATACGCCGCCTGATGAGCGAGGCGGTTGCGGTGGCCACCTCGCTCGGCGTGAGTTTCGCGATGGATATCGAGAAGCGCATCGACGCGGCGGTGGACGTGGGTGCCCACCGGACCTCCATGCTTCAGGATTTCGAGCAGGGCCGGCCCCTGGAACTCGATGCCCTCGTGGCGGCCGTGACGGAGATGGGTCGGCTGGTGGGCGTGCCAACCCCGACTCTGGATCAGGTCCTCGCGCTCGTCCGGCTCGCCGTTGCTTCGCGCCCGTAGGAGCGCCTTTAGGCGCGAAGCGCTAGAGACCGCGCCAAAGGCGCTCCTACGGGCCGTAAAACTCCCGGGCGGCGGCCACAGCGCCCGTCCGCGCCAGCAGCGCTTCCAGCGCGCCGAGACAGAACAGCACATTGGTCCGGTTCGCGGCGAAGCCCATCAGGCCGATACGCCACACTTTCCCCGCCAGTGGCCCGAGACCTGACCCGATCTCCAGCTGGTACTCCTCCAGCAGGCGCCGGCGCACCAGTGCGTCGTCAACGCCGGCTGGAATACGCACGCAGTTCAGCTGGGGCAGCCGGTGCTCCGCAGCCACGACGAATTCGATCCCGATGGCCGCCAGTCCGGCTGCCAGGGCGGCGTGGTGCCGGGCGTGGCGGGCCCAGGCGTTTTCCAGGCCTTCCTCTTCCAAAATGACGAGTGCCTCGTGCAGGCCGTAGAGCATGTTGATGGGGGCGGTGTGGTGATAGGCGCGCTGGCCGCCACCCCAGTAGGCCATGACGAGGCCCATGTCGAGAAACCAGCTCTGCACCTTCTTCTCGCGCTTCTGGATGGTTTCCTGGGCGCGGCTGCTGAAGGTCACCGGCGACAGTCCCGGAATGCAGGAGAGGCACTTCTGGGTGCCGGAGTACACGGCGTCGGCGCCCCAGCCATCCACGTTCACATCAATGCCGCCGAGACCGGTCACGGTGTCGACGATCGTCAGCAGACCAGCCTTGCGGGCCAGGCCACAGAGGGTTTCTGCATCGGACCGGGCGCCGGTAGATGTTTCGGCGTGGACGAAGGCCAGGACCTTGGCGTCGGGGTGGGAACGGATGGCGTCTTCGATCTTGTGGGGATCCACAGCGGCGCCCCAGTCGTCCTGTACCAGGATTGCCGTCGCACCACAGCGTTCCACGTTTTCTTTCATGCGGCCGCCAAACACGCCGTTCTGCGCGACGATCACCTTGTCGCCGGGCTGGACGAGATTGACGAAGCAGCACTCCATGCCGGCGGAGCCCGGCGCCGAGATGGGCAGGGTCAGGGAGTTCTGCGTGCGGAAGGCAAACTGGAGCAGCCGTTTGACATCATCCATCAGCCCGATGAAGGCGGGGTCCAGATGACCGATCGTAGGCCGGGAGAGTGCCTCGAGAATCCGCGGGTTGACGTCGGACGGACCGGGTCCCATCAGGGTCCGGACGGGCGGGTGAAATGAACGGGTCATAAATAAGTGTCCTTGTTTCAGCGCAGTATAAACGCCGCTTTCGGTATTCGACGCTCGACAGGCGTGCTGCGGGGTGCGCAAGTTGCTCTCTGTACGCCCGTTGGCCAATAGGCGCGTACGGGACTTAATCTGGGGATCGGGCGCATGGCAGTTCTAAGGAAAGACTCAACCCTGGTGTTGGCTCTGGCCAGCGCCATCGTGCTCGGCCTTGCCGGCGGGTTCTCCCCTGGGCCCGAGATTGCCCAGCTCAATGGCACGCTCACTTACCCGACGACGGGCCGAACGGCGAACCAGCTGGCCACTCTGGCCGCGCTGGTTGATCCTGTGGATGCGGCGGCCGTCCCTGACGGATCGCGCCCGGGCCTGCCTTCAGACGAACTGCGCCCAGTGTCACCGGCCCGGTGGGCCGACGCCCTCGAGCATGGACCTGGGCGCCACGACGGAGTTGGCGGCGATGAACACCTGCAACGTCACTCCCCAGTCTGGTGCTCTCGGGATCGCCGATGCCCCCCGTCGGCTCGAACGTGATCGACGCCAGCGGTGTGGCGCTGCTGACCGCCTGGGTCAACTAGCTCAGCAACTGCCGGTCGGCGCTCCTACAGCTTCTTCGGCAGGCCCAGCGTGGGCTCCGCCCCCAGGACGATGTCCCCCTTGCCCAGCCGGGAGTGCCGGTAGCCGTACAAAAAGTAGACGACCAGACCGCCCAGGACGTAGATCAGGAAGAAGTGCCGCGTCGTCGCGTTCGCCATCAGCGCCATCAGCAGGAACAGGCACATCAGCGCGCCGAGCAGCGGTGTCGCAGGGAAGAACGGTGTCTTGAAGGGGCGCTGCATGCCGGGTGCCGCGTACCGAAGGTACAGCACCGTCAGACAGACGATCGCGAAGGCCGTCAGCGCGCCGACGTTGGTGAGGTTCGCAAGGGCGCCCAGCGGCATCAGGCCGGCACTGGCCGCCGCCAGCCCGCCCACCAGCAGTGTGTTGATCCAGGGCGTGCGAAAGCGCGGGTGGACGGCCGCCAGCGGCGCGGGCAACAGGCCGTCCCGGGCCATGGTGTAGAAGATCCGGGTCTGCCCGTAGAGGAGCACCAGCATCACGGAGGAGAGGCCGGCGATGGCGCCGATCTTCACCAGGATGGCAAACCAGGGCAGGCCGATCAGGTTTACTGCCTTGGCGATGGGTGCCGGATCATCCAGCTCGGTGTAAGGCACGATGCCCACCAGGACCGCCGCGGTCAGGATGTAGAGCACCGTGCAGACCAGCAGCGACCCGAGGATGCCAATGGGCATGTCCCGGGCCGGATTCTTCGACTCGGCGCCCGCCGTCGAGACCGCTTCGAAGCCGATATAGGCAAAGAAGATGGTGGCAGCACCGGAGATCAGCCCGCCGATGCCGTACCGGGAGGTGTTCTCGCCGGTGACGACATCCACCAGCGCGCGCCAGATGTCGGGC
This sequence comes from Gammaproteobacteria bacterium, assembly GCA_009692345.1. Lineage (GTDB taxonomy): Bacteria > Pseudomonadota > Gammaproteobacteria > Steroidobacterales > SHZI01. Next base: position 617 of record SHZI01000048.1, on the reverse strand, counting down.
CAGAAGCCCCGGGGCGTCCCGACCGGGGGTGGCGGGATTTCTGCCGGCACGAGTGGGGACCAGAGCTGGGGGTCCACATAAAAGCTGCCAATCACAATGAAGGCGATGACGACCGTCAGCTTGATGGCGACGACAATGTTGTTGACCGTCGTGGATTCCGAGATACCGACGACCAGCAACGCTGTCACGGCCAGAATGGCGAGCATGGCCGGCAGGTTGACAATCCCCTGGGCCACGACGACCCCGGCTTCCCTGATCTCGACCCCCGGAGCCGCAGTGAACGCCGGGGCGATATGGAGGCCAACGTCATTCAGCAGGCTGACCAGATACCCGGACCAGCCGACGGCTACCGTGGCGGCAGCGAGTCCGTACTCCAGGACCAGCAATAGCCCCATCACCCAGGCCGCCAGCTCACCGAGGGCAGCGTAGGAGTAGGAGTAGGCAGACCCGGAGACGGGGACAGCGGCGGCCAGTTCTGCATAGCAGAGGGCCACGAGCGTGCAGAGCGCGCCGGTGATCACGAAGGAGATCATGATGCCGGGTCCGGCAAAGTTCGCCGCTGCCCGGCCTGTGAGAACGAAAATGCCGGTGCCGATGATGCAGCCGATCCCGAGCAG
>SHZI01000047.1 GCA_009692345.1 Gammaproteobacteria bacterium | reverse complement strand
GTTCGCGGGAGCGCCAGGCTTGAGCACGCCCAGCAAGGCCGCCGTGAGTAACGCCACCCAGATGGCCACCGAGTAGGGGCGACTCCGCGCCAGGCTGACGCGCATGGCCTCATCCTGTACCGGGGTCGGCCCCGTGGTGGCGAGGGCCGCCAGGGCCTCGCGGAGCGGGGCCAGCCGGGCCCGCAGCAAATAGCCAAACAGCAGCACCGCTGCAAACAGCAGGAGTTTTCCGCCCACATAGGGCGCCAGCGCCAGACGCCCGGTCACGGTCGAGTAGGCCACGGACAGGGGAACCGCAACGATGAGTAACCACCGCAGCCAGGACTCGAACCGCTCGGCCGTAGCGCCAAAGGGCGTGCCGTCCCGGAAGACAGCGACCAGCACCAGCGTCAGCCAGACCGGCCCCAGCAGGACGATGCCCGCCATCTGCCACCAGGGGTGCGCCAGTCCAACATACTCCGACAGCAAACCGCCCACCGTGAGCATCAGGCTGATCGCTGCCCGGGGAATCACATCCACCATGGCCATCATCCTGCCGGCCACCACCCGCTGCTCCGCAGAAGCGCCCGCCTCCACCACCTTGCGGCTCCAGGCGTAGACCGCCACGTCGGGCCCCAGCCAGAACACAAAGAGGAAAATGTGCAGAAACTGCAGCAGCTCGTAGCTCGTCACGCCGTCGTGCATGGTGGCCTCCGGATCAGGTCGCGGGCACAGGGTAAGGCCGGTTAAGGTCGTCCGGCAAAGAGGTTAACATGCGCCCTTTCGTCCTAAGCACCCTTGAGGATTCCCAACGTGGCAGAGCATGAAGTGATGTGGATCGGGCGCCGCCCCGCGGCCATGGCACCGGCGGAACACCCCGCCACCAGCGAAGCGTTTGCCGAGGCCGTCACCGCCGCCTGTGCCGCCTGCGGCGCTGACGTGGAGGACTACGTGGCTGCCGCGGGAGCCTATGGCAGCTGGCTGCTGCGCTTCGGACGGGATGGCCAGCGCCAGCGTTTGGTCTGGAATGGCAAGGACGGCCGGCTGGTGCTGGAACAGGCGACGTCCGGGGTGGCCTGGAATGAACTGGGCAGCAGCGCCATCAGCGAGCGGGACCAGGAACACTTCGTCGCGGGGGTGCGGGCCCTCCTGGGAGGGCAGTCCAATGTCGCGTAAACCAGGCGCTCTCCCGCCAGCAACCGGAGCCCCGGAACACCTGGTAGAGCATGTACATGGCCCCGACTGCCATCACGAGCCGGTCCAGGCTCCGGTCCGGCGTGACACGCCCAAACTAGGCCGCAACGACCCCTGCTATTGCGGCAGCGGCAAGAAATTCAAGAAGTGCCACGGCCTGAGTCTGCAGGAGCGTCTGCAGGAGCGCCTGCAGGAGCGCCTTTAGGCGCGATCGATAGTGGAATCGCGCCTTAAGGCGCTCCTACGCCGCCGGTACGCCACCAGCGGCGCCAGCAGGCCCAGCGCCCAGATGTCCATGGCGCTCCCGCCCGGCAAGGGCTTCTCCACGACCGTCGTGCTCGTGAACGTGTCGCTGTAGCCACCGACGGTCAGCACCGTGTCGGTGAGCGTCGCGAGGCTCGCTGCGGCAACCTGCCGGACGCAAAGCGTCTCAGCATTGGCAACGAGACCATTGCTGGCCGTCCACGCCCCCCTGCAGTTGAGCTGATACTGGCCGTTCTGGCTGATCTCAATCTTGCTGGGTGCGGTGATGCCGGTGATCGTAATCGGGTCCGCATAGACGGTGTCATCCAGCAGTACACCGACCCGATCCGTGAAGAAGAACTCATCGGGTACGGTTTCTCCGGTCGTCACCGTAAAGGTCGCGGACTTCTGATTGCCGGTCTGGTTGCCACCGATCGTAACGGTGACCACCTGGCTCGTGGAGTCTGTGGCCGCGGACAGGACGATCAGGCAGAGGGTGTCGCCCGGCTCCGCGACATCCCCATCCTGCCCGTCGTAAGTCCCGGTGCAGCCGATCGAAAACAGGGACAGCCGCTGTCCTCCGGGCGTGGTGGGGCCAGTGACCTGAACCGCCACGGGCGAATCGACACCTGAAATCGTGATCGCATCGGTAAAGACTTCGGTTCTCAGGGCTACGTTGCTCTGGGGAGCAAACGAGAAGTCATCGGGAGTCTGATCGCCCGCCTTGGTCGTGCTCGTGAAGGTCCGGCTGGTTGCGCCCACCGTGATGGTCGTACTCGTATCGGTCAGGCTATTGAAGGATGAGGTCTGCCGGACACAGAGCGTCTGCCCGCTGGTGATGTTGCCGGGCGTAGTGGCGTAGTTATTGGTGCAGCCGCTGGAGTACTCGCCACCCGTCACGGAAACCGGTATGGCCACATCGATGCCGGTGATCGTCACCGGTGCGGATGTAATGGTGGCAAACAGGTCAACCCCGGTCTGATTCGTAAAGTTGAAATCCGCGGGTATGGCGTCGCCCGCCAGCGTCGTGCTGGTGAACGTCCCGCTCACGCCGCCAGCGGTCAGGACCGTGCTGGTCACCGTTGAGGTGGTGACAGGCGAGGTCTGACGCACACAGACCCGCGCCGAGGGCGGCTGCAGGGTGCCCGGCGACGCCGTGAAGGTCGCGGTGCAGTTGATCGAGTAGGTGCTGCCGGCGGAGACAGTGACCGACGTAGGATCCTCATAGCCCGAGATCACCACGATGCCCGACGTGATGGTCGCCCCCAGGGGCACGCCCGTCTGATCCACAAAGCTGAAGGGCGCCGGGGTGGTATCGAGAGCGCGGGTCGTGCTGATGAAGCCGTCCGCAACACCGCCGACCGTCAGGGTCGTCGTCACAGGCGTCGTGCCCAGGGCAGAAGACAGCTGCCGCACGCAGACGGACTGGCCATTGCTGATGGTGCCCGTGACATTGACAAAGGTCGCCGTGCAGCCCACCGAGTAAGCGCCACCCACGACTGACACTGCTGTCGGGGCTGTTATGCCGGTGATGGTGACCGGTGCCGAAGTAATCTGAGTCGCAGGATTAACCCCGGTCTGATCGACGAAACTGAAGGCCTCGGGCGTCGTGTCCGCATCGAGCGTGGTGCTGGTGAAAGTGTCTGCCACACCACCAATAGTGAGCGTGGTGCTGGTGACGGTCAGCCCGGCCGCGGAAGAGGTCTGCCGCACGCAGACCGACTGCCCGTCGGAGATCGTGCCCGCGACCGCCGTGAAGGGCGCAGTGCAGCCAATGGCGTACGTGCCACCCGTGACGGTGATGGGCGCCGGCGTGTTCAGACCGGAGATTATCACCGGGGCTGAGGTAATGACCGTGCTCAGGGCGACACCCGTCTGGTCAACGAAGCTGAAGTCAGCCGGTGTGGTGTCGCTGACGCCGGCGGTCGTGCTGCGGAAAGTGGCCTGAACCTCGGTCTCCACGCCGACGAACAGCCTGGTTTCGGTGATCCCGCCCGGGAAAGCATTTGAGGCCTGGCGGACGCAGATCTGCGCGCCGTTGGTGGCAGTCCCGATCCCGCCCACGTAGGTCGCTGTGCAACCGATGGAATAGGTACTGCCAGCCGGAGTTACCCGGACGTCCGTTGCGGTGGTCAGTCCGGACAGCGTGATCGGGGCGGACGTAATCTGCGTGTTGGCCACCACATCGGTCTGATTGACGAAGGTGAACTGATCCGGGGTGGAGTCACCGGTCACCAGCGTGAACTGCCCGACCACCCCGCCGACGATGAGGAACGCGCTCTTGGCCGAGAGGTCCGGCAGCGCGGCGTTGGTTTTCACGCAGACGGTCTGGCCGTTGCTGATGGTGCCCGCCGCCGTCACGAAAGGAGGCGTACAGCCAATCGCGTACAGATCACCACTGCTCACACTGATGGCGGCGGGGACGGCGATGCCCGTGATGGTTACGGCGTTGGAGGTGACAATGAAGCCCGGCTCCAGCCCCGTCTGGGTGGTAAAGGCGAAAGGATCCGGCACCACATCGGCGCCGTCGGGCAGATCTGTCGCGACGATGCGCGAGGCTGCGAAGGCCGTATCTCCGGTAAGCGCGGTCTGGCCGGCCACGGCGATATTGCCGTCCGGCAGTACCGTGAGGTCCGAGAGCACCGGCGTGTAGGTGCCGGTGATGCCCACCACGGTGATCCCGTTGGGGCTGATCTGGGTAGGTGTGAAGCCCTGGCCCACCAGCACGATGTCCCCCGACGGACGAACCCCGAGGCCCTCGGGAATTTCCGTGGCGCTGGCATCCACCAGCGGCGCAAAGCCACCGGAGCCGAAGGTGCTATCGAGTGCGCCCGCCGCCGTGAACCGGCCCAGCACCCGGTTGGTGGCGGTCCCCGTGGAACTGGCGCCGGCCCGGCCCGCGATCAGGATGCGGTTATCGCTGAGGACGGTGAGCGCCGTGACGACGTCAAAGCTGGGGTTCGGTCCCTGGGCGGTGTCGAAGGTAAGGAAGTTGACGGTGGCCACGCCATCGTCACTGAAGCTGGTATCCGGTACACCAGCACTGGTGAACTGGGCGAGGGTCAGGTCGCCACCGCCACCGCCCGCCAGAACCCCGTCGCCCGGCAACGCGGCGACGGCATTGAAGCCGAAGTTCGCGCCCGCCGGAGCAGCCAGGGAATTCGGCACGACGGCCAGGGCGTAGGACGGATCAATGGCGCCCGTGCTGGTCAGCACGCTGACAAAGCCAACGCCAGTGGTACCCGCTGCCGTGCCGCCGCCCGCCACGACAATGCTGCCGTCGCTGCGCAACGCAATGGCATTACCTGTCGGGTCAGTCACCCCTGCCGGCGTGAACAGCACGACGCCATCAGTACCGAAGCCGGGATCCAGCACCCCATTGGTGCCGAAGCGCGCGACAAACACCTGGCTGCTGGCTGCCGCGCTGTCTTTCCACGTGCCGGCCACCACCAGTTTCTGGTCCAGGGGCTGGATGGCCAGCGCCCGGCCGTCCCCGCCGCCGCCAGTCGTCGCGGTGAGGCCAGGCAGGAAGGTGACGATGCCGGCAGTGCCAAAGGTGCCGTCGACGGCGCCCGTCACGCCTTCCAGGCGCGTCAGGGTCACGTAGTCGATGGTGGTGGGTCCGGCGGTGGTCTGCTGGCTGCGACCGGCCAGGACCAGAGACCCGTCGAGCTGCTCGGCGAGATCCCGGGCCACGTCGGGTCCGGCATCAATGTTGACCTGGGCAATGCCGCTGGTCCCGAACCCGGTATCGAGCGTCAGAGCGGCCCGGGCACCACCTGCAGTGAGCAGGATCCCGAGGCCCAGTATCCCCGCCAGCGCCAGGGGGGTCAGGGGGGTCAGGAGCGCAGCGAGCGGCAGGCGGATGTTCTTCATCAGGTGGCACCAGGGGATGAACGAGCGTAACGCCCGCCGCCCATTCTAAGAGGCCTCGCACTCCGGCACAATTTGCCAGATGTTAAATCCGCGCTACGCCATCACAGTCCTGCCAGCGGAGGTGGAGCTGACAGCCGTCCGGTCCCAGGGTGCCGGGGGCCAGAACGTGAACAAGGTGGCGAGTGCCATCCACCTGCGTTTCAACGTGCCGGCCTCCTCCCTGCCCGAGGCGATCAAGGCCCGGCTGCTGGCCCTGGACGACCGCCGGCTGACCCGGGACGGGGTGCTGGTGATCAAGGCCCAGCGCTTCCGCAACCAGGAGCAGAACCGGGACGACGCGCTGGCCCGGCTCAATGAGCTGATCGCCCTGGCCAGCCACGTGCCCCGGGCGCGCCGGGCGACGAAGCCCACCAAGGGTTCGAAGCAACGGCGGCTGGATGACAAGAAACAGCGGGGCAGCCGCAAGTCCCTGCGGCAACGGCCGGTGGATTGACCCGGAGGAGCGCCTTAGGAAATGGGGACATGCCTCATTTCTCACGCAAGAAATGAGGCATGTCCCCATTTCCTAAGGCGCTCCTACAGCAACGCCGGAATAACGCGCTCGCCGATCAGCCGGATCGAGGCGGCAGGATCTGCGTAGAGGCGCAGCGCCACGCCCCCAAGACCTGCCGCCTGGAGATGCCGCAGTTTCGCGAGTACCGGCTCCAGGTCGTCCGGCGATCCGGCGATCGTCACGTTCTCCACCAGCGCGTCCAGGATCTGGTCGGGGACCCCGTCGACGACGTGACTGCCAGCAGCGAACGCTCTGGCGAAGGCCGGCTGGCTCTGCATGACCAGCGCCACATCGTCGGCTGCCAGGAACTCCGCGAGCAGCCAGGGACGGAAGATACCCCGGAGCAGGAGCCACCGGCGTCCTTCCCGCAGCGCCTGCTGGCGATCGGCGTACACGTGCCAGGCCGTGAAGACGGTGGTGTGAAAGTCGGGGCGCCGGCATTCCTCCAGAGCCGCGTCCAGCTTACCCAGCGCCGCACTGGCAGGGCCAGGCGGCATATCGCTCATCATGATGCCGTCCGCACAACCGGCGGCCATGCGGAGCATCTGCTGCTGGCTTGCGCCCACCAGAATCCGGGGCGCAGCAGCCTCGAGCCAGCGCAACTGCAGGCCGCTCACGCGGAAGAGCTCGCCGGTATAGGTCACCCTCTGCCCGCTGGCGGCAGCGCGCAAAATCTCGACGCACTCGCGGACGGCACGCACCCGCCTGTCAGGGCGTATGCCCAGGGACTGCAGCGCCTCGCCGCCCCCACCGATCACTATCTGGGCACGACCACCCGCCATTTCGTTCAGCGTCAGCAGCGCCGAAGCAATCTTCACCGGGTGGGTATCGAAGGGATTCACGGCGATGGGCCCCAGACGAATCCGGGACGAGGTCTGGGCGAGCAGCCCCAGGCTGGCAAAGGGGTCCCGGGCATCCAGCAGGCTCGAAACCCAGACCCCATGCACCCCAAAGCGCTCGGCCAGACGACCGAGTTCAGCCAGTTCCCGGGGACTGGCGCGGGCATCGAGGATGACGTCGATATGCATACTGGCTATCGCGCCGGTCGGCGCTCCTGTCAGCGAAAGTATGCCTCAGGAATCAGGTGAAGGGCCGGCTCGTGTGGTGGAGGTCATCGGAGCGCTTGCCCATGGGGCGGCTCGCGCTGCTGCCCATGAGGCGCGTGAGCAGCGCGCCCACGGCGAAGCCGGCCACAGCAGCCGCGGCCTGCCTCGGGGGACCACGCACCAGCTCTCAGTCGGTGCGGGGTTACCCCGGAAACGCTGCCTACTTCACGGCAGCAGGCAGCGCGTAGGCCAGCACATAGTCGTCGATGCCCTTGGCGTCATACCAGGAGTGGCCGCCCGCTGCGAAAACCACGAACTGCCGGCCGTTCGCCTCGTAGGTCATGGGCGTCGACATGGCGGAAGTCGGCGCCACCTCCTCCCAGAGGATCTTGCCCGTTTCCACATCGTAGGCGTGCAGCCGGTTGTCCGGTGTCGCGCCGATAAAGATGAGTCCGCCCGCCGTGATGATCGGACCACCGGCGGAGGGCGCACCCAGATCCAGGGGAATCGGCACCGGCATCAGCTTGTCGAGCTTGCCGAAGGGAATTTTCCACTTGATCTCGCCCTTCGCCATGTCCACCGCCACCAGCAGGTTCCAGGGTGGCGCCGTGCAGGGCGTGAAGGACGGCGACATGAGGGGTCCCTGCTTCACGCCGTAGGGCGTGTCACCGAGATAGCCAGGGCCCTGCAGCGGGCCACCCGCTTCCGGACGCTTGGCGTACTCCGGGTCCACCTGATCCCGGGACAGGAACTGGACGTAGTAGGGAATCTGGGACACGGGCGTGATAAGCAGGTTGCGCGCCGGGTCGAAGGCACCACCACCCCAGTTGGCGCCGCCACCAATCTGGGGATACATGACCGTACCCCGGGTGGAGATGGGCTCGTAGTGCCCGCCGTGGCGCATGGACTCGATCTTCTTCTTGCAGGCATTCTTGTCGAGGAAGGTAAAGCCCCAGGCATCGTCCGGCGTAATGCTGTTGCGCACGAGCACGGGCGGCTTCGTCGGGAAGGGTTGCGTGGGCGACAGCTTCTCCCCCACGACTTCGGTGTCCGTCGGGACCGGCCGCTCCTCGATGGGAAACAGCGGCTCGCCGGTCTCCCGGTTGAAGGCGAACACCATGCCGGTCTTGACCAGCTGGATCACGGAGGGAATGGTCTGGCCGTCCTTGCGGATATCCACGAGGATCGGCGGCGAACCCACGTCCCGGTCCCACACATCGTGGTGCAGGGTCTGGAAGTGCCAGACGACCTGGCCCGTCGACGCACGCAGCGCAACGATGGAATTGGCGTAGCGGTTGTCACCGGGCCGGTGAGCGCCCCAGTAGTTCGGCGCGGGCGCCGCCGTCGGGATGAAGAGCAGATCCCGGGGACTGTCCGCCGCCATGGGCACCCAGGTGTTGCCCCCACCCACCTCGATGGGCGTCGGCTCGAAGCCGGTCGCCGCGTCCCGGACCAGGGGATCGAAAGTCCATTTCAGCGCGCCCGTGCGGGCATCGAAGCCACGGATGGCGCCGTTCACCGAACTTGAACTCTTGAATTTGTTCGCAAAGGAAGACACCGCGACGATACCGTTGATAGCCGTGGGCGGCGAGGCCAGTTGGGTCAGCTGCACACCATCCGACGGAAACGTGGCCTTGAGCAGAATGTCGACATTGACTTCGCCATTGACGCCGAAGCCCGCGCACCGGCGGCCGTCCCGGGCGTCCATAGCGATCAGCCGCTTGTCTGCCGTGGCCAGGAACAGCCGGTGCGCACAGGCAGTCCCGGGCGCGGCCCGGTCGTCGGCCCAGTACTCCACGCCCCGGCACTTGAAGCGGCCGGCGTAGGGCGTCTTGTCGATCTTCGGCTCCATGGTCCAGCGGGGCGTGCCGGAGGCCGGGTCCAGGGCGATGACTTTGCCGAAGGGATCACACACCACCAGATGCCCGCCAGCAGCGGCAGGGAGGAGCGTTGGTGTGTTCTGGAAGTCGATGTACTTCTTCAGCGCCGGGTTGTCCTTCACAGCCCCCGTGCGGTACTGCCAGGCGAGTTCCAGGCCGGCGACATTGTCCTTGTTGATCTGGGTCAGGGGCGAGAAACGGCTGCCCCCTTCATCGCCGCCGTAGTGGGGCCAGCCCTGACCCGACGCCACCGGGAGCGCCAGGCAAAGCAGGGCTGCTGGCAGGAGTTTTTTCCAGAAGTGCATGGGTGACTCGCTCAATGTGGGACCGCAATCCGGTCAATCTAACTCAAGTACCGCAGGAGCGGCTTCAGCCGCGACCGGGCCGCTGCCAGCTATGTCCACCGGTTGGTCGCGCGAACGCGCTCCTACGCCCGAAACGCCCAGGGAAAGCGCTCGGTAATCAGCATCAGCGGCTTCGACCCCGCGCTCACGCGATAGGTGCGGCTGAGAAAATCCGGCTCGGTCAGCCCGGCCACTGGGGCTGGCAGCGAAGCCGGCCGCTCGCGGCCGTACCACAGGCCCTCCCGCCGGCTTTCGAAGCCCGGCAGCAGCAGCAACTGCCCGAGACTCAACCCGCCGGACAAGAGTCCGTCGCGCAGGGCGGCAGGCAGGCGCTCCGTGCAGATTACCGACTCGGCGTAGGCAAAGAGCCGTTGACTGCGGCCCCCGACCAGAAGGACCGCACGCTCCAGCACGGGTGTTCCCGAGGGTGCGTCGAGCCAGGTTGCGGCGGCTGGCAGCACTGCGGCGCATTGGCTTAAGGGTTGCACCGTCACTGGTTCCAAAGCCCAGGCCGAGAGGAATGTTGTGACGGTCCCGTCAATGACCAGCAGGGCGCGCTGCAGTGGGGAGAGCTCGTCCGGGCGGACCGCCTCGAGATGCGCCGGCCTTTCCTCCTGGGCCAGGAACACGCGCGCGGCCGGGTCGAAGCGGTTATCAGCCGGCGGTGTCATCGTCCACCTCGCCTCAGCAGCGGCAGGTGGGCCGGATCCGGCGCCACCCGGCAGAGCCGGAGGCCCCGGTTGCGCCCGGTGAACAGGCTGGCGAGTGGGTCCGGCATCTTCTCGAGCCCCTCATCCAGGTCTTCGCAGTCCCGCAGGGTGCCATCCTGATACCAGGTCGTCAGCGCTGCTTCCGGCTCGCTGAAGCGCTGCCAGTAGTCGAACACCACGAAGCCCTGCATGCGCGCCCGCTGGTAGACGAGAAACCGGTAGTTGGCGGGACCCGGCGCGAGAGCGAGGGTGCGGACGAGGAACGCGCCCTCCTCCGGCGCCGGCACCGGCTGCCCGCCCCAGTTGAAGTGGGCGGGGCCAATGACCTCATCGGCGCGGGGATAGCGGGCAATACGCCACTGGCGGTTCATGCACTACCGGCCGGGACTAAAGGGTGGGCATGATACCGCTCACAGCGTTGCCCGGAAGGCCGCATGTCGAGCCCGCCACCGAACACAGCCTTGCAGCGCCACTTCATCACGATCCGTGGCGAGTTTGGCCCACGCCAGGTGCACTACCGCCGGGGCGGCGCGGGTCCGGTGGTGCTGCTCCTGCACCAGTCGCCCCAGTCGTCCCGGGAGATGGAACCACTCATCCGGGCGTGGAGTCAGTCCTTCACCGTGATCGCCCCGGACTCGCCGGGGTACGGCCTTTCGCAGCCCCTCCAGCGGGCGGGCCAGCCGGTAACGTCGGCCAGCATCGACGAGTTTGCAGCGGCCACCCTGGAGTTCGCCGCCGCCCTCGGCCTCCAGCGGTTCGGCATCTATGGCTTCCACACCGGGGCGAGTATCGCCGTAGCCCTGGCTGACCGGCACGCGTCCCGGGTGACGGCTGTCGCTGCCAACGGCCTCGTCGTGCTCACTGCAGAAGAACGTGCAGCCATCCTGCGGGACTATCTGCCGGCCTTCATCCCGGAGTGGGACGGCAGCCACCTGGCCTGGCTGTGGGCCAGGATGCGGGAGCAGACCCTCTTCTTCCCCTGGCATGACCGGCGGGCCGCCACGCGCATGACCTTCGACGGGCCACCGCCCGAGCGGCTGCAGGAAGGTCTGCAGGAGTTTCTTGCGGCGGGCCCCGGCTATCACGTCGCTTACGGGGCCGCGTTCTCCGACCGCGCAGAGTTGCGCCTGCCGACGCTCAGCGTGCCACTCCTTATTACCGCGACTGCGCGCGATCCCCTCGCCGCGCATCTGGGCCGCATTGGCGCACGATCCGCCACGGTGCAGGTGGTCCCGTCGGCAGACAGCAGCGCAGCCCTTGCCCTGTCCTTGGCGCACCTGGCAAGGCACCCGGGCGATGCCGGACCGCTCGCTGCCCCCTCGGCCGGCTTAAGCGAATACCTTGGCTCTCCCGGGCGGCAGGTCCGGGTGCACCGGACAGCAGCGCGGGTTGGCGGGCCGGATCAGACGGTCATTCTGCTGCACGCGCCGGCCGGCTCCGGGGAATCGCTCCAGGCGCTGGCCGCGGAACTCGCGGCTTACGCCGCAGTCCTGGCGGTGGATCTGCCCGGACACGGGGCCAGTGATCCGCCACTGGCGGAGACGGCGGGCGGAGCTCTGGCCGGCACGGTCCGGCAGCTGACCGCGGCCCTCCAGCCGTCACTCAGCAACCGGGCTTCGGTCGTGATTGCCCTCGGCAGCAGCGCTCCGGTCGGCATCGAACTGGCGAGAGCACTGGGCCCGCTCACACGGCTGATCCTGCTATCCCCCCCGACCTGGTCCAGGGCCGACGCCGACGCCTGGCGCAGCCACGGCCTCCCCCCTCTGACACCGGTCTGGGCCGGCGGCCATCTGCTGGAAGCCTGGCATCTCGTCCGGGACAGCCGCCTGTTTGCCCCCTGGTTCCGCCGGGAGAGTGGCGCTATCCGGCCGGGGGAGCCCGACCTGGACGAGGTCGGGATTCAGCGGGAAGTGCGGGAACTGCTCCGCGCCAACGGCGCCTGGCAGGCACTCCTGGGGGACGTGCTGGAGTACGACGGCGCTCGGGGCGGCCCGGACCGACCGGCAATGATCACTCTTGCTGAAGCCCCGGGAAACTGGGGCTATATTCTGGGCCCGGGCAAAAGCGCCAACCCCCCACCCAAGTTGACCCTCTGACAGCCGCCCGTATACTAAGCCCCTGCATAAGGCGAGCCGCGATTCGATAGAGGGGGCGAAACGTGGCGTGCCGACAACAATAGTGTCCATGGCGGGGACAACCCGCCGAATACCGAGACTGGGCCCAGCGGTCGGGCACAGACTGTTCTCTTGAGGATCAGTACTTCCCGAACTCTGTTTTTTGTTGAGGAGCCTGTGTAATGCAACGGTATCTGACGGCAATCGTCCTGGGACTCGCCGCCATCTCTGCCCTGGCGGCAGATGACAAGACCGCCTGGAATGCAGGCCTCGCGGCCACCTTCGCCGAGTACTCCTTCGACAGCAACCAGCTGGACGACAGCGCTGCCGGCTTCAAGGTCTTTGGCGGCTACCGCTTCAACCAGTGGTTCGGCCTGGAAGGCGGCTATTACGAGTTCGGCGACTTCGATGAAGACCTCGATCCGCCGGATCCCGGTGGCGATGCCACGGTGCGGATCGACGGCCTCGTAGGCTCCGCGCTGCTCTTCGCGCCCCTCGACAGCAATGACTACGACGCCTTTGTCAAAGTGGGCTACTACTCCTTTGATCAGCAGCTGGAACTGGACGATGAGGGCGTCTCGAGCAACCAGCCGTCCGGCCTGGTGCTGGGTGCAGGGTCGCGCTTTTATGTGAGTGAACAGTTCGCCATTCGCGCCGAAGGCGAATGGTTTGATATCGACCAGGGCGACCTCTGGACCCTGAACCTGGGCTTCGAGTACCAGTTTGGCCGTCCCGCCAGGGCGGCTGCCGTCACGGCCGCGCCGGTGGCAGCTCCTCCACCCGAGGCTGCGCCGCCCGCTGAAGCGGCTGGCGGCGAAGCGGCTGGCGGCGGCGCGGCGAGCGCCGAATAGTCCCCGGATACCCCGCACCAAGACACCAGCAATCCCCGCAGGAGCGCCGCCGGTGCTCCTGCGGGACCTGCGTCACCTCTGGCCGACCACCATCCGCCGGGACGGTAATCCCGCGCACTCGCGCGAGCCTGGCAGTCGTTGCGGCCCTCGGGGCCTTCGCGGCGGGCTGCGGCCCGGTCCAGAAATTCAACCCGGTACCGGGGGACCACCTCACCGTCATCGAGAAGAACGGTGACGTGCCGCCCGCAGTCACCCAGCTACCGACGCCACCCGCGCCGGTGCCGCGTCCGCCCCAGGAAACCTGTTCAGTCGTCGTCACGGATGTCCCGGTGAAGGACGTGATCTTCGCGCTGGCCCGGGACGCCGGCGTGAACGTCGAGGTGTCCGGTGATCTGCAGGGCAAGGTCACGCAGATCCTCGAGGCCCGGGGTGACGACGGCAGCCCGAGGGCGGGTTCCGTCCAGGGCAATGCCACGGTAACCGCCTACGCGCTCAACACCAACTACGACCTGGCCTACAGCTTCTAACGGCGCGCCGGTCACAAAAAAACGGGGCGGTGCTGCACAGCACCGCCCCGTTGGCTTTTTAGGCGTCAGTCTTCGATCTCGACGTCTTCTGCCAGGACAGGCGTGCTCGCCCCCTGATTCAGCGAGAAAATGACCTTGACTTCAGCTCCGGGGGCGACGGCGCCAGCGAAGAATTCAGCCGCGGTAATCTCATTCTCATCCACATCGAAGAACGCCGTGAACTCGTCCGTCTCGACCAGCACGCCGAGGATGGTGAAGTCCGGATCGTCGCGTGGCCCGAGGCTGCCGCGCAATTCACCCTGACTGTCCGGCTCCTGGCGCTGCAGCAGCGTGGCCAGGATCGTGCCGTTCTCCTGGGCTACGCCCCGGACCTCGACGAAATCCGGGACGAAATCCGGATTGCCGCCAGCCCGGACGTCCGCCAGGGAGAAACTCCGCACGCCGTCGTTGCTCTGGTCCTCGAACCGGGTGTCCGCATCCGTCTGGATGGTGACGCCCAGGAGCACCAGCTGGCCTGCGGCCACATTGACGGAGTCCACCAGGGCCGAGATGCGGGCGTCGACGGGGGACCCGCTCGCTCCGGCGCGGACCTCGACCTGGCTCGCCACGATGGCGCCGTCAGCGTTGAACTCACCCTTCACGCGGACCTTGGCGCCCGGCGCGACGGTGCCGCCCGTGGCGGTGACGCTGCTCAGGACGGGGACCCCCGACACAGAGAACGAAGTGGCGTCGGTAAACGCAGTGACGTAACCCTCCACTTCCGCCTCATCGCCGTCGCCGCCGATGCGGTCTTCGCCGTCTTCCAGTTCCACCTGCGTGGCTACCAGCTGGCCGTCGCCATTCACCACGGTACCCTTGACCTCGACGAAATCGCCATTGTTGATGACGTTGCCAGGGGCATCGATAATCGCGTCCGTCGTCAGCACGACCTGCCCGTTGATGACAAAGGTGTTGACCGTGCGCTCCGAGACCGTGCCACGAATCTCGATTTCACCACCGGCAGCCTTGCGCTCGATGCGGGTCGCCCGGACCACGACACCGCCCACCGAGTTCGCCAGCAAACCGCTCACCTCGACGACATCGCCATCGGCCAGGCTGTCGATATCGATCAGGGGTGAGGCAAAGGAGGTGTCGGCGTCCACCAGGACCGTCTGCCCGAGCACCACGAAGGACTGGGTGACCAGATCGATGCTGCCCGCCGTGATCGGTCCCTCGACGCTGTCGTCGTAGAAGACCTCGACGGCACGGCGCGTGACGCCCGCGTCGACGCTGCTCCACTGGACGGTGACCTGCTGGCCGACCTGCAGGTCGGACTGACTGCCAGGAGCGTCATCGATGTCAAACGCTGTACCGGTCGTCGAGTACTCCACACCGTTGACGAACACGCTGCCAAAGCCGGTGATGGTGCCGGTCGAGACACCGAGGCGCTCGATGCCCGCGAGACTGGCGCCGCCACCGCCGCCGCAGGCGACGACCAGGCCGAGCACCAGGCCGAGCACCAGGCCAGTGACAGCGGCCGCCTGCAGCTTACCTTTGAAATTCTTCATCACGACATTCCTCTATTGACCGTCAGCAATCAGAAACATGCCCAGACCGAGCCGCATGCGCTTGCGGGCCCCACCGCTGGCCGGCCGCGCTTCGTGCCCGGTCAGCCACTTGTCCACTGCCTCGAGAAATTCCTGCCCGCGCTCCTCGACGAAGGCCTCGAACTCGGGCCTGGCCTCCACGTCGACGCTGTCGCTGGTCGCACGGCCAATGAAGCGCCGGCCGGGCGCCTCAGTGCCGCCTGATACTGGCTTAGCCGCCACATCCAGATTATGCGTAATTCCCGTACCGAGATCAGCGAGCATGCTACCCGCGTTGAGCATCCACTGGGGATCGAAGCTCCGGGGCATGAAGTAGCGCCGCTCGGCGCGGAGCGTTCCGTCTTGCAGCACCGTAATAGCCCCGGCCCGCTCCAGCTCCTTGCGCATGCTCGTGACGGGCACGTCGCCGCCGTAACGCTGCCAGAGGGTGGTGAAACTGGCGTCACTACCCTCGGCGGGCAACACGCGGGGTTCACCCGAGGGTGTGATGAAATCAGGATCCTGGTGCCAGCCGGACAGCAGCCGTGTGGCATCGGTCGTCTTGTTGGGCAGCGGCGCAGATTCCTGTTCGAGCAGGGTCCGGACCCGGGCGATTTCCTTGCGGCTGACACCCGTGAGGATTGACACCCGGGACACGTTGGTGGGTCGCCCGTTCAGCCCATAGTTCTGGCTCGCTACTGCCACAAAGACACTCTTGGACACGTCGGCGAATTCCCGCCAGGTCATCCCGCACTTCAGTAGCAAGCTGGCGATGGGCCGCAGCAGCACGCGGCAGGTCTGGACGACCGCACAGCGATCCAGCGCGCTGGCTTGGCTAGTTTCCGTAGGCATGTTCATCCGGTCACTGTTACCAGGTGAGTACGGTGGATTGCGCCCGCCCGTCGTCGACCGTGAATGAGGCCCCGGTGGTTTCGACGTGCACACCGTTCACGTGGACGCTGCCAAAGCCTTTGAGGAGCACAGCCAGTGCAGCGGCGACCTAAAATCCTAAGTATCTGAATTTGATGAGAATATCCAAAGCCCCAGTTGCCACTGGGGCTACTTGCCCCAGGTTGGGTAAGCGTCCTCCTCTTGCGTAGAGAGTGTCAACCGCCTAGGTCGCAGCCTCGGGGCCCAGCACCACCAGGGCCTTGCCCACATTCTCTCCCCGCATCAGGCGGGCAAAGTGGGCGCCGGCCGCCTCGAAGACGGGCCGGCGGTGCTCGAAGTCCGAGACCACCAGGCCCTTCATGACCGCCCGCTTCATGATCGGCAGGGCGAGATCCAGGGACTTCGATTTCGCCGGGTCGTTGTAGCGCTCCATGAGTCCGCAGAGGATCACGGTGCCGTTGACCTTGAGCACCGAGAACGCGTCCGCCAGCAGCTGGCCGCCGACGTTGTCGTGGTAGACGTCCGCGCCGTCGGGCAGCGCCGCGCGCAGGCGCTCCAGGAAACCCTCCTGCCGGTAGTTCACGCAGGCCCGAAAGCCGAATTCCCCAGTGACGATGGCGCACTTCTCGTCGGAGCCTGCAATGCCGACTGCCGTAGCGCCCCGCTGGATCGCCAGCTGGCCCACCAGCGACCCCACGGGGCCCAGCGCGGCGGACACCAGCACAGTCTGGCCGGCCTGCACGGCGGCCAGTTCCACGGCACTCGCCCAGGCGGTGAGCCCCGGCATGCCCAGCACACCGAGCCAGGCCGAGAGCGGGGCGAGTGCGGGATCAACCCGCTCCGTCCGCTCCCCGGTAGAGAGCGCGTATTCCTGCCAGCCACCAAAGTGCCGGACGTAGTCCCCTTCCCGGTAACCCCGGTGCCGGGACCGGAGCACCTGCCCCAGGGTCTCCGCCGCGGGCATGTCGCCGGCGACCAGGGGCCCCCGGCCCAGCCTGTGGCGGCCGGCCATCGCCGAGCGCTGGTAGGGGTCCAGCGAGAGATAAAGGTGCCGGACCCGGCACTCGCCGTCCGCAGGCTCGGGCAGGGCTTCGTCAACCACCCGGAAGTCCCCGGCGTCGGGCCCACCAGCCAGTGAACGGGTCAGCACGACCTTGTGATTGCGCCTGGCGCCACCGTACCTGCTGGCAGCCCCTTCCGGCTAGACTAGCCGGCCAATCTCCGACCCGGCCGGCAAAAGGAACCCTTAACGATGGCCATCATTCCCTTCGAGACGAAGATCGACTTTATGAATCCCCGGTGGAACCGGGACGCCTGGTCCCGCATCCAGGGCGACATGGACTCCAGCAAGGAGCGCATCGGTCACGCCAGCGGCCTGATCCTGGGCGTCAAGCCCGGCGAGAAGCTGAAGCCCCTGCTGGGCTTCCAGACCTTCCTGGCCACGCGGCTCGTGCCGCTGCCCGACGGCAACATCCGCCGCCTCAACAAGGAAGTCATCTTTTACACCAACCTCACCCGGCTGGGTCAGCCCGGCGAAATCATTGAAGAGTGGGAAAACCCCTGGACCAAGGAAAAGTGCAAGGTCGTCCAGGTCTTCAATGACCCCTTCAACTACACCATCAGCGACATGCTGATCCTCGCGCCGGAAGATTTCCCTGGCGACCGGAGCAAGCTGCCGAAGATTCCGCTGATCTTCCCCTGGCAGGAACTGAACGGTGACAACCTGGTGCTGTCCACCGACATGCACCTGAACTACCCCAACCCCCTGCAGCCGGACAAGTGGCCCCGGGAGTCGCCTGGCCCGATGGCGCAGGTCTCCGAGATGATGCGTTACTTCGTGTCCCGCAAGGACCTGGAGAACCCCAAGCTCACGTCCGTGCCTTACGTCGGTACCTGGCACCGCGTCACGCCGTGGCTGCCCTGGATGTTGATGGGCCAGACCCCCGGCCACTGCATGTACACCTCGACGATGACCGGCTTCGACAATGTGGAGCGGCTGCCCAAGGTGATCCTCGACTACGCGCGGAAGCACAAGCCGGACATCCTGTCGGCGCCGACGGAAGACTACGGTCCGAGCCACTCCAGCCTGGAGCACTACTCCAAGCAGCAGAAGCCCGCGCCCGTCGTTTAAGACACGGTGCAGGAGCGGCCTTGGCCGCTCCTGCACCACTTCTTATGCGTGTCCTGATCGTCTACGCCCACCCGGAGCCGAAGTCTTTCAACGGTGCGATGAAGGACCTGGCCGTCGAGACCCTCTCGGCGGCCGGCCACTCCGTGACCGTCGCCGATCTCTATGCCCAGGGCTTCAACCCGGTGGCTGGCGCCCAGGACTTCACCCGGCGCGCTGACGCCGCGCATCTCGACATCGGCACCGAGCAGGCCCATGCCGCCCGGTCGGCCGGCTTCGCGCCCGATGTGCAGGCCGAAATCGACAAGCTGCTGGCTGCCGACCTGCTGATTCTCCAGTTCCCGTTCTGGTGGTACTCGGTGCCCGCCATCCTCAAGGGCTGGATCGACCGGGTCTTCGCCTACGGCGTGGCCTACGACTTTGGCCGCACCTGGGACCGGGGGGTATTCCGGGGCCGGCGGGCCATGCTCGCCTTTACCACCAGCGCGCCGCCGACGTCGTCGTTCCCGGACGGCAGAAACGGCGACCTGGAGCGAACGCTGTGGCCGCTGCATGCCGGCGTGCTCGCGTTGTGCGGCTACGACGTGCTCAAGCCCTACGTCGCCCACGCCGTCCGCTGGGTTGATCAGGAACGCCAGGAGGTCATCCTTGCGGAGTACCGTCAGCGCCTGCTGCACATCGAAAGCGACCAGCCTTTGTTCTTCCAGAAGCTTGCAGACTATGGCCCGGATGGCCGTCTGCAACCCGACATCGAGCCCGGGACGCCGGGCCAGCACCGGGGACCCCGCTTTCATCTGGACTGACCCCGGCGTGACCGCACGCAGGTGCGACCACCCGTTGGCGCAAGACGATCCCGGGATCGTGGTATAGATTCACCTAAGCCAACCCTCAAGGACTCGACTGCCCATGAACACTCGTTCCATCGTCCGCGCTGCTGCCCTCGGTCTCACCGTCGCGATGACTGCCCTGCTCACCACGGGCTGTGCCACCACACCCAGGGCAGAACCGACTGTGGCAAAGGCAGCCAAGGTCGATCCTGATGTGGCCAAGGGCCGGCAACAGCTCGTATTGGCCATGGACGCGGCCTGGATCCGCGTCGTCGCCAGTGGCCGGGACCGGGAGATTCTCGCCCAGCAGCCGCCGGCCAAGCCCGGCGCTGCGCTCTCTTATATGGTGACCCTCGCGGACTGCCTGCCCCAGCCGGGTCTGGCGCCGTTCCCCGAGAAGCCGGTGGGTCTGTTTAAAGAGATTCTCGACCGGGGCACGATTCGCCAGGTCGTTCAGGTCACGACCAGCTCGCCAAACGACACCTCGTTCTTCTTCGGCTCCATCAGCGATGCGTTTTTCCAGGCGATGCTCGATGAGATCAACAAGCACTACAACGTGAATCTGAAGATCGAGAACGTCACGATTCCGGCGGGCCCCGCCTGGACCACGTCACTGGTTCTGGACGGCACGGCAGACATCATCAGCCAGCTCAATGCGACGGGCGGTGACACCCAGGGCATGCGCCGGCGTCTCTCCCGCCGTTTCACCTGCACGATCAGCGCCATCAGCCAGTACATTCACATCCCGGTGACATCGGCCCTGGCGAAGCAGATCAACACAGTGGATGACCTCTCGAAGATGAAGGACCTGCGCATCTGCACAGGGCCGCTGGCCACGCAAACCACCAAGGCCTTCTGGCCCCAGCACAAGGTGTCGACCAAGTTTCTGAACGACCTCACGGGCTGCGACAAGGACACCAAGGAGGGCAAATTTGACCTCATTGTCAACCCGCTGCCCAGCCTGCAGATTGCTGACATCAAGGGCTACAAGTCGGTGCACACCCTGATCGTCGCGGGCACCCCGCTGTGGGTGGCGCGGGACGACATCGAGTGCCCGTCGGACGGCAATCCCAGGACTGAAGACAAGTGCTTCGCCGTGGAGTAAATGGACGCCCAGACCCAAACCGAGCTTGAGGCTGCCGCCTTCCGCCGTCTGCTCCAGCATCTGGACGGGCGGAAGGACGTGCAGAATCTCGACCTGATGAACCTGGCCGGCTTCTGCCGTAACTGTCTCGCCAAGTGGTACCGGGCCGCCGCCGGGGAGCGCGGCATCCCACTGACTGACGACGCGGCCCGGGAGCGCGTCTATGGCATGCCTTATACGGAGTGGAAGTCCAAACACCAAAAGCAGGAGCGCCTTTAGGCGCGATCCATAACGCGATCCATAACGCGATCCATAACGCGATCCATAACGCGATCCATAACGCGATCCATAAGAGGAGTCTCTGGCATGCGGCTATTTGCGCTCAGCCCGCTGTTGCTCTTCCTGGCACTACTGACCGCGACGCCCGTAGAGGCCCAGTTCTGGGACCCACGCGCCCTCGACGGTGACCCTGCGACGGCCGCGGCGCCGCTGGCACCAGGACTAACAGGTCTCGGCGCGCAGACTTGGCTGCATGGATTCACCCGGCTGATCTGCTTGCTGCATGGAAATAGTTTACTTGGCGGGCGGCTTGGGGATTTAGGGGGAATAGGCATTTCAAAGACCCCCTAAGCTTAAGTCTGCCAGCCCGGGATCCCGGCCGCCACGACCGCGGGGCTGACCCGGCTGCCCGCCGCGCCGACCCACGCGCCGCCAAATCTCCCCGCTGCCGCCGGATTTGTGCA
>SHZI01000046.1 GCA_009692345.1 Gammaproteobacteria bacterium | reverse complement strand
GGGACCCCCACCACGGCGAACGCCGTGCACCCGGGCATCATCATGACCAACCTGGGCCGCAACTTTCCCCAATGGCAGCAGGTTGCGGCCAAACTGATCGGCTGGACCTTCATGAAGAGCGTTGAGGTCGGCACCGCCACCACCTGCTACGTGGCCACGGCGCCGGCGCTGGCCTCGGTCAGCGGCTACTACTTCGCCGACTGCAACCCGGAGGTGCCCGACGGCCAGATGCAGAACGACGCGCTGGCCGCGCAGCTGTGGCAGGTGTCCACAGAACTCACCAAACCCTACCTGCTGTCATGAGCCACCCGCTGAACCGGCGGGAACTCCTGCTGGGCGGGGCCGCTCTGGCCACGGCCGGCACCCTTGCTGGCACTCTGGCCGGCTGCGAACGGGCGGAGATCCTGCGCCCGGAAGGCGTGCCGCTGGGGCCCTTCAACGCAGACTCCACGGCGGAGGACGTCACGGCGGGCATCGACCTGACGGGGACGACGGCGCTGGTCACGGGCGCGAACTCCGGGCTCGGCTACGAGAGCATGCGGGTGCTGGCCCTGCGCGGGGCCCACGTGATCGGCACGGCCCGGACGCTGGCAAAGGCCACTGAGGCCTGCGCCTCGGTCAAGGGCCGCACCACCCCGGTGGCGCTGGAGCTGACGGACTTCGACTCCGTCGTCGCCTGCGCAACGCAGGTGGCCGGTCTGAGTGAGAGCCTCGACGTCCTGCTGTGCAATGCGGGCGTGATGGAGGTGCCCACTGCGGAAACGATCAACGGGATTGAGCGGCATTTCGTCACCAATCATCTCGGCCACTTCCTGCTGACCCAGCGCCTGCTGCCCCAGCTGACAGCGGCGCGCCAGGGGCGGATCGTGGTGGTGGCCAGCGGGGCCTACAAGCAGGCCCCGGCCGACGGCATCGAGTTCGACAACCTGTCCGGCGCCCGGGACTACGAGCCCCGCAAGGCCTACGGTCAGTCGAAGCTCGCCAACTACCTGTTCGTTCGCGAGCTGGCCCGTCGCCTGGAGGGTACGCGGGTCACCGCGAATGCCCTGCAGCCCGGCGTGATCATGACCAACCTGGGCCGGTACCTGCCCTGGTATCAGATCGCGACGGCCAAAGTGGTGGGCTGGACCTTCATGAAGAGCGTGGAGGCCGGCGCCGCGACCCAGGTGTACCTGGCGACCTGGCCGGGACTCGCCGGCGTCAGCGGCTACTTCTTCAAGGACTGCAACCCGTTCCTCCCGGGCGGCGCCATGGAGAATGACGAACTGGCAGCGAAGCTCTGGACGGTGTCCGAGGACCTGACGCGGCCCTACCTTGCCTGACCACCCGGTAGGAGCGCCTTAAGGCGCGATCCCTCCGCAGGCGACCTCTTATGTCCCGTCGCCGCCCCGGTATACCAGCCGCGGTGGATACTCAGCGCAACAAGAACACAGGCATCACCCTGGATGCGCGCCACCGGCTTCCTCATGCTGCTCCTGGGACTGCTCTCTTACTCCCAGGCTGCCACCTGGCAGTTCGCGGCTGGCCCCACACGTTCCGCAGGACACCTGTACTGCTGGGAACGCGGGGCCCGTGTGCATAACCGAGGCCTGGACGGCGACCTGGTCCCTGAAATGGCGGCACTTCAGCAATGCCGGATTCAGGCAACCGAATCTCGGGCAGGAGATTTTGTTGCCGCGGGGTCGTTTTACCCTGTGAGACGCGCCGGTCGGCGCTCCTACAGGCCCAGCGCGCCGGGGTTCATGAGGTTCTGCGGGTCGACGCTCTTCTTCAGGTCGCGCAGCACGCGGGCCGCTTCCGTATCCCGGCCCTGCATGTAGGGGTAGCTCTTGCCCACCTGCATGTGGACGGCGCCCACCGAGGCGAAGATCTCGTTGATCCTCTGGCGCAGTTCACGGACGAGCGCCCTCCCCTCCGGGTTCTCCGGGTACTCGGGAAGAACGTCCAGGTACTCCTTGGGCAGGAAGCGCTTGTGGAAACTGGTGCGACTGTCTTCCCAGTAGAACACCGGCTCGTAGAGGAAAACGTGGGTGTTGATCGTCATGTACATTGTGCCCTTGTCCACCTTCGCCTTGCGCATGCGCTCGGCATTGTCGGTGTAGAGCTTCTGCAGTTTCTGGTGGAACTCGGCCATTTTCGAGAAGGGCATCAGCCCGTGCTGGGGCACCCAGCGCTCTCCCTTTGGCCCGAGGATCGGGTACAGCGGAATGAAGGGCATGGCCCGGATCACCGTCGGGATCGTGTTCGCCGTTTCCGTGCCAATGCCCTCCATCGCCCCGCGCAGCAAGGCGAGCTTGGCGTTCACCTCTGCCTGGCACACGCCCTCCACGGTGTAGTGGGCGGAGTAGTTGTGGCCGGCCAGGAAGCGCTTGCCCGCCGCCGCCATCTTGAGCAGCCGCCACCCCGCTTCGATGGGGTTGCGCGCCGTCTTCGCGACCGCCCAGGCGGCGCCAATGGCGTCGCTGGCATCCGTGCTGCTCAACTGACCCTGCTGCAGTTTGGGATCGAGGCCGAAGTTATCGGCCACTACGCCTTCCCGGGCCGCTGCCGCCATACCCTGGGACATGCGGTTGAAGTCGTCGAAACCGAAGGACGCCGCACCGAAGAACGGCACGGTCTTGATGAGCCGGAGCGTGATGCGCGCCTTCACGCCCAGGGCGCCCGCATCGCCGGTGAACAGGCCGGTCAGGTCCGGTCCGTACCAGCGGAAGAACGGCGCGCCGTTCGCTGCTGCGCGGGAACCTGTCTTCAGGATCTCGCCGTTCGCCAGGACCACTTCAAAAGCCAGGACCGCGTCGGCAGAGACACCGTAGTTGCCGGAGCCCAGGCTGGCGCTGTTCTGGGACATGGAGCCACCAACCGTCGCCTTGATGCCGGAGAAGGGACCCCAGAACGTCGTCCGGAGGCCTTTGGCTTTCAGCGTCTGCCACAGGTCGTTCCAGGTGATGCCGGGCTCGACGGTGACGTACATATCGCCCGCATTGAGTTCCACCACGCGATTCAGGCGCGAGGTGTCGAGCAAAATAGAATTGCTCACCGTGGGCAGGTAGCCGTCGGTGTAGGACGCGCCACCACCCCGGGGGACCACGGCCACACCCTGAGTCGTCGCCGTGCGCACCACCTGCTGCAGCTCCTCGACAGTCCCGGGCTGGATGACGGCCAGCGGCAACTTGAGCTGGTTATAGACGTCCATCGCGTAGAACTCGCGCTCCACGTCGCTGGTGAGCACATGGACAGTGCCGACGATGCGGGTGAGATCGGCCAGCAGGTTGCTGGCGGGCATGAGACTGGTAGACATGGCGTGAACTCCTGAAACTGAACGGCCACCTCTGGCGAGGCATGGCCGGGTTGATTGCAGCCTGTTAGCCTACGGCTCACAAGGCTGTTTTGGAAAGGTTTTTCATGCACTGGTACCCAGGCTTAGCCGTTATTCTTCTGTCTGTCCTCTCCCTGGCGCCAGCCATCGCAGCGGAGGGTCCCGCCACCGTCCTGATCACCGGCGCCAACCGGGGTATCGGCTATGAACTGGCCCGGCAGTACGCCGGGAAGGGCTGGACGGTCATTGCCACCGCCCGTTCCCCCCGCGACGCGGCAGACCTGAAGAAGCTGGCGGCCGAGAACCCCAAGGTCCGCATCGAAAAGCTTGATGTCACCAGCGACCGGAGCGTGAAAGCCCTGGCCGCGCGGTACAAGGGGAAGCCCATCGATGTGCTGATCAACAATGCCGGCATCCTGGGTAACATCGATGCCCAGAAATACGGCGGCTACGATTTCGATACCTTTGACGACATCATGGCGGTGAACTGGAAAGGCCCGATGCGCATGGTCGAGGCCTTCATGGACAACGTGGCGGCCAGCCAGCAAAAGAAGATCATGAACATCTCCAGCGCGGTCGGCTCCATTGAAATGACCTTCCCGGGCCAGGTCTTCTACCGCAGCAGCAAGGCCGCACTGAACATGGCGATGCGCACGCTCTCGAAGGAAGTAAAGCGGGATCCGGACCCGGCGCGCAAGGCACTCATCTTCGGCCTGATCAATCCGGGCATCGTCGATACGGGCTTCTCCAAGAAACTGCCGATTCCCATGATTACGGCCCAGGAGTCAGCGGCGAAGGTGATTGTGGTCATCGAGAGCTACACCCCGGACAAGTCCGGCGCGTTCTTCGACTACAAGGGCACCAAGATTCCCTGGTAGGAATTGGGGACATGCCTCATTTCGGTTAACGGGTCAGGAACTCGCGGCTGGCCTGCCCGAAATGAGGCATGTCCCCAATTCCGGTCGGCGCTCCTGCGAGGTGCACATAGTCACCCCGCAGCCAGGCGCCAACCGGAATCCCGTTGCGGTAGTGCACCCGGTTCCGGAGCAGTGCTGGCACCTTGTCCCCGGGAGTGACGATGCCGGTCAGGTTCAGGGGATCGGCGGCCGACCCGCTGCAGCAGCGTGGCAATGCTCTTCGGCGACGCGATCTGACAGACCAGATCCACATCGCCGATATCGATGCCGAGCTCGAGAGACGCCGTGGCCACGAGGACCTGCAGTTTCCCGGCCTTGAGGCGCGACCGAACCTGTATAGCAGACTGCGGGTCGCGCCTAAAGGCGCTCCTACGGGCGTTGCAGCTCAGGACGATCGCGGAAGTGCGCCAGCACCTCCGGATTCGCGAGTGCCTCCGCATTACCCGGCCGCTCGCCGTGCACCACGGCCCGCACCGCCAGCTCGCTCAGCTTGCCGCTGCGGGTGCGCGGCAGATCAGCCACCTGCAGGACTTTCGCCGGTACGTGCCGTAGCGACAGCACGCGACGCACAGTGCTCCGGATTTTTTCGGTCAGTGCTGCATCCAGCTGCTGTCTGGCTGCCAGCACCACAAACAGCACGATCCGCTCGTCCCCGGCCCACCGCTGGCCGATGGCCAGGCTCTCCAGCACCTCGGGCACCGTCTCGACGGCGCGATACAGCTCCGCCGTGCCGATGCGCACGCCGCCCGGATTCAGCACTGCGTCCGAGCGACCGTGAATGATGAGACCCCCGGACGGCGTGTGCTCGGCGTAATCGCCGTGGGCCCAGACGCCGGGAAAGCGCGCAAAGTAAGCGCGCCGGTACTTCTCCCCGTCATCGTCTCCCCAGAAGCCGACGGGCTGGGACGGGAACGGCCGGGTGCAAACGAGCTCGCCCCGGCCCTGCTCAAGCGGTTTCCCGGCCGGGTCGAAGATCTCCACCGCCAGGCCCAGGGCGATGCACTGCAGTTCCCCGCGCCGCACCGGCAGCAGCGGATTACCCAGCGCAAAGCAGCCACAAATGTCAGTACCGCCGGAAATCGAGCTCAGCTGCATATCGGTCTTCACGATTTCGTACACGGCATCAAAAGTCTCAGCCACCAGCGGCGAGCCGGTGGACAGAATCGTGCGCAGCGTCGTCAGACGGCAGGTGTCCCGCGGCCGCGTGCCGCTCTTGGCGAGCCCCGCCAGGTAGCGGGCACTGGTGCCGAAGACCGTGATTCCCTCCTCGTCCACCAGGCGCCACAGCGCGCCGTAGTCCGGGTGGGTGGGCGAGCCGTCGTAGAGCACCAGCGTGGCGCCGCTCGCAAGGCCGCTGACGAGCCAGTTCCACATCATCCAGCCGCAGGTGGTGAAGTAGAACAGCCGGTCGTCCCGGTGCAGGTCCACATGCAGCAGGTGCTCCTTCAGGTGCTGGAGCAGTGTGCCCCCAGCGCCGTGCACTATGCCCTTCGGCGGGCCCGTGGTGCCCGACGAGTAGAGGATGTAGACAGGGTGCACGAAGGGCGTCGCAACGAACTCGAGGGGTGCAGTCTCGGCGGTCAGTGCCTGCCAGCTGAGGCAGCCGGGAATCTCGCCAACGCACACGACGGCTGCAAGGCCTGGCAGTCCGCGGGCAAGGTCCCGCACGGTGTCTCGCGTATCGATGCGCTTGCCCGCGTACCAGTACCCCGCCGTGGCGATCAGTACCTTCGGCGCGATTTGTCCGAAGCGGTCGAGGACACTGGTGGCGCCGAAATCCGGCGAACAGGACGACCAGATCGCACCGAGGCTGGTGGTCGCCAGCATGCC
Source organism: Gammaproteobacteria bacterium (assembly GCA_009692345.1). Lineage (GTDB taxonomy): Bacteria > Pseudomonadota > Gammaproteobacteria > Steroidobacterales > SHZI01. The sequence goes on along the minus strand of SHZI01000046.1, from coordinate 14,567 downwards.
GATGACCGCCTCCGGGCCGTTGGACAGCAACGCGGCCACCCGGTCGCCGGGACCAACTCCGAGGCGCCGGAGTCCCGCAGCAGCCCGACCCGTCTGTTCGTGGAGCTGCCGGTAACTCAGCTCACCCCGCTGACCCGCTTCGTCCCGCCAGATCAGCGCCGGGTGATCGTCGCGAAAGCGCAGCAGGTTCTCGGCAAAGTTGAGCGTGGCGCCGGGAAACCACCGGGCCCCGGGCATCCGGTCGCCCTCTTCCAGGACGGTATCGGGAGCGCGGCGCCAGCGCAGATCACAGAAGGTGGCGAGGCTGCCCCAGAAGTCCTTGGGGGAATCGACTGACCAGCGGTGGAGACTCGCGTAGTCCGGGAAGGTGCTGCCCCGTCGGGTGCCGGTCCAGCGGGCAAAGCGGGTCAGGTGGGCGCTATCGACCCGCGGAGCATCGGGCTGCCAGAGTACCGACTCAGCCACCGATGTAGTACATCTCGACCTTTTCGGTGGCGGGCTGCAGTACCCGCAGTTCGCTGTAGCGGTCTTCCCGCTGGCTCCAGACGCCTGAGATGAGTGCCCGCAGCTGGTCGTCGTTGAGGCCGGCGCGCAGCGGGCCTTTCAGATCCACGCCCCGGGATGCAAACAGGCAGGTGTAGAGCTGGCCGTCGGAGGACAGGCGGCCCCGGGTGCAGGACCCGCAGAAGGGCTCCGAGACAGACGAGATGAAGCCCACTTCGCCAGCGCCGTCGTCGAAGCGGTACCGCTCGGCCACTTCACCGTGGTAGTTGGGCTGCGCCGGCGTCAGGGGCCAGCGGGCCTGGAGGAGAGTCAGCAGTTCCCGGGAGGGAACGGTATCAGTGGCCTGCCAGTGATTGATGGTGCCGACGTCCATGTACTCGATGAAGCGCACGATCACGCCGGTGCCCCGGAAGTGGTCGACCAGATCCACCACGGTGTGTTCGTTCACGCCGCGCTTGACCACGGCATTCACCTTGATGGGCGTGAGGCCGGCGGTGATCGCCTCGTTGATCCCCTTCAGAACCTGGGCCTTGCTGCCCCGGCCACCACTCATCTGCAGGAACACCGCGTCGTCCAGGGAATCCAGGCTGACCGTCACCCGGGAGAGGCCGGCCGCCTTCAGCGCTGCGGCATGCTGGGCCAGGAGAATGCCGTTGGTGGTGAGGGCAATGTCGTCGATGCCCGGCACGCGGGAGAGATCGCCCACCAGCTCTGCAATGTTCGGCCGGAGCAGCGGTTCGCCGCCGGTGATGCGCAGCTTGCGGACGCCCAGCCCGGCAAAGATGTGGGCAAGGCGCAGGATCTCCTCGAAGGAGAGCCGCTCGCTGCTCTTCAGGAACTCGAAGTCCGGGTGGTACTTGTCCTCGGGCATGCAGTAGGGACAACGGAAGTTGCAGCGGTCCATGACCGAAATACGCAGGTCCCGCAGCGGCCGCTGCAGGCGGTCTGCCATGGCGGGCAACTCGTCCTGCCGGTAGAGCGTAAGCAGTTTTTCAGGCATGGGACGATGGTAGCAGACGGTCCCGTGGGGGCATTGATATCGCTCATCCCGATATACTCGGGCAGATGACGCAGTCGATGCAGGCGGTGGAGATTTCCCGGGCGGGGCCGCCAGAAGTGCTGCGCGTCTGCACCCGCCCGGTTCCGGTCCCGACCGACGGGGAGGTCCTGATTCGCGTTGCGGCGGCGGGCGTCAACCGGCCGGACTGCCTGCAACGGGCAGGTGGCTATCCCCCACCCCCCGGCGTCTCCGACCTCCCGGGCCTCGAGATCGCCGGAACCGTCGTCGCCGCGGCCCCGGGCGTGACCGCACCGGCAGTGGGCGACCGGGTCTGCGCACTGGTGGCGGGCGGCGGCTATGCGGAGTACTGCGTGGCGCCGGCGGTCCAGTGCCTGCCTGTCCCGGCAGCACTCAGCACCATAGAAGCCGCCGCGATTCCCGAGACCTTCTTTACGGTCTGGGCGAATGTTTTCGAGCGCGGACACCTGCAGTCCGGGGAAACGCTGCTCGTCCATGGCGGCGCCAGCGGCATTGGCACCACGGCAATCCAGCTGGGCGTGGCCTTCGGCGCCCGCGTCTACGCCACGGCCGGCAGCGACGGGAAGTGCGCACTGTGCGTCGAACTCGGCGCCCAACGGGCAGTGAACTACCGGACAGAGAAGTTTCTCGACGTCATTCTTGAGGCCACGAACAAGCGCGGCGTGGATGTCATCCTCGACATGGTCGGCGGCCCCTATCTCGCCGATAACATCCGCCTGCTTCGGGAGGACGGGCGGCTGGTCTACATAGCCGCGCTGGGCGGCGCGAAGGCCGAGATCAACCTGGGCCAGGTGTTCGTCAAGCGCCTTACGCTGACCGGCTCCACATTGCGCAATCGCCCCGTTGAAGAGAAAGGCCGCATTGCGCGGGCGCTGCAAGCTGCGGTATGGCCGCTACTCGCGCAACGGGCGATCGTGCCCGTGATTCAGCACGTGCTCCCCCTAGCCTCAGCGGTGGAAGCCCACCGCCTCCTGGAAGCCAACGAGGCGATGGGCAAGATCGTCCTGCAGATGACGGCAGACCCGTGAGCGAAAAGGCGCTCCTGCAGCGCTTCGATGCCTGGCGCCAGACGGGCACCCCGCTGGCACTGGCCACCGTGGTCAGCACCGCCGGCTCCACCTACACCAAGCCGGGGCAGCGGATGCTCATCACCGCGACCGGCGACTACCAGGGCCTGATCAGCGGGGGCTGCCTGGAAGGTGACCTGGCGATCCATGCCCGGCAGGTGATTGCCTCGGGTGAGGCGCGAGTTATCACCTACGATCTGCGCAACGACGCCGACGAACCGTTCGGGCTCGGCATCGGTTGCGACGGGCTGTTGCGGATACTCCTGCAGCGCCTGTCACCGGCAGACGGGTACGAGCCGTTTTCCGCTGTCGCGGCAGCCCTGTGCGGCGACGTTCCTGCCCACTGCGCTGTGGTCCTGGCAGACGCGGGTGAGTTACGGATCGGGACGACGCTGATCAGCGCGGACGGCTTGTTCCGCCAACCCGGGCTCGCAATGAACGATGTGCTGTACGCGCCACTGCGGCCCCTGCCGCGCCTGCTCGTCCTTGGCGCGGGACCGGATGCAGTGCCCGTCGTGGCACTCGCTGACCTGCTGGGCTGGCGCATCACCCTGGTCGATCACCGGGCGGCCTATCTGGAGCGACCCGGCTTTGCCGCTGCGGACTCCCGCGTGTGCGTACCGGCGGCTGAGGTGGCTGACCCGATTGCACTGCTGCCCTACGCCGCGGCGATTGTGATGAGCCATCACCTGGCCACGGACCGCAGCTATCTGGCTGCGCTCGCCACGAGCCCCATTCCTTATGTAGGACTGCTGGGACCGCCCGGGCGCCGGAACCGGCTGCTGCAGGAACTGGGGGACACCGCTAAAGCGCTTGAAGGCCGGCTGCACGGCCCCGCCGGGCTCGACATCGGCGCAGACTCGCCTGAGTCCATTGCACTGTCGATCCTCGCCGAAATTCATGCCATGACGAGAACCCGCTAGTGGCTGACACCCCACGCCGCCGAATCGACGTTGCCGAGGCTGCGGCGCTGATCCGCGGCCGGCTGCGCGGCTGGGGCACCGTGCGCGTGCCCATCGACGCGGCCCAGGGCGAGATCCTCAGGCAAGCCGTCACCGCCGAGCGGGACCAGCCGCCCTTCGATCGGGTCACCATGGATGGCATCGCCATTCGCCACAGTGCGTTCGCCGCGGGAACGCTGACGTTCCAGATGGCGGGGACCCAGGGCGCCGGCAGCGCGCCCCTGCCGCTGCAGGATGAAACGAGTTGCGTGGCTATCATGACCGGCGCCGCGCTGCCGCCCGGCGCAGACACAGTCGTACCGGTGGAACGCATCACCCGGGAAGGCCAGACGGCCCGCATCGAACCAGGCTATGTGCCGGTGGCAGGGCAGTTCATTCACCGGCGAGCGTCGGATCACCCTCTGGGGGCCACGCTGCTCTCGTCGGGCACCCTTCTGGGCCCGCCCGAGCTGGCGATTCTCACGGTCGGCGGTTCAGCGACGGTGGAGGTGGCGCGCCGGCCCGCCATCACCGTCATTTCGACGGGTGATGAACTGGTGGACGTCGGAGCCGCACTCGGACCCACCCAGATTCGCTCGTCCAACGGCTGGGCAATCACAGCGGCACTGGCCAGCCGTGGGTTTCTCGATTGCGAGCGCGTCCATCTGCCTGACGACCCGGCCGTCCTTAAGCGCGAACTGGGCCAACTGCTGGCCGAGCAGGACGTGCTGATCCTCACGGGTGGCGTGTCGATGGGTGAGTTCGACTATGTGCCCAGGGTGCTGCAGGACCTCGGCATGGAGCTGGTCTTTCACAAGGTGTTACAGCGTCCCGGCATGCCGCTCTGGTTCGGGATCTCGCCCGACGGCAAGCCGGTGTTCGCGCTGCCCGGCAATCCGGTGTCGAGCCTGGTGTGCCTGGTGCGGTATGTGGCGCCGGCGCTCGTGGCAGCACTGGGAGCAACGACGCGACCTGAGCCAGTGGTGCGGCTCGGACAGGACGTGCGCTTTGAGCCGGACCTGACGTATTTCCTGCCGGTGAGGCTGGACTACACGGTGGACGGGACGTGCCTTGCAGTACCGAAGCCAACGAATACGTCAGGAGATTTTGTGGCCCTGAGTGGCACTGACGGCTTTGTCGAACTACCTCGAGGTATCTTGGAGTTCCCTGTCGGGTACTCGGCCCGATTCTTCGCCTGGTAACACAATGTGTCGTCGCGCCTAAAGGCGCTCCGAAAAATCGCTCATAGGAGCGGCGACCGCCTAAGCGGCGAGCTGCAAATAGGCGACGCACGGCTCCCGGATTTCCCAGCGCCCCATCCAGTACTGTTCACGCCGACTGGTGTGCGCCACAGCAATGACCGCAGGATCGGCAGCGTCGGTGGTATAGAGCAGGATGTATGGGAATGTCGGAACCAGCCGCTGACGCAGTCCGGGTCGAACTGAACGTCCAGCCTGCGGAAACATCTCGATCTGCTCGATCAGGCAGGTCACCTCAAGAAGAAATCGGCCACCGGCACCCGGCGTCAACGTGTCGTAGTAGGATGCCGCGTCCAACAGCTCGTCTTCGACTCCCTCATCGAAGCGCACGGGACGCCTTCAAACGCTCACGAACGTTAGCCAAGACTTCATCTGCAGGAATCGTCTTCCTCTGGCCGTCGCGAATCAGCTGCACCCGACGTTCCGCTTCATCGAGCCATGACTTCTGGATCTCCGCGCTGGTAAAGCCACCAAAGTCCCCAGGGGCCGGATCGCCGTCCTGATCGAGACTATCAATCAGCACCTCGACCAGATGCTCCCGGTCGTGGGCATTGAGCTTCAGCGCCTCGGCCGCAATGCGTTCAAGTTCGGTATTCATTACCTGACTCTAGCAGCAGCGAGTTGCGGGCGGTCAAGGGGTATTTCGGGGGCGGATTGCCCGGAATTTGGGGGCGCCGGGAATTCGCGCGTGAACGCGCTCCTACAAGGCGCTCCTGCAGACAAGCAAGCGTCAGGTGCCCAGCACTCGCCGTGCAGGGCTGTATTCGTAGCCCAGCGCCGACGCAATCGCTTCGTAAGTGACCTTGCCCCGGTGGATATTCAGGCCGTCGAGCAGGCCGGCGTCGTCCAGCAACGCCTGCCGGTAGCCTTTGTCGGCCAGCGCGAGGACGTAGGGCAAGGTCGCGTTATTCAGGGCGAAGGTGGAGGTGCGGGCAACGGCGCCCGGCATGTTGGCCACGCAGTAATGGACCACGCCCTCCTCCACGTACGTGGGCTTCGAGTGGGTGGTGGCCCGCGCAGTCTCGAAGCAACCGCCCTGATCAATGGCGACGTCGACGACGACGGAGCGGTCCCGCATGGCCCGCACCATCTCGCGGCTCACGAGGCGTGGCGCGGCCGCCCCCGGCACCAGAACCGCGCCGATCACCAGGTCCGCCTCGGCTACGTAGTGCTCAATCGCTTCAACGGTTGAATAAATGGTATTGAGGCGGCCTCCAAACTGGAAATCCAGCTCCTTCAGCCGGGGCAGGGAGCGATCAATCACCGTCACCTGCGCCTCCATGCCTATCGCCACGCGGATGGCATTGGTCCCGACCACGCCGCCGCCCAGCACCACGACGTTAGCCGCCTTCACCCCGGGCACGCCACCCAGCAGGATGCCAGCGCCGCCGGCCTCCCGCTCCAGGCAGTGGGCCCCGGCCTGCACCGCCATACGTCCCGCCACTTCACTCATGGGCGACAGCAACGGCAGGCTGTGGTTGGGACCGGTGACGGTCTCATAGCCGATGGCGACAACTCCGGACCTGATCAGGCTCTCGGTCTGCTTCGGATCCGGCGCCAGGTGGAGGTAGGTGAAGAGCACCTGGCCGTCGCGCAACAGGGGAAACTCACTCGTCTGGAGCTCCTTCACCTTCACGATCATCTCTGCGCGGCCGTACACCTCGCTGGCCGAACCCATAATCGTGGCACCCGCCCGCTCGTAGTCCGGGTCCCGGACGCCGATACCGGCCCCCGCTTTGCTCTGCACCAGCACCTTGTGGCCGTGAAACACCAGCTCCCGGACACTGGTGGGCGTCAGCCCCACCCGGTGCTCGTCCTGTTTGATCTCGGTGGGAACACCAATGAGCATGTCAGTCTCCTAAGGGAAGGACGCCGGGAGTTTCAGGCAACAGCCTTGAGCGCCTTGCCCAGCGTAGTAACAATCTGTTCTATCTGCGCAGGCTCGATGATCAGCGGCGGCGTGAGCGCAATGATGTCCCCCGTCGTCCGCACCAGGACGCCGTTGGCAAAACAGTGCCGGAAAACTTCCAGCGCCCGCAGCGTCGGCTGAGCCTTGCGGGGCTCAAGCTCCACCGCACCCATCAGGCCGATGTTGCGAATATCGATAACGTGGGGCAAACCCTTGAGGCTGTGGAGCGCGTCGGCAAAGACCGGAGCAAGGGACGCCGCGCGCGCAAACAAACCCTCATCCCGATAGACCACCAGCGCCGCGAGCCCTGCCGCGCAGGCCAGCGGATGACCGGAGTAGGTGTAGCCGTGAAAAAACTCGACGGCCTGCTCCGGAAACCCGGAGGCGTTCACGCAGGCCTCGTAGATACGCCGGTCCACGAGCACTGCGCCCATCGGCACCACGCCGCTGGTGATGCCTTTGGCGACCGTCATGATATCGGGCTGCACGTTGAAGGTCTGGGCCGCAAAGGCCGACCCCGTGCGGCCGAAACCGGTAATGACTTCGTCAAAGATCAGCAGCAGCCCGTGCCTGTCGCAGATGGCGCGGATCCGCTCCAGATAGCCTTTGGGTGGCACCAGCACACCGGCGGAACCGGACACCGGCTCGACGATCACGCCCGCGATCGTGCTGGGGTCGTGAAGCGCGATAAGCCGCTCCAGAGCGTCAGCGAGCTCGACGCCGTGGTCCGGCTGACCCCGCGAGTAGGCATTGCGGGCGAGATCGTGGGTGTGGGGCAGGTGATCGACGCCGGGCAGCATAGCGCTGGCAAAGGCCTTGCGGTTGGCGACCATGCCGCCCACCGAAATGCCACCGAAGCCCACGCCGTGATAACCCCGCTCCCGACCAATGAAGCGGAAACGCTGACCCTCGCCCCGCACCCGGTGATAAGCCAGGGCAATCTTCAGCGCGGTGTCCACCGCCTCCGACCCGGAATTGACGAAGAAGGCGTGGTCCAGGTTCCCGGGGGCCAGCTTGACCAGCTCGGAGGCCAGGGCGAAGGCCCCCGCGTGGCCCATATTGAAGGCGGTGGCGTAGTCCAGCTTGCCCACCTGCTCCCGCACCGCGGCGACGATCCGCGGGTGGCAGTGGCCGGCATTGACACACCAGAGGCCGGCAATCCCGTCCAGAATCTTCTGGCCGTCCCGCGTGGTGTAGTACATCCCTGCCGCGGATTCGAGCAGCAGAGGGTGCTGTTTGAAGTACCGGTTGGGCGTAAAGGGCATCCAGTACGACTGCAGATCGGGTTCCACGCGAACCACCCTACCGCCTTTCCCCAGAGCACACAATTCGGCGGTCCGGGGCTATGCTTAAGCGCTGCAGCGCATGCCCGCCATCAAGGGCGTCATGACCCCGTTTCCCTACTCCGTGGACGCGGGCGCGTCAGTGGCCGATGCCCAGGCCTTCATGCGGGAGCAGGTGCGGCGCACGGGCGGGGTTAGCGGCGGGGGCGACGACGCGGCCTGACAGGTATCATGTCCCCATGGATACACCCCGCGATTTCCTCCCCCTCGCCATCGCCGTGCTCACGGTCTCCGACACCCGCACGCTGGAGACGGACAAGTCCGGCGCGCTGCTGGTCAGCCGTCTGGAGGATGCGGGGCACCTGCTCGGTGACCGGGCGCTGGAGCCCGACGACCTCTACCGCATTCGGGCCACCGTCTCCGCGTGGATCGCCGACCCCGCGATCCAGGTGATCCTCACTACCGGTGGTACCGGCGTCACCGGCCGGGACGGCACGCCGGAGGCGATCCTGCCGCTGCTGGACAAGGTGATTGAGGGTTTCGGTGAGATGTTCCGCCAGATTTCCTGGGAGGACATCGGCAGTTCCACGCTGCAGTCTCGAGCGCTTGCTGGCGTGGCCAACGGCACCTACCTCTTCTGCCTGCCCGGCTCCAGCAACGCCTGCGCGACGGGCTGGGACCGCCTCATCGCGTCGCAGCTCGACCACCGCACCCGCCCCTGCAACCTCGTCGAACTGATTCCGCGGCTCACCGAGGTCTGAGACTCTCTTGACCGCGCTCCAGATTCACCAGATTCCCTGCCTCCAGGACAACTACGGGTACCTGGTCCACGATCCGGAGGCGGGTCTGACGGCGAGCATCGACACCCCGGACGCTGCAGCCATCCAGCAGGCACTGGCAGAGCGGGGCTGGCAGCTCGACTACATCCTGAATACCCATCATCACGCCGATCACGCGGGCGGCAACCTGGTCCTGAAAGCGAAGACGGGCTGCGTGATTGTCGGCTCCCGCGGGGATGCCGCGCGCATCCCGGGCATCGACATTGTCGTGAGCGAAGGCGAGCACTTTGCACTGGGCACGCATCGCGCCCGGATCCTGGAGACGTCGGGCCATACCATCGGCCACATCTGCTATGTATTCGATGACGACCGGGTGGCCTTTGTCGGCGACACCCTGTTCTCCCTGGGCTGCGGGCGGTTGTTCGAGGGCACACCGGCGCAGATGTGGAACTCACTGCAGAAACTCATGGGTCTGCCCGACGACATGCGGGTGTACTGCGCTCATGAGTACACGGCGAGCAACGGGCGCTTCGCGGTGACGATGGAGCCGCAGAACGCGGCGCTGGCGGCCCGGGTGGCGGAAGTCGCGGCACTCCGGGCGGCGAGCCGGCCCACCGTCCCGAGCACCATCGGCCTGGAGAAAGCCACCAACCCGTTCCTGCGGCCCGCAAGCCCGGAACTCCGCCAGACGCTGGGCATGCACACCGCACCGGACGCCGACGTGCTCGGCGAAACCAGGCGGCGAAAGGACAGGTTCTAGATGCTTGAGGAAGTCGCCGTTCAGTGCCCCCACTGCGGGGAAACCATCACCCTTGCCCTGGACCTGTCCGAGGGCGACCAGTCCTATGTGGAAGACTGCTCGGTGTGCTGCGCGCCGATTCTCGTCAATTACTCTGTCGACGAAGACGGCGGCCTGACCGACATCTCCGTCGACCGGGAATAGAGCGGGCGGGGACATGCCTCATTTCGCGTGATGGCAGCGGAACTTGCTGGTCCAGCGCGCGAATTGAGGCATGTCCCCTCTCTCAGGTGAATACCGCCTGATGATCCCGGATGAACTGCTCCAGCGACGTGGGCGCCTTGCCGTTGATCTTCTGCACTGTACCCGTGACATGCAGGTCCTGGCCGTCGGCGATTTCCTGAAAGAGCTCGCAGACCGCGTTCAGGTGCCACTCGTTGGTGAGGAAGCGGGCAAGCGTCTGGCGGTAGGCCGGCATCGGCACGTGGACATACTCGATCTTGCGCCCGAGCACCTTGGTGAAGCGCTCGGCAGCTTCGGCGAATCCCAGTTCCTCGGGGCCCGTCAGCTCGTAGGACTGACCCTCGTGGCCTGGCGTGGTCATAACGACGGCAACGCAGGCGCCGATGTCCCGGGTATCGATCATCACGGTCTTGCCATGAGCCAGCGGCAGGAAGAACTTGCCCTGCTCTTTGATAGTGCCGCCGCTGCCGAGGAAATTCTGCATGAAGAAGTTGGGCTTGATCATCGTCCAGGCGAGGCCAGACTGCTTCAGGTACTGCTCCGACGCGTAGTGGATCTTCGGGATCGGGGCAGTGGCATTGGGGACGGCCTCCATGGAGGACATCTTGATCACGTGCTTCACGCCCCGGGCCTTGGCCACGTCGATGAACTGCTTCTCCAGTTCCAGCTGCTTCTCGCCGTTGGGCATGGTCATCAGCGCCTTCACGACACCGGTCAGGGCTGCCTCCAGCACGGTCCGGTCGGTGACGTCGCCAATCACAAGCTCGACACCCGCGGCCTTCAGTGCGGCAGCCTTGTCGGCATTGCGGACGATGGCGCGGAATTTGATGCCCTTTTTCAGCAGGGCCTGGGCAGACGCGCCGCCGGTCTTGCCGGTAACGCCAGTGAGCAGCAGCATGGATTTTCTCCGGAGGATTTGAGAGCGGCGGCTAGTCTAGCGGATCAGGGCGGTCGCCGGATCGTCGCCCAGCCATTCCAGCACGTGCTCCGCCATGTCCAGGCTGGACAGGTAGGTCTCCCGCATGAGGTACGGCACCCCCAGTTCGGCAAGGTCCCTGCTGAGGAGGCCCGCACTGCCGGCGATAAGCCAGCACGGCACGCAGACGGAAACGCCGGAAGAGCGGCACGGCAATCATCGTTGCCGCCAGGAACAGCGCGACCTGGGTCAGTAGGCCGGTCACGGGCTGGCCAGGGCAGCGCTACTGCAGCACTGCGGCAGAGGTAAGTTTCCTCCACCCGGTTGAGCGTGCGGCCGGTGCCGCTCACGCTCTCAAGGGGACCCGTTTCTCCGGCCCCTCCGTCGAGGTGGTCATACTGGATGGCCCCGGAGGGGCACTGGTGGACGAGTTCGGCGATTTCTTCTGGTGTGGCCCGGTCCGGGTGCAGCCACTCGCCCTGGACATTGGGGACGAAGACGTCGGGACGATCCAGCACACAATGGCGGGAATGGATGCATTTTCCGGCTTCGAAACGGATCACGGACCGCTGGCCGCAGGCCTCTTCAACCTTCGGGAGCCTGGGGTTTCTGCTTTTCCCCTATCTGCCGCTTCCTATCGCCCCGGGATTGCCTATAATTCGGGCCCGCTGCCATGCGTTCTGACAGCCACAACGCGCCCGTAGCTCAGCTGGATAGAGCACCTGGCTACGAACCAGGGGGTCGGCGGTTCGAATCCGTCCGGGCGCGCCATTGCGCAAAGCGACCGCCACACCTACGCCCGGAACAGGAACTCCTGCATCCCGTTCCGGAGCAGCATCGCACTGTCCGCCCGAAACCCGCGCAGGCACTTCCCCAGATCCTCCGGTGAATACCGGGGCGCGGTTCTGGTGGCAGTGCTCGTCACCGTTTCAATCAGTCGGCCATCCGCCAACGGCGCAAACTGACTCGGCCGCGCCGGCATCGTGGTGCCCGTGTACACGATCAGCACGTGGGCAAAGCCCCCGGGCCGCATCCGGGCGGCAAGGCACTCCATCAGGGTGGCAATGGCGGGACGCTGGAGGTAATTCAGCAGGTCCCAGCACAGGATGATGTCTGTGGGTTCGTGCCGGGCCCGGGGCAGCAGGGCTTCGGCCTTTTCCCGCCGCAGATCCCGGTCTGGTTCTTCATCCAGCGTGGAGAGGCCCTCCGCGAGATCAGCAATCTCGAGACGACAGCGAAACGGTGTCAGTAGCGCTACTGTCCCGGGCCGGACGGCGCCCAGATCCAGCACGACGGAACGCCGCTCCTCGCTCAGGGACTCCACCAGCCGGCGGAACAGCGGCGCATTCACGGGCGCCGGTTCCGCGGCGGCGGATTTCGCCGTGCGGCTGGGGAGACTCACCACGCTACAAGCGTCAGTCAAGCAACGCGAACTGTCAGCGTGACTGGCCGCTCATGTTGCCCATCGGGGCACCCAACGGGGCACCCAACGGGGCACCCAACGGGGCACCCGAACCGGACACCGGCTGGGGCGAGGCCACGGGCCTTGGCGCGGATGACACCGGGCCGCGATTCGCATTACCGGGCGAACCCAGCACGTTCTTCACCGACTCCGGGTCCATCTCGATCGAACCCTTGAACGCAGCGCCGTCTTCCAGCGTCACCCGGGGCGAGGTGATATTACCGCGCATCTTCGCACTCTTGCGCACGATCACCTGCTCGGAGCCGAAGAGGTCGCCGTCCATGGAGCCTTCCACGAAGACTGTGTGGGCGTAGACGTCCGCTTTGATCTTGCCCTGGGCACCAATCGTCAGAGTGTGGTTCTGCAACTGGATGGTGCCCGTCACTTCGCCTTCGACGTAGAGGTCTTCCTGGCCCCGCAGGGTGCCGTCGATCTGGATCGACGGGCCAATGACGGCGGTGACCCGGGCGCGGGACGGGGTGGCTGACGGACTCGCGCCGGTGCGGGGTGCCGCTTCGGGTGCGGCCACCGGGGCCTGATACGCGCCGGGGGTTGTGGAGTCTTGGGGGGCGTCGCCGGGCTTCTTGGTACGTTCGAACATGGCTGTCTCCTTAGGCTTTGAGTTACCTGATTTTTTCTGGACGCCGGGATGGTGGAGTGTACAGAAATGCCGGAGCAATCAAACCCGGATCTTCCCGGTTGAGGAGAGGTTCAGGCAAACGCGCCGTTTTGGCCACTTCGAGGCTAGCGAATGAACTCCCACTCCCAGACCGGACCGGCCATGGGGTCCTCGTAATCACCCAGCAACAGGAAGCCCGTTTTCTGCAGGACGGCAGCCGGGGCGCCCCGGTTGGGCGGGCTGTGGGCAATGATCTTCAGCGAGGGATCGGCAGCGTAAGCCATCTCGATCAACTGACGCACCATGGCCGTGGCCAGGCCCCGGCCTTCGTGACCCGGAAAGGTGAAGAAGGCAATCTCCACCGCCCCGGCGGAGGGGGCCGTCTTGAAGGCGCAGGTACCGACACAGGTGTCCGCCGACAGCGCGAGGTAGCCGATCCAGGGCGGGTTGAAGCCGGTGGTCTGGTACATCTCGGCAGTGGCCTGACAGACCGCGGCGGGAGTGTCGGCCAGCTTGATACCCGGCTGCCCGAGGCTGGCATCCCGGGCAATGTCCACGAGGGTGACTGACATGCTGGCCCGCACTCTACCGGATTGGCCTCCAGAAATGGCCGATAATCAGGTCTGCTCACTGCCGGACTGCTGCCGTGTGCGGACGCTACGTCGCCAAGATCGATGCGGCTCTGGAGCGGGACTGGGCGCTCACCCGGCCACCACCGCTCTTTGCCAGCTACAACATTGCGCCCACCACCCCCGTACCCGCAGTGCGGGAGCGTAACGGGGAGCGTCTCTGTGAACTCCTCCGCTGGGGTCTGGTCCCCTTCTGGGCCAAGGGTCTCCCGCCGAAGCTGAGCACCAGCAACGCCCGCCTTGAAACCATCGCCACGGCCCCCAGCTATCGCGGTCCCTGGCAGCGCGGCCAGCGCTGTATCCTGCCGGCGCTCGGCTTCTACGAATGGCAGGTGCGGGACGCCGGGAAGCAGCCCTGGTCCATCTACCTCAAGGATCAGTCCGTCTTTGGGCTGGCGGGCTTGTGGGAGGCGTCCACGACCCCCGAGGGCATCACGGTGGAGTCCTGCACGATCATCACCATGCCCGCCAACCCGTTCATGGCGGAGATCCACAACAGCAAGGCCCGGATGCCCGCCATCCTGCGGCGCGCTGATCACGACGCCTGGCTTGCCGGTGATGCAACCGCTGCCCTCCACTGCCTGCGCCCCTATCCGGAAGACCAGATGCTGGCGCACACGGTCAGTACCGCCGTGAACTCACCCCGCAACAACACCGCCCGGCTGCTGGAGCCCGCTGGCCACGGCACGGGCGCGTAACTGCCCGCAACCACCCTCCACGTCCTGGCCCGCCGACCGCCGGAGCTTCGCCAGCACGCCCCGCTGATGCAGGTAGCGCGCCATCTCGGCAGCACGCTCAGCGGACGGGCGCTGGAAATCCAGACCCTCCACCGTGTTGTAGGGGATGAAGTTCATGACCGCGTACTTGCCCTTCAGCAGGGTCACGATGCGGTCCAGTTCATCGTCACCGTCGTTGATGCCGGCGAGGAGCGTCCACTGGTACTGAATCGGGTAGGTGGTGGCCCGCGCATAGCGCTCGCCGAGAGCCACCAGTTCCTCCGGGTCAAGCCGGGGGGCCCGGGGCAGTAGCCGGGCGCGCAGCAACCGGTCGGTCGAGTGCAGGGAGAGTGCCAGGGCGGGCTTCACGGGGCCCTCGGGCAAGCGCTCAAACACCCGGCGGTCGCCCACGGTGGAGAACACCAGGTTCTTGTGGCCGATGTCCCCCGCCGTACCGAGGAG
>SHZI01000045.1 GCA_009692345.1 Gammaproteobacteria bacterium | reverse complement strand
GCGCCTTGTACTCGCGCCCCGCCTTGGTGAGCGGCACCCGCGAGCCCACGACCTCGACGATATCCGCGCGCTGGACCAGGTCGTCAATGAAGTCCTGGGGAATGAGACCGCTCACGACCGAGGGCCTGCCTCCTTAACGGGGATTGTGACGACGCCCCGGTTTGTTCTTGGTTGGGGCGGTGAATAGTCAGCCGGGCCTGTAGCAAGCGGGGCCAGGTAGCAAGCAGGGCCAGGTTCGCCCCGGCCTATTTTGCCGAGAGCCGCGCCTTGACCCGCTCGCCGATGGTAGCGAAGTCCGCCCGGCCCTGGGCCTTTTCGCGCAGCGCGGCCATGACCTTGCCCATGTCCTTCATGGAGCTGGCCCCGGTGGCCACCATCGCCTCGTCGATCACGGCCTCCAGTTCAACCGGGGACAGTGCGGCAGGCAGGTAGGCCTGGAGCAGGGCGATCTCCGCCAGCTCCTTGGCCTCAAGGTCCGGCCGGTTGCCGGCGGCAAACTGCGTGGCCGATTCGCGCCGCTGCTTCACCAGTTTCTCAAGAATCTGGAGAACGGCGGTGTCCGTCGTGGCCGTGCGCTCATCGACCTCGCGTTGCGTAATCGCTGCCAGCAGCATGCGAATCGTGACGAGCTGGACCTTGTCGCCCGCCCGCATGGCAGCCTTCATGTCCGCCTGGACGCGACCCTTAAGGGCTGATGTGGGCGGTTCTGCTGCAGGAGGGGCTGACAACGGCGGGTCCGGAACAGATTAGTGACGTGGTAACTTGCTGGTCAGTACTTGCTGGTCAGTACTTGCTGGTCAGTAGAGCCGCGTGCGCCGGTTGGTCTCCCGCGCCACACGCTTCTGCTGGCGCTTGACCGCGGCAGCCTTCTTGCGCTTGCGCTCCTGCGTCGGCTTCTCGTAGAACTCGCGACTACGGAGTTCAGTGAGGACGCCCGCTTTTTCGCAGGCCCGCTTGAAACGCCGGAGGGCGGCGTCAAAATGCTCGTTTTCTCGTACTCGTACGCCGGGCAAGGTCCTGTTCCTCAAGTTAATGGCCCTATGCTCAATCCAGGCTCTGCCCGGTCTGGTACCGGTCAATCTGGGCTGGCGGGCGAGATAAGCCGGCTCTTCCGGCCGGACGAGCCGGAAAATATAGCTAGTCGGCCAGACATTTGCAAAGTTCGCGTATCAATATGATCGTTCTGGGCATCGAAACCAGCTGTGACGAAACGGCCGCAGCCGTGTATGACAGTGCCCGCGGTCTGCGCAGCCACTGCCTTTACAGCCAGGTGGCGACTCACGCGCCCTTTGGTGGGGTCGTCCCGGAACTGGCCTCCCGGGACCATATCCGCAAGCTTATCCCGCTGGTCGACGCCGCCCTGGCCAGCGCGGGTGTGACCCCCTCTGACCTGGGTGGTGTGGCCTATACCGCGGGTCCCGGGCTGGTGGGGGCCCTGCTGGTGGGCGCTACGGTGGGTGTTGGCCTTGCCCTGGGCTGGGGAGTGCCTGCAGTTCCGGTCCACCACATGGAGGCCCACCTGCTGGCTGCCCTGCTGGAAGCTGAGCAGCCGGCGTTTCCTTTCGTCGCCCTGCTGGTTTCCGGGGGCCACTCAATGCTGGTCGAGGTGGCTGGTATCGGCCGCTACCGGATCCTGGGCGAGACTCTGGACGACGCCGCCGGTGAAGCCTTCGACAAGGGGGCCAAGCTCCTGGGATTGCCCTATCCCGGCGGGCCGGAACTGGCCCGGCTGGCCGAGCGGGGACGGGTGGGCCAGTTTCGTTTTCCGCGGCCAATGCTCAAGGCCCCAGGCCTGGATTTCAGCTTCAGTGGTCTCAAGACGGCGCTGGCCCTTCGGGTCCGGGATCTCCAGGCCTCCGCCACCCTGAGCGAGGGCCAGCGGGCCGATCTGGCCGCCGACTACCAGCAGGCGATTGTCGACACCCTGGTTGGGAAGTCCCTGCGCGCGCTGGAGGCCACCGGCCACCGGCGTCTGGTGGTCGCCGGCGGCGTCGGGGCCAACCGCATCCTCCGGGAGCAGCTGCGCGAGGACCTGTCCCGCATCGGGGCGACTGTCTACTATCCGCGCATAGAATTCTGCACCGACAACGGCGCCATGATTGCCTACACCGGCTGCCAGCGACTGGTGCGGGCGCCTGCTGCTTACTCGAGCGTCCGTGTGGAAGCGCGGCCGCGTTGGCCACTGGACGAACTCACGGAACCCTGAATGGACACAATCTTTCTGCGGGACCTCCGCATTCGGACGATCGTTGGTATCTGGGAGTGGGAACGACGCCTGCCTCAGGTAGTAAGTATCGATCTCGACATGGGGACCGACATTCGCCGCGCTGCCGGCAGCGATCAGATCGGCGACACGCTGGACTACAAGGCAGTCACCCGCCGCATCAAAACGTTCGTGGCTGATTCGCGTTTCAGCCTCATCGAGACCATGGCTGAGCAGATCGCGGGCATCATTCTTGGCGAGTTCGCTGCGCCCTGGGTGCGGGTCGCCGTGCACAAGCCCTGGGCCAGCAGGGGCTCACGGGATGTCGGGGTGGTCATCGAGCGGGGCACCAAAACCTGATGGCTGAAGAGTCCCGGTCTGCAGTGGACGTGTACCTCAGTGCTGGCAGCAATGTGGCGCCGGAGAAGAACCTGAGTCTGGCGTGTCGGGAACTCGCGCACCGTTTCGGGCCTCTCCGCCTGTCCGGTGTCTACCGCAATCCGCCCGTGGGGTTTGCCGGGGATGACTTCCTGAATCTCGTTGTGCACTTCCGCACGACCGCGCCACCGTCGGTCATCGTGGCCGAACTCGAACGCCTGCACACGCTGGCGGGGCGGGTCCGGGGGCTTGAGCGCTTCGCGCCGCGGGCACTGGACCTGGATCTCCTGCTGTACGGCGCCGCCGTGCTTGCCGAACCGGGCATTCGGGTGCCTCGCGAGGACATCCTGGACTACGGCTTTGTCCTCGGGCCTCTCGCAGAACTTGCCCCTCACCTGCGGCACCCGGTCACCGGCGACACGATCGCCCAGCTCTGGGCTCTCTTCGACAAGACCAGCTGCCCGCTGCAGCGGGTGAGTGACCTGGCCGTCTAACCGAGGCCGGGCCTCTTACCAGCCGACGCTGCGGCCCCCGTCCACGGCAATGATCTGGCCGGTAACGTAGGGGGCATCCCGCACCAGATAGAGCACGCAGGTGGCAATGTCGGTCGGGTCGCCGAGGCGCTTCAGTGGTATCTGCCGCAGCACGCTGTCGCGCATCTGATCCGAGACTCCACCCTCGGGCCACAGGATCGCGCCGGGAGCCACGCCGTTCACCCGGACGTCCGGCGCCAGATCCCGGGCCAGAGCGCGGGTCAGGAAAGCCAGGCCCGCCTTCGCCGCTCCATAGAGGCCGTAGTCCGCGAGCGGCCTGATCGCGTGAATATCGACGATATTGATGATCACGCCCCGGTTCGCCTTCAGGTGGGGCAAGGCTGCCTGGGCGAGGAACAAAGGAGCCTTCAGGTTGGTGCCGAGCAGATCCGTCCACTGCTGCTCCGTGACTGCCGGGAGGGGTGTCGGATAAAAGCTGGAGGCATTGTTGACCAGGATATCCAGTCGCCCGGCATGGGCGATGAGCTTGTCCACGAGTGCGCCGAGCGCCGTAGTGTCCAGCAGGTCAGCCTGGACAGCGAGCGCTGAGTGCGGCCGGAGCGCATTCAGTTCCCGAGCCAGCGCCTCTGCGTCCGCCGCTGAGCTGCGGTAGTGAATCGCTACCGAGGCGCCCTCGCCGTGCAGTGTGCGGGCGATGGCTGCGCCAACGCGCCGGCCAGCGCCGGTCACCAGCGCCCACTTGCCGCGTAGTCCTTGTGCTTCAGTCATGCAAATGGCCTTCTGGCGGCGTGAATGGCGAGCAGCGAAGAAACAGCAGTTAAGATTACACCACCATGCAAAGCGGATTCGATCTGCCGGCGCCCGGGGCCGACGCTCTCGCGCACAGCGCCCGGGTCCGGGACCTGGTGGCAACACGCATCGCCGCCGGTGGCGGCTTCCTGAGCTTCGCTGACTACATGGACGCTGTCCTCTACGCGCCGGGACTCGGCTACTACAGTGCCGGTGCCCGGAAGTTCGGGGTGGGAGGCGACTTCGTCACAGCGCCGGAACTCGGCTCGGTCTTCGCCCGGTGCCTTGCCCGCCTGGTTCGCGCGACCCTGCGACAACTGGGTGGTGGGGTGATCCTGGAGGTCGGAGGCGGTTCCGGCGCGCTCGCAGCAGACCTGCTGGTGGCGCTCCGGGATGAGCCGCCGGAGCGTTACCTGCTCCTCGACATCAGTGGTGACCTTCGCGAACGGCAACGGCAGACGCTGGCCGCGCGGGTCCCGGAGTTACTCCCAAGGGTGGCCTGGCTGGATGCGCTCCCCGCGGAGTCGCTGGACGGTGTATTGCTTGCCAACGAAGTCCTGGATGCCTTGCCTGTGGAGCGGTTCCGGATGCGCGGGGGTCATGCGGCCCAGCTGGGTGTGCAGAGCGCAGGTGGCGGGCTTGCCTGGGCCGAACAGCCGGCTCCCGGGCCTCTCGCCAGCGCAGTCGCGGAGCTGCAGGCGGCGCTCGGCGCCCCGCTGCCGGATGGCTATACGACGGAGATCGGCCTGCGGCAACCGGCATGGCTGAGGTCTCTGCTGGGTACTGTGGGGCGGGGCCTTGCCCTGTGCATTGATTACGGCGGCACGCGCCGCGACATCTACCACGCCGGGCGCAGCGCCGGGACTCTGGTGTGCCACTACCGTCATCGGCAGCACACCGATCCATTTTTTCTCCCGGGGCTGCAGGATCTGACGGCCTGGGTCGATTTCTCTGCTGCTGCGGGCACTGCTGCAGCTGCCGGGCTGGAAGTGGCTGGCTACGCTACCCAGGCTCACACCCTGCTCGCGTCCGGGGTCCTCGATGACCTGCCGGGAGCTGACACGCCGCTGGACTCCGACCGGTTGCGGGAACTGCAGGAGGTTCAGCGCCTGCTGATGCCCGGCGAAATGGGCGAGCGCTTCAAGGTGCTGGCTCTCAGCCGCGCATTCACCCCGGACTTTCCGCTCACGGTGCGTGATCTCCGGACTCGCCTCTAGGATGAGAACCGCTCCCGGGCCGCAGCAACGGCGGCCAGGCGCGCCTCCCGGATGGCTCCCCCCAGTGCTTCTCCACTGAGCCCTGCGTCGCCCGGCCCGGCGACGGTGCGGGCATTGACGGTGAGAGCCGCCTGCCAGGCTGCGAGCACGAGTTCACGCTGAGGGTAGGGCCGTGATTCAAGCCCCGTGCGTCCCCGTGCGTCGGCCTCGCAGGCATCAAGAAACTCGGTTACGCGCTGCCCTCGCCGGAAGCCGTCGAGGCTCTCGATGAGGCGCAGGAGCGTGTCCGGGCGAAGTTCCAGGGCGCGATGGCACAGTCCGTGACTCCGGGCCACGGCCACCGCCAGGTCACGGAACCGGTTCGGTACTGCGAGGCGCTGGCACATCGTCAGGCCCAGATCAACGCTCCGCTGCTCGTGGCCCACGTGCCGGGGCAGCTCCGCTTTTGGCGTCGTGCCCTTGCCCAGGTCGTGAACCAGGACGGCGAAGCGCACTTCGGTGCTGAACGCCAGCTCTGCGGCCTGCCGTAACGCCAGCAGCACATGCACGCCCGTGTCGACCTCGGGGTGCCACTGGGCCGGCTGGGGCACGCCAAACAGCACATCGATTTCCGGAAAAACTACCCGCAGCGCGCCGCAGTCACGCAATACCTGAACATAGACATCCGGGCGTGGCTCTCCCAGCGCAGAAACAGTCTCCTGCCAGACCCTTTCGGGCACGAGAGCGGTGAGTTCGCCGCCCTCAGCCATCTCACGCATCAGGCCGAGGGTGGCCGGGGCCACGCGGAAGCCGAGGGCGTGGAAACGCGCCGCAAAGCGGGCAACGCGAAGAATCCGGACCGGATCCTCCCGAAACGCGTCGGAAACATGGTGGAGAAGCCGGGCCTCCAGATGCCTGCAACCACCGACCGGGTCAATCAGCTCGCCGTCGGCCGTCTGCGCGATCGCATTGATCGTCAGGTCCCGGCGCTGGAGATCCTCTTCCAGGGTTACCGAGGGAGCGGCATGCAGCTCAAACCCGCGGTATCCGGGCCGCGTCTTGCGCTCCGTGCGGGCCAGCGCATATTCCTCCTGGGTCTCCGGGTGCAGGTAGACAGGGAAATCCCGACCCACTCGCCGGTAGCCGAGCGCGTCCATCTGGTCCGGCGTGGAGCCCACCACCACCCAGTCCCTCTCGCGCACCGGCAGCCCCAGAAGCCGGTCACGCACAGCCCCGCCAACCAGGTAGATCTGCATTGCAGAATTGTAGCCGCTATCCTCGGAATCCCGTGCCCGAGCGCTCCTCATTGTCGAACTTCGCCCGCGTCCTGCGGACCGCCCTTGTCCTGCTGGTGGCAGTCGGCCTGCTTGCCGGCTGTGCCGGCTATTACCTGCAGGCTGTTGCTGGCCAGGCTGAGCTGATGCGCGCCCGGGTACCTGTGGCGGAGGTACTGGCAGACCCGGCCACGCCGGCGACGTTGAAGCAGCAACTGCGGACTGTCGAGGAGGCCTTGCTCTTTGCGCGGGTGGAGCTGGCCTTGCCCCCTACGAGGAGCTACCGGCAGTACGCCGATCTGGGCCGGCCCTACGTGGTCTGGAATGTCTTTGCAGCCCCGGAATTTTCCCTGCAGCCCCGCGAGTGGTGTTATCCGGTCGCCGGCTGTACTACCTATCGGGGGTGGTTCAGTGAAGAGCGGGCCCGGCGCTATGCCGACCGACTGGAGGCAGCGGGGGATGACGTCTTCGTCGGAGGCGTTGCCGCCTACTCGACCCTCGGCTGGTTCGCAGATCCGGTGCTCAACACGATGCTGGGCGACAACGTGGAGGAGCTGGCTGGACTGCTCTTCCACGAGCTGGCCCATCAGAAGTTCTATGTGCCGGGTGACACCCTGTTTAACGAAGGCTTCGCCACCCTCGTTGAAGAGGAGGGGACACGCCGCTGGCTCGCTTCGCGAAACGAAAGCGCAGCTCTGTGCGCCGTCGACGTCCGGCGGTGGCGCCGGGCGGCCGTGCTCGGGATCGTGGCGGAACTGCGGACGCGGCTCGCAGTGGTTTACGGCGGTGAGGGGCCGAGCAACCTGCGCCGTCAGCAACGGGCTGCGTTATTCGACGAGGCGCGAGCCAGCTATGCCCGGCTCCGGACAGACTGGCCCCAGCCCCCCTGGTTCGACAGCTGGTTCGAGCCTGGCCTCAACAATGCCCGCCTGGCCGCCCTGTCGGCCTACGAGGATTACGTGCCGGCTTTCCGCCTGCTTCTCGCCCGCGAGGACGGCGACCTGCCGCGCTTCTATGCCAGGGCCCAGGAACTTGGCGATCTCGAGCCGGTGGCACGGGATCAGGCTATGCAGGATCTGCTGCGGGAGTCCCCTGCCGCGGTCAGCGGCCCGCCGTCTTCCGATAGCTGTCCATGATTCCGGTCAGTCCGGCGCCCCTCAGGGCGTCGGTGAGGTTCGGGCGAAGTGCGCGCGGTCTGATGCCCAGTTGCTGCAGGCCGTCCGCGCTGCCCACGCTGTCGGTAAGTAGCGAGCGGTAATTATCCGTGGAGAATGGCTTCCCCGGCACATAGTCCATGACCGCTGCCTGCAGTCGCGAGAGGGAGCGGGGCAGGCCTATCACCCGGCGCCGGAGCCCCATTGTTTCCGCTACCAGTTCGACGAGTTCACGCAGCGTGTAAGTCTCTGGGCCATAGAGCTGAAAGGTGTGGCCGAAAGCTGCGGGCTGATCCAGCACCCGGATGATGGCTTCCACCACGTCGTCCACATGAACGGGAGCGAAGCGCGCGCCCGGCATCGCCAGGGGGAAGGCCAGGGGTACGCTGCGCAGCAAGCCGGCAAAGCGGTTAAGGAACGAGTCGCCGGGGCCAAAAACTACCGAGGGCTGCAGAATGGTCCAGTTGAGGCCGGATGCCCGGAGCACTGCCTCGGCCTCACCCTTTGAGCGCAGGTAATGACTGGTCCCCGGGTCCGGCCTGTCGGGGCTGGTTGCATTCAGGGCGCTGATCTGGACCAGGTGCCGGACTCCTGCAGTGCTGCAGGCACCGATCAGTTTTTGGGTGAGTTCTACATGGGCCCGGCGAAAGCCTGCCCCATCCCGGCCCGGCTCGTTCAGTATCCCGACCAGGTTGATCGCTGTGTCTGCTCCCTCCAGGATTCCCCTGAGCATCTCTGGCGCATGGATGTCAGCACGGAGCACACGGAGGGTGGGCAGCACGCGGAGGTGTCGGCAGCGCTCCGGGTCCCGGGTCGGGACGGTAACCCGGTAGCCGGCATTCGCCAGTCGGGCCACCAGTCGGGAGCCGACGAAGCCGGTGCCGCCGATGACGCAGCACTGCACTTAGCGGATCTGCAGCAGCAGGTTCCGGTTGCCCCGGCGGATGCTGAGAATGAGCAGGCTCTGCTGCCCTGCCGCCTGCTGGAGTTCCCGGACGTTGCGTACCCGGATCCGGTTCACCGACACGATGATGTCGTTGGCCAGGAGTCCGGTCTGGGCGGCCGGGCTCTCCGGCTCCACCGATTGGACCAGCACCCCGGGTCCAGCGAACTGGTCTGCCTTGCCTTCATGATTGCCGAGCTGGGCACCAGCCAGGCCGGGATGAATGTCTTCGCCATCCACCTGGGCCGCGGTTGCGACCTCGCTGAGCAGCGCCGTGATCTGGCGGCGCTTCCCATCCCGGAGGACTTCAACGCGCACGCTGTCGCCACTGCGCTTCAGTCCCACGGCGTTGCGGAGATCAGAGGCGCTCTTGATCCGCTGCCCATCCACCGACAGTATGACGTCACCCACCTCGATGCCTGCTTTCCCGGCGGCGGAGCCGTCGGCTACTTCCTGCACGAGAGCACCTTCTGCGGTCCCCTCGATGCCGAAGGCCTTGGCGCTCTCCGCGTTGAAATCGGCAATGCTGACGCCGAGCAGCCCGCGCTTCACTTCGCCGAACTGCAGGATCTGGTTCATTATGGATTTCGCGATGTTTACGGGTATCGCGAAGCCGATGCCGATATTGCCGCCACTGTTGCTGAAGATGGCGGAATTGATTCCCACCAGTTCCCCTCTGAGATTGACCAGCGCGCCACCTGAATTGCCGGGGTTTATTGAGGCGTCGGTCTGGATGAAATCCTCGTAGCCGTCAGGGTTTATACCGCTACGACCCAGCGCACTGACGATGCCGGAAGTCACGGTGTGCTGCAGCCCAAACGGGTTGCCGATGGCCAGCACGAAATCACCAACCTGCACCTGGTCCGAGTTGCCCAGCTTCATCTGGACCAGCCCCTTGGGGTTCTCAACCTGCAAGAGGGCGATGTCGGTGCCCGGATCAGAGCCGACAACCTTGGCTTTCAGACTGCGGTTGTCTGTGAGGACGATTTCGATTTCTTCAGCGTTCTCGACCACGTGGTTATTGGTGAGGATGTAACCCTTGACCGCATCCACGATGACCCCGGAGCCAGCGCTCTGAACCTGGCGGCGCCGCTGCCGTTGCTGCTGATCGGGAAAGCCGAAGAAGCGGCGGAAGAAAGGGTCCTCCATCAGCGGATTGGCGGGCGCGCTGACCGTGCCCTTGGTGGCGATGCTCACGACGGCGGGTTCGACCTGCTTGACGAGCGGGGCCAGCGTCGGAAACTCCTGCCCGGCGACCCGGGCCGGCAGCTGCGCCTCGACCGATCCTGCGCCGCTGGCAGCCGCCAGGGTTGCAAGCAGAAGCGGGACAAAAGCCGCCCGGGCAGTGACCACTGTCATGCGCGAAAACCTTCCGGAATATGGTGCGAGGACTGAGGAAGCATAGCGGTTTTCGCTCCCGTACAAGGCTGCCGTTAGCGGTGTACAAGCTGTGGAAAACCGGTGTAGTTGCTGGGGATGGCTTAACCCAACATCTTGTGTTGCAAGAGGATCCCGGCAGGGCTTGGCCGGGCGTGCAATTTGCCTTGGACAGAATTGGCTAAGTTTTGAGCAAGCTTATGATTTATATGGCTAATATACCGGTAAACGGGGGTGACAAAAATCTTGACACCGCACGGCACGATGCCTAATGTACAGACAACGCCGGCACAACATCTTGTGCCGGCGTTTTCATCAACGCGGCGGGCCGGAGCAAGCACCTGACGGGGCACATCTGGCGCGACTGATCCGGACGACGGGTACCAGGGACTGGCGCAGGGGGCAGGGTCCATCATGAAATCGGCAGTGCAATTGGAGAACACCCGGGGAGCCACGATTGGCTTCCAGGAAGCCTCGCTCGACATCTGGGACAAGAAGTACCGGTTGAAGTCGAAGGCTGGGGACGTGGTCGACGAGACCATGGACGATACCTACCAGCGCGTCGCGCGGGCGCTGGCGGACGTGGAGGCGGAGGGCGACCGGGACCGCTGGTTTGAGCAGTTTCTCTGGGCTCTCCGGCGCGGCGCTATTCCGGCTGGCCGCATCATCTCCAACGCCGGGGCCCGGGAGCACAAGCCAGCCACGTCCACGATCAACTGCACGGTTTCCGGCACGATCGGCGACTCTATGCAGGACATTCTCACCAAGGTGCACGAGGCCGGCCTGACCCTGAAAGCCGGTTGCGGGATTGGCTACGAATTCTCGACGTTGCGGCCGAAGGGGGCCTATGTGTCCGGGGCCGGCGCCCACACCTCTGGTCCCATGTCCTTCATGGATATCTACGACAAGATGTGTTTTACGGTCTCGTCGGCTGGTGGCCGCCGGGGCGCCCAGATGGGTACTTTCGATATTGGTCATCCGGATGTGCTCGACTTTATCCGGGCCAAGCGGGAGGACGGCCGCCTTCGCCAGTTCAACCTCTCCCTGCTGGTGACCGACGAATTCATGCAGGCCGTCAAGCACAACCGGGACTGGGTGCTGGCCTTCCCCCTGGATGAGCGCGAGGTCGGCCAGCTTGGGCTGGACCTGACCGACACGGACCAGGTGCTGTGGCGCGAATGGCCAACCGCAACCGGCTACGTCACCAACGATAAGGGGCAGGTTGCCTGTCGGGTCTACAAGAAGCTGCCGGCCCGGCGTCTGTGGGACATGATCATGGCGTCGACCTACGACTTCGCCGAGCCCGGGTTCGTCCTCGTTGACCGGGTCAATGAGATGAACAACAACTGGTTCGAAGAGAATATTCGCGCCACCAACCCCTGCGGCGAGCAGCCGCTCCCTGCATATGGGTCCTGCCTTCTCGGGTCGATCAACCTGACCAAGTTCGTACTGGATCCCTTCGCGGACAAGGCCCGGTTCGACTGGGATGAATTCCACCGGGTGGTTAAGGTCTTTACCCGGATGCTCGATAACGTGGTCGAGATCAACGGCCTGCCCCTGCAGCGGCAACGGGAGGAGATCCAGCGTAAACGACGGCACGGCATGGGCTTCCTCGGTCTGGGCTCCGCGCTCACGATGCTCCGGTTGCGCTATGGCTCCAGGGAGTCCGTGAAGTTCACGGAGGACGTCTCCCGGGAGATGGCTCTGGCGGGCTGGGAGACAGCTCTGGATCTGGCGAGGGAAAAAGGCCCCGCTCCAATTCTCCTGGAGGACTTTACGGTTACCGGCGAGATGCTGCGCAAGCGCCCGGAGATGACCCGGGACGGCTGGAAGGTCGGCGATGTGATTCCAGGCCGGGTCCTGCACGCGCGCTACAGCCGCTATATGCAGCGCGTTGCGGAGGTTGCCCCGGAGCTGGTGAAGGATCTGGAGCGGGTCGGTGCCCGTTTCACCCACCACAGCTCCATTGCCCCGACCGGGACCATATCGTTATCGCTCGCCAACAATGCCAGTAATGGCATCGAGCCCAGCTTTGCCCACCAGTACTCCCGTAATGTGATTCGGGAGGGCAAGAAGTCCAAGGAGAAGGTCGATGTCCTGTCCTTCGAGCTGCTGGCCTATCGCCAGCTGGTGAACCTGGCGGCGATGCCGGGCGGTACCAGGCCCGATGACCAACTACCTGACTATTTCGTGACGGCAGACGACATCAAGCCGAAGGAGCATGTGGATATCCAGGCTGCTGCCCAGCGCTGGGTGGATTCTTCGATCTCCAAGACGGCCAACGTGCCGACGGACTTCAACTATGAGGAGTTCAAGGACATCTACATGTACGCCTACGAAATGGGTCTGAAGGGCTGCACCACCTTCCGCTTCAATCCCGAGGCCTTTCAGGGCGTGCTCGTGAAGGAGAAGGACCTGCAGAACACCAGGTACACGTTTGTGCTGGATGACAGCTCGGAGGTCACGGTCCGGGGCGACGAAGAGATTGAGTACGACGGCGAAATGCATACTGCCGCCAATCTTTTCGACGCCCTGAAGGAAGGCTACTACGGCAAGTTCTAAGTCCGTAGACAATGGTAGAAACAGGAACCCCCGCCATGGCAAAGATCAGGATAGACAAGAAAATCGTCGGCTATCGCGTTGAGTCCGCCGACGACAAGGCGGCCGCGAAAAAGGCAGCCCAGAAGTCCGCCCAGAAAGCTGACCAGAAAGCTGACCAGAAAGCTGACCAGAAAGCTGAAGATGGCCCGGCCGGCAGACGGCTCTCCGTGGAGGGCAACGTCGTCCGCATGCACGAGAAGCTCGAGCGTCCGGAAATGCTCCAGGGCTCGACCTACAAGGTCAAGACGCCAGTCTCTGATCATGCGATGTACGTGACGATAAACGACATCATTCTCAATCCGGGTACCGAGCATGAGCAGCGTCGCCCCTTCGAGATTTTCATCAACTCGAAGAACCTGGACCACTATCAGTGGATCGTGGCCCTCACGCGGCTGATGTCGGCCGTATTCCGCAAGGGCGGTGACGTGGCCTTCATGGTTGACGAACTCAAGGCCGTGTTCGATCCCCGGGGCGGTTACTGGCAGCCCGGCGGTAAGTTCATGCCCTCAATCATTGCGGAGCTCGGGTATATCGTTGAGAAGCACCTGCGTTTCATCGGGTTGCTCCCGCCCGATTCCATGGACGAGCACAAACGCAAGCTTGTCGAGCAGAAGCGCCGGGAATTTGAGGACCAGAAGCGGCAGCAGGACGCCTTCGCCCGCAGTGAGTACCCGGCTGGCGCCCAGATGTGCAGTGGGTGCAGCGCCGCGGCAGTGGTCTTCCTGGATGGCTGCATGACCTGTCTGGCCTGCGGAGACTCTAAATGCGGCTAGTCCAGCTCCCGCTGGGGTGACCGTCCGAAGATGACCCGCTTAAATTAAAGATGACTGGCTAAAGATGACTGGCTAAAGATGACCCAGAGCGTTCCTGACTTCAGCCGCGTCGGGGTACTCGTTGCCGGCGATGTCATGCTGGACGAATACTGGTTCGGCCCGACGTCCCGGATTTCCCCTGAGGCTCCCGTGCCTGTGGTCCGGGTCACGGGCTCCGAAGCCCGGGCCGGTGGTGCAGCCAACGTAGCCATCAATCTGGCCAGCCTGGGCGCGCGGACGTCGCTGACCGGGATCGTGGGCTGCGACGCCAACGCCGCCACTCTGGGCGAGCTGCTCCGTAGACAGGGCGTGACGGTGGATTTTGTGGCGTCCGCTGCGCGCCCGACCATTACCAAACTGCGCGTCCTCAGCCGCAATCAGCAGCTCATTCGCCTCGACACGGAAGAGAGCTTTTCTGCGGAGGATGCTCTACCCCTTACCGGCGTCCTGGAGCGCCTGTTGCCTCCCGCTTCCGTCTGCATCCTCTCGGATTACGGCAAGGGCACGCTAAGCCAGGTCTCTGCGCTGATCGGTATCTGCCGGCGGCGCGGCATCCCCGTGCTCGTTGACCCCAAGGGTACTGACTTCGCCAGGTATCGGGGCGCAACGGTACTGACGCCAAATCTGGCCGAATTCGAAGCGGTAGTCGGCAAGGTGGGGAGTACCGGCGAGATTGCCGCGCAGGGTGAGGCCCTGCGGGAAGCCCTCGATCTGCAGGCGCTGGTAATCACCCTCGGGGAACGCGGGATGGCGGTGATCCCTGCCGAAGGGGAGCCAGTGTTCCTGCCGGCCCGTGCTCGCCAGGTGTTCGACGTCACCGGCGCCGGGGATACGGTGATCGCGACCCTGGCAGCGGGCCTTGGTGCGGGCCTGACCCTCCAGGACGCGGCGGGACTGGCCAACCTGGCGGCAGGCCTGGTCGTTGGCAAGATCGGCGTGGCCACCGTGACCCCCTCGGAACTGCGCCTGGCCCTGCATGAGCACGGCCAGGGCGGGCGCGGTCTGCTCCGGCGCTCTGAAGCCCGCCAGATCGCGGCGGAGGCGCGGGGGCGGGGTGAGCGCATCGTCATGACCAACGGCTGTTTCGACCTCCTCCACGCAGGCCATGTGGCTTACCTCGAAGAGGCCAAGCAGCGGGGTGACCGGCTCCTCGTGGCCGTTAATGACGATGCCTCTGTGGCGCGGCTCAAGGGGACTGGCCGTCCTATCAACCCCCTTGCTGACCGGATGGCCGTGCTTGCCGGCCTTGCCGCTGTGGACTGGGTGGTGCCCTTCGGGGAGGACACACCAGAAATGCTGGTGGGTGAGGTCCTGCCGGATGTCCTGGTCAAGGGCGGCGACTACCGGCCCGAGAACATCGCAGGAGCGCGCCAGGTGCTCGACAACGGGGGGACTGTCGAAGTCCTGAGCTTCCGGGAAGGACGCTCCACATCCGCCATCGTCGAGGCCGTGCAACGGCTCGCTGCGAAGTAGACCCGCTTCGTGCTCCCGCCTAAGACCGACTCGGGCCAGCTGGGAGCGGCCGGAGCCACGTCCTGGCTACGGATCGCCTACGTTGCCCTCACTTACCTCGCGGGTCCCTTCCTGCTGCTGCATCTCCTCTGGCGCGGGTTTAGCGTGCCCGGCTACCGGCGGCGCATCGGCGAGCGCTTTGGTTTCGGTCAGCCCCGCCTGGGACGCTCCTCCATCTGGGTCCACGCGGTATCCGTCGGGGAGGTTCAGGCGGCCGCGCCCCTCGTGCGTGCCCTCCTGAAGCGTTACCCGGGCGTGCCTCTCGTGCTCACCACGATGACGCCGACGGGGTCGGAGCGCGTGCGGGCGTTGTTTGGCGAGGCGGTGCGGCACAGCTACGTGCCTTACGATCTGGCAGGGGCCGTAGGCCGCTTCTTCAACTGGGCCCGGCCGTCGCTTGCCATCATCATGGAAACCGAACTCTGGCCAAACCTCTACCACGAGTGCGGGCAGCGACAGGTCCCGCTGGTTCTGGCGAGCGCCAGAGTGTCGTTGCGCTCCCTCGAGCGCTACCGTCGCGTGATGCCCCTGTTTCGGGACACCCTTGCCAACGGCATCCTGATTGCCGCGCAGACGCCAGCAGATGCGGAGCGCTTCCGGTCCCTGGGCGCGAACCCGTCCCGGACGCATGTCACCGGCAACATCAAGTTTGATTTTGAACTGCCGGCGGAGATCCCGGCCCGCGGCAGTCAGCTCCGGAAACTCCAGGCTGGAGGACGGCCGGTCTGGGTTGCAGCGAGTACCCACGAAGGCGAGGAAGCCGCGGTTCTGGATGCTCATGCCCGGATTCTCGAACACCACCCGACGGCGCTGCTAATCCTGGTGCCGCGGCATCCGGAACGCTTCGCTCAGGTGGCGGCGCTGCTGGCGGGGCGTGGCATCAACCACGTGACTCGCAGCAGCGGTGTGCTGGCGAGTCCGGCCACCCGGGTCCTGCTCGGCGACACGATGGGCGAGCTCACAACGTTCTATGCGGCGGCCGACGTGGCCTTTGTCGGCGGTAGCCTGGTGCCGATTGGTGGGCACAATCTGCTGGAGCCGGTGGCCCTGGCCCTGCCAGTGGTTACGGGACCCCACAACGAGAATGCACTGGATATCGCCGAACTACTCGGGGTGTGTGGCGCAGCGCTGGTCGTGCCTGACTGGGCCGGTCTCGCCGCGGAGGTGAGCTGGCTGCTGGGGGATGAAACCGAGCGCCGCAAGAGGGGTACTGCGGGGAGCCAGGCAATCCTGGCCAATCGTGGCGCTCTCGATCGGCTGCTGGCCCTCGTGGATCCGCTGATCCACTGACGCCAGAGCAGCATTACCTCAGCCGCCCGGTAGCCCCTGGTTGGCGGCTGGCACTCCCGGCGCCGTTGCGTTGGCGGTAAGAAGCGCGTCGATCTGGGCGATGTCTTCCACGGTCAGCGTGCCTGCAGCCTGCTTCAGGCGCAGGCCGTTGATCAGGTAATCGTAGCGGCTGCGCAGATAGTTGGTCTCTGCCACAAAGACCAAGCCCAGCGCGGCCAGCACGTCCACTGTCGTCCGGGTGCCCACGTCGTAGCCTGCCTCCGTAGCCTTGAGCGCCGTTTTGGATGACTCCAGGGACTGCTTCAGGGCCTGGACCCGGGAGATCTCCGAGATCACACCGAGGTAGGCATCCCGGGTCTGGCGCTCGGTATCCCGCGCCGTCCGTTCCAGGCGTTCCCGCGAGGCCCGATGCTGGTACACAGCCTGCTGTATCCGGGCGGAGGTGCTGCCACCCGTGAAGAAGGGCATGGCGAACTGGAGCGAGACTGAGTCCGTCGCCAGGTTCGTGCCGGTGTTGCTCCGAACGACGGTGCCAATGTCAGCACCGTTACAGCTCGCCGGCGTACGACAGGGGGTGCGGGCAAAGCCATCGTTGTTGACATTGTTGCGGCTGGCCACCAGGTCCACCGTGGGGTAGCGAGCCGTCCGGGCCAGGCTCACGTTGTCCTTGGCGATCTCCGTGCCAATCTGGCTGGAAATGAGACTACGGTTCTGCTGCATGGCCAGGTCTACCCAGCGGTTCTCGTCCGCCGGATCGGGGCTGAGCAAGGGCAGGTCAGGGCCGGGTTTGGCCAGAGCCGGGGCAGGCTCGTCGATGATGGAGCGGAGCAGTTCCTGCCGATTGGACACGTTGCGCTTGGCCAGGATCTCCGCCGCCAGGGCCTGGTCATAGGCGGCCTGGGCCTCCTGCACATCGGTGATCGCAATCAGGCCCACCTCAAAGCGTTTCTGGGCCTGCTCCAGCTGGCGGCCGATCGCATCCTTGGCAGCCTGCTCGGATGCCAGCGTGTCTTCGGCAGCCAGCACGTTGAAGTACGCCTCGGCAACCCTGATCACGAGATCCTGCTGGGCAGCCTCGTAGTCTACGTCCGCCTGCGCAGCCTGCTTGCCCGCCTGGGACAGCTGGACCCACTGGTCCCAGCGGAACACCGACTGGCGAAGCTGGACGTTCCAGAGTCTGGCGTAGTAGTTGCGGGAATCGATGGGGCTGGCCGCGATGAGGTCACCAATCTGGTTGAAGGTGGAGCCGTTAGCATCATTGCCGCCCCAGGCCGCCGTGCCGTTGACCTGCGGCAGTAGCGCACCCCGCGCGATTGGTTTGCCCTCCTGAGTGGCCAGCTTGTTGGCGTCCGCCTCCCGCACGAGGGGATCGCTGCGCACCGCCTTCGCATAGATCTGCATGAGGGTGTCACCCGACGCCAGGCTGGAAACCAGAAGCGCGGTCAGGGGCAGCAGAGTTATTCTCATGACATCCCGTCCTTGAGTTTCAGAATCTGAACTTCGATAGTGGCGGCGCGTGCAGCAACGCCGGCAGCGATGTTTCGAAAAGTGTGGTCTCGGCCCACTGCTCCGGGCCCTGGCGCGTCAGCAGCCGGGCCTGCATCAAGGGTCCTTCTCCGGTCACCCGGAACAACCGGCCCCCAGCGGCCAGCCACTGCCGAAAGCGGTCGTCAGGCTTCGGCAGGGACCCCGTTACGGCGATCACGTCGTAGGGCGCGTCAGGACGGTAGCTGAAAACGTCACCAATGTGGACTTCGGTGTTCCACGTAGCCACCCCCCGGAGGTTCCGGCGGGCACCCTCGGCCAGGTCCGGCAGGATCTCCAGGCTGGTCACCTGGCGACTCAGGCGGGCCAGGCAAGCGGTGAGGAAGCCACTACCGGTGCCGACTTCCAGGACCCGATCGGTCCCCCGCAGGCTCAGCGCCTGCAGCAGCCGCCCCTCGATCTGGGGGGTCAGCATGAACTGGCCGTGCCCAAGGGGTACCCCGGTATCGGCGAAGGCCAGGTTGCGGAAACGGGGCGGGACAAACTGCTCCCGCGGGACTTGCGTCAGCACGGCCAGCACGGCCGGGTCGAGGACGTCCCAGGCACGCACCTGCTGGTTAACCATCTGGGTGCGGGCGGCTTCGACGTTGATGCTCATTGGGGCCGCTTAGGGTAAGGAGTGTGGTGGGTACAGGCAAGATTATGGCCCAAAGCGGCGCCCTGCGGATTATGGTGAACGGCGCCGACCCCGGAATGGACCATCGGCTATGCTTCAACCCGTCCGCGAGGCCGGACCGCGCCAGCTTTCAGCGCATAAATCCGAGAGGAGCAGGGCCCGGCTGACTCCTCCGTAGCAACACCATAAATGACCGAGACGTGGTTGATACTGGTCCTTTCGTTGGCCTGCCTCGGGCTCGTTGCGACCTGTTTTTACCTGTGGCGCGGCCGCAGCGACTATAGCCGCGGTGTGGCGATCCTCAACCGCGAGATCATCGAGGCGGCGGAGACTGCTGCCTTCGGCAAGCGCGTTGCCATGCCCGCCAGTGACGTCCAGGAAATTGGCCAGCTGGGCGACAACGTCAATCGGCTCTTCGACTCCCTGAATACCAAGGACCGCCAGTTGCGGCAGCGGGAAGCGCTGTTTCAGGATCTGGCCAACACGATGCCTGAGGTGGTCCTCGTGCACCAGGATCGGGTGATCTTTGCGAACAGCGCGGCGGGGGCTCTCATGGGCCTCACGGCAGAGCAGCTGGCTGGCCGACCGGTGACCGATCTGGTCCGACCAGCCTACCGGGCCATGACCCGCAAGAACATTGCCGGGCTGCTGGCCGGGGAGGTGGTTCCCGAGCGCTACGAGATCCAGCTCATCTCCGGGGCCGAGGGGGGGCTGTGGGTCGAAGCCGCGGGGACGATGATCGACTACCGGGGCCAGAAGGCGATCCTTTCGATTGCCCGGGATGTGAGCTACCGGAAGAGCATCGAAGCAAATCTTGGCAGGGGCAAGCAGCAGGCCCAGATCACCCTGGAATCCATTGGCGAAGGCGTCATCACAGCCGACACCGAGGGCGTTATCGACTACCTGAACGGTGCGGCAGAGAAGCTCACCGGCATGACCCGCGAGAATGCCATCGGCAAGCGTATGACTGACCTCATGACGCTGGTCGACGAGAACGACCGCAAGGACCTGGGTGATCCCGTGGCGCGCTGTCTTTCGGAGCGGCGCCAGGTTGGTCTGGGCCGACGGGCCCTGATGATCTCGACGGCTGGCAGTCGGGAGTTGTCGGTAGAGCTGACCGCCTCGCCAATCATCGGGGCAGGAGACACGGTAGCCGGAGCCGTGGTCATCATGCACGACGTCACGGAGATCCGCGGCATGACGCGCCGGATCTCCTATCAGGCCGCTCACGACGCCCTGACGGGGCTGATCAACCGCATGGAATTTGAGAGGCAACTGGCCGAGGCACTGGCAGGCGGTCGCGGCGACTCGCTGAATTCGGTGCTCTGCTACATGGACCTGGACCGGTTCAAGGCGGTCAACGACACTTGCGGCCACCTGGCCGGCGACAACATGCTGCGGGAGATAGCCAAGCTCATTCGTGACCAGGTCCGCGACTCGGACTTTGTCGCCCGCCTGGGCGGCGACGAGTTCGGGATGCTGTTGATTCGTTGCCCCCTCGACAAGGCCCGCCAGATTGCCGACGACGTGTGCAATGCCATCAGGGACTACCGGTTTGTCTGGCAGGACCGGATCTTTACGGTCGGTATCAGCGTTGGTCTGGTGGAAGTGTCCAGGGAGACGGGCACCCTGAAGGACCTGCTGAGTGCGGCCGACTCGGCCTGCTATGTGGCCAAGCAGCAGGGCCGCGGGCGGGTGCACGTCTATTCGGCACGGGACGAAGTCTCAGCCCGGCAGCGGGGCGATATCCACTGGCTCCGCCAGCTGCAGGTCGCCCTGCGGGAGAACCGGTTCGAGATTCATGCCCAGCCAGTCATCTCCACTGCCGGCCGGGTGACGCGCGGGCCCGCCCTTGAGGTCCTGCTCAGGATGCTGGACGACGAGGGCAAGCTGGTGCAGCCGCGCCAGTTCATTCCTGCGGCGGAGCGCTACCAGCTGATGGCCAGCATCGACCGGTGGATGGTTCAGGCCACACTGTCGGCGATAGCCCACGGCGCCATTCGCCTGCCGGATGAGCGGAGTTGCAGCATCAACCTCTCGGCTCAGGCGCTGTGGGAAGACGGATTTCTCGACTTCGTGGTTGACTGCCTTGATCACAGTCAGGTGCTTCCGCACCGGATCTGCTTCGAGGTCAGCGAGTCTGCCGTTATGGGACGCTTCGATC
Source organism: Gammaproteobacteria bacterium (assembly GCA_009692345.1). Classification (GTDB taxonomy): domain Bacteria; phylum Pseudomonadota; class Gammaproteobacteria; order Steroidobacterales; genus SHZI01. Next base: position 440 of record SHZI01000045.1, on the reverse strand, counting down.
AGGCCCGCCGCTTTGTGGCAGTGGTCCATGGGATTGGCTGTCAGTTCGCGCTGGATGATTTCGGTAGCGGACTCGGTTCCTTCACTACCCTGCGCGACCTGTCCATCGATTATCTGAAGATCGACGGCACCTACACCCGGGACTTGCGGCCCGACACCCTGAATCACCAGGTAGTGACGGCCGTTGCCGGAGTGTCCCGCATCCTGGGCTTCAAGGTGATCGCAGAACAGGTGGAAACCCAGGCGGATTTTGAGACCCTGCGCTCCATCGGTGTGGATTTCATCCAGGGCTACTTCATCGACCGGCCGCACCGGCTCGGCGAGCCGGGCACCGCGCTTACCACCCCGTAGGAGCGGCTTTAGCCGCGACTCACTGCTCCGTAGCCCGCGGCCCCCCAGCGGGAAATCCTGTCCGGCTACCGTGAGTACACGGTGAGCGCC
>SHZI01000044.1 GCA_009692345.1 Gammaproteobacteria bacterium | reverse complement strand
CAGTACCTGCTGATGGGAGTGATCCTGCTCAGTGTTGTGGCGTGGCTCGGGTGCCTGATCGCCCGCCGCTTCTGACGCCGCCCCCGGCGAAGTTCACGCCCTATGCGGCAGCCCGCACGCTGCCCAATATCGTGGTCGACGGCCCGCCGTTGCCCTCGACGCTGCTCACCCTCTCCCACTGGCCCAACAACCAGTCCCCACCTGAAGTGCGGCGCGACACCTCCACGGCCACGGTGTTCGCCTACCTGGATGCCACCCACCTGCACCAGGCTGTGCCCTGGGTGACCAACAATCACTTTGATGAAGACGGCCTGTTCAGCATGTACGCCGTTACCGAGCCGGAACGCGCGCTGGAACACCGGGACCTGCTGATTGCCGCTTCCTTTGCCGGGGACTTCGGTGTGGTCACCAGCCCGGAAGCAGCGCGGCTCTGTTTCGCCATCGAGGCGCTCACGGACCCTGAGGTTTCCCCATTGCCTGCCGAGGTCTTTGCGGAGCCTGACCGGGTGGCGGCGCTGTATACCGCGCTGCTGGAATCGCTGCCGCCGCTGCTGCGGGATCGCCGGCCGGGCTGGCCCCGCTACGGTGATCTGTGGGCGCTCCAGGATGAACACCTGACAGCCAGTCGCGCCCTCCTGGCGGACGGCATCGTCACGCTGGTGGAATCACCAGCGCTGGACCTGGCGGTGGTCCGGATTCCGGCCTACCTCCGGCGCCGGACGGCCCGGCGCTATCTGCGGGACGAGTCTGCGGCGGTTCACCCCTTTGCCATCAACAGCGCCACCCGGTGTTCCCGGATCCTGCGGGTGCAGGGCAACCACTACGAGTTTGAGTACCGGTACGAGAGCTGGGTGCAGCTGGCGACGCGCCGCGTGGCGTTGCGCGTGCGCCTGGAGGGACTGGCGACGCGGCTGAATGAACTGGAGGGTGGCCCGGGCTGGGTTGCCGAGGACCCGACGGGCACCGCGCCCCGCCTGTATCGTCCGGACGGCACAGCGTCCACAATCGAGCTCGACTCGTTTCTCCTGGAGCTGGAAGCAGCGCTGACCTCGGCGCCCGTCGCCTGGGATCCCTACGATTGGCAGAAATCTGGAGGCAGGGCATGACACTGGCAGGACTGCTACTGGCGGCTGGAGGGGCCTCGCGCTTCGGCTCACCGAAAGTACTGGCGCCTTACCGGGGCAAGCCCCTGGTCTGGCGCGGGGTCCGGTTACTTGCGCCCCGCTGTCCCGCTGGCGTGCATGTGGTCGTCGGGCCGTCTGCGGCTGGCGTCCGTGCCGCCCTGGCGGGCGAAGCGGCGACGCTGGTGGAGAACCCGGACTGGGCCCGCGGTCTGTCCACGTCCCTCGTGAGCGGCGTGGCGGCTCTGCCGCCGGAAGCCGACGCGGTGCTCATCCTTCTTTGTGACCAGCCCGCTGTTACGGCAGAGGATCTCGACGCACTGATCGCCGCCTGGCAGGTCGAGCCCGAGCTGATTGCCGCCGCCGGATTCAATGACAGGCTGGGACCGCCCGTCATCATTCCCCGCGCTTTCTGGCCCCAGCTGGCAGCGCTCCGGGGTGATCAGGGGGCCCGCAGCCTCCTCGAGTGGCACACGGAACGCGCCACCGTCGACATGCCCCACGCGGCACTGGACGTGGATACGCCGGAAGATCTGGCGCGGCTCGAAGCGGCTCCGGCACAATGAGCCATGGTCGCCGTCCAGATTGAATACTTCGCCGTGCTGCGGGAGCACGTGGGTCGCGCCCGGGAAGACCTGACCACCGCGGCCACGACCGTGGGCCAGCTCTATGCCGAACTGGACCAGCGCTACGCCTTCCCTGAAGTTGGCCGGGTGAAGGTGGCTGTCAACGACGAGTTCCGGGACTGGACAGCGCCACTCAAGGACGGGGATTTCGTCGTCTTCATACCCCCCGTGGCGGGCGGGTGAGTCACTTCGCCTTCAGCCGGGAAGCCTTCGCGCCGGAAGACTTTCGCGCTCTGGTCGCGGATCCCGTGGCCGGCGGGTATGCCAGCTTCGAGGGCTGGGTGCGGAACCACAATGCGGGCCGCGGGGTCGTCCGCCTGGAATACGAGGGCTATGCGGCCCTGGGTATCAAGGAAGGTAACCGGGTTGTGGCGGAAGCCTTCGCCCGCTTCCCGATTGCCAGGGCGCACTGCGTGCACAGGCTCGGCGTGCTCGACATCGGCGACCTGGCCGTGTGGGTGGGAGTTACCGCTGCCCATCGGGACGCGGCCTTTGCCGCCTGCCGCTACATCATCGACGAAGTGAAGTCCCGGGTCCCGATCTGGAAGAAGGAGCACTACGCCGAGGGAGACTCCGGCTGGATCAACTGCGAGGTCCGGCCTGCTGACGCTCCCGCTGGATCAGCTCCTCCGTAACCGCCAGCAGGTCCTGCTGGTTCCGGATCTCCGGGCCATTGGTCGTGTACTTGCCGTCGATCACCAGCAAGGGGACCCCCTGCACGCGGTACTTCACCGTCAGGTCCTTGGCGCGCTTCAGCTGGCTGTCCACCGAGAAGGACCGGAAGGTTTTGTTGAAGTCGGCGGCTGACACGCCAGCCTCCTGCTCGAAGAGCTGCTGGATGTCCTTCTCCTCAGTGACCGGACGGTTCTCGACGTGAATGGCCCGGAACATCGCCGGAGTTATCTGGTTGAGCTTGCCCAGGGCGTCGGCCGTGTAATAGACCCGCGCATGAATCTCGTTGGTGGGGTTCCACACGACCGGGATGCGCACGAAGCTCACATCCGCAGGCAGCTTCTTCACCCAGGCACTGATCAGGGGCTCCAGGTTGTAGCAGTGGGAGCAGCCGTACCAGAACACCTCGGCGACCTCGATCTTGCCCGGGGAGCTGCTGGTCCCCTGAGCCGTAGTGAGGGCGCTGAAGTGCCTGCCTTCTTCGTACTGCCAGTCGCTCTTGGCGGCCGGCGACGAGTTGTCGGCGAGGACGATTTCCTTGCCCAGGGCGGAGGTGTCTGCGGACGCTGGCGCCACCTTGGCGGCATCAGTCCCGGCCGATTCCTCGACCGCAGCGACCACCGGCGCGGTTTCCGCGGCGGCATCCGGGGCCGGGGCGGGAGCCGCAATCGGCGTCGTCTCGGCGGTGGTGTTTGTCGAAGCGGGTGCTGGCGCCTTGCCGCAGGCGGTGACCACGCTCAGAACCGTTGCAAGTAACAGGAATCGAAGCCGCATCATCATGGATAGTCCCTCTAACTGACCACGCCGCGCGTCAGCGCAGGCCCTGAATGTAAGACGTCACGGCTTTGATTTCATCATCGGTGAGCAGCGTAGAAACGTTGCGCATCATCTGTGTGTCGCCGTCGGTCGAGCGCTCTTTGGCCCGATAGGCTTTTAGCTGGGCGACAGTGTAGGGCGCGTGCTGACCGGCGATGGTTGGCCACCCGGCCGCCGGATTGCCGAGACCCGTGGGGCCGTGGCAAGCGAGGCAGGCGGGCACACCGCTGTCCTTGTTGCCGCCCCGGTACAAACGCTCACCGGCAGTTGCCAGGGCCGGATCGGCCACCTTGGGAGCGGGTTTCTGCGCGGCGAAGTAGGCGGCGAGGTCGTTGATGTCCTCGTCTGAGAGCGGCATGGCCATGCCAGTCATCAGCACGTTTTGCCGCGCGCCGCTCTTAAATGAGTTCAGAGAATTGATCAGGTAGCTCTCGTGCTGCCCGGCAATGCTGGGCCATTCGGGATTGAGGCTGTTGCCGTCCATCCCGTGACACGCCGAGCAGGTCACCGACTTCACCTTGCCGGACTCTGCGGAGCCGGCTGCCAGGGCGGAACCGGCCAGGGCGGAACCGGCCAGGGCGGAACCGGCCAGGGCGGAACCGGCCAGCAGGACGCCAGCAATGAGCAGCGGCAGGAAGGCGGAAAAGGGGCTGGTACTTGAAGGTTTCAGAGCATCCATAACGCTTGTTCTGTAAGGGAAATTTGCGTGGAGCCGCGTGCTAGACTCCGACCGCGCGGAATTGTACACCAGCGTCCCAGCCGAGCCACCCAGATGTCCCTGTATCCCGAGGCCCGGTTTGTCACCAGTGCGGCCCGTGCGGCCCAGTTTCTCCCCGATGAGGGCGCGGAGGTGGCCTTCGCGGGGCGTTCCAACGCCGGTAAGTCCAGCGCCATCAACACCATCCTGAACCGCCGGGATTTCGCGCGCACCAGCAAGACCCCTGGCCGCACCCAGCTCATCAACTTCTTTGCCCTGGCCGAGGGCCAGCGGCTAGTGGACCTGCCGGGCTACGGCTACGCCCGGGTTTCCAAGGAAATGCGCGAAGGCTGGCGGGAACTGCTCGGCGACTATTTCGATAGTCGGCAATCCCTCGCTGGCCTGATGGTGGTGGTGGACAGCCGTCGTGGCGTTCTCGAATTCGACCTGCAGATGCTGGACTGGGGGCGGGCGCTGGACTGTCAGCTCCATGTGCTGCTCACCAAGGCGGACAAGCTGTCGCGGCAGGAAGCGGCTGCCGCGCTCAGTGCAGCGCAGCGGGAATTGCAGGATCTGCGGGTGAGTGTCCAGCTGTTTTCGGTGACCTCGAAGGTGGGTCTGGACCAGGCCCGGGCCGCGCTAGCGGCGATGCTGGGCGGGAACTGGGGACATGCCTAATTTCTGCAGGCCGCATTCCCCGGTTGTCGGCCCTGACGTCAGCCGCTAGCCGCCGGGGAATGCGGCCTGCAGAAATTAGGCATGTCCCCATTTTCCGCTAATGCGCCTCGTCCCAGTTGGCGCCGTGGCCGGCGTCCACTTTTAGCGGCACCCGCAGGTCCGCTGCCCGCGCCATCAGCCGGGTCACTTGTTCCTGAACACCGGACAGTGCCTGGGTTGGCACCTCCAGCACCAGTTCGTCGTGCACCTGCATGATGATCTCGGCGCCGGTGCCGCTCTGACGCAGCCAGGCATCCACGGTGATCATGGCCTTCTTGATGATGTCCGCTGCCGTGCCCTGCATGGGGGCATTGATGGCGCTGCGCTCCGCGTACTGTCGCCGGGACTGCTGCCGGGCCTGAATATCCGGCAGGTACAGCCGACGCCCGAACACCGTCTCCACGTAGCCCTGCTCCCGGGCCTGGACCCGGGTGCGCTCCATGTAGGCCTTCACGCCGGGATAGCGGGCAAAGTACAGCTCTACGTACTTCTGGGCCTCCTCCCGCGGGATGCCGAGCTGGCGCGCCAGGCCAAACGCTGACATGCCATAGATCAGACCGAAATTGATGGCCTTGGCGGAGCGGCGCTGATCCGTCGTCACCTCGGGAAGCGCCACGCCGAAGACTTCGGCGGCGGTCGCCTGATGCACGTCCCGGTCCTCGGCAAAGGCCTTCAGCAGGCCTGCATCTTCCGACAGGTGGGCCATGATCCGGAGTTCGATCTGGGAGTAGTCTGCGGCCAGCAGGGTGCAACCCGGCTTCGGGATAAAGGCCTGACGGATGCGCCGGCCCTCTGCCGTGCGGATCGGGATGTTCTGCAGGTTGGGGTCTGACGAGGACAGCCGGCCAGTCGCCGCCACCGCCTGGTGATAGGACGTGTGGATACGCCCGGTCCGGGCGCAGACCTGCTCCGGCAGCTTGTCCGTGTAGGTGGACTTGAGTTTGCTCAAGGACCGGTAGTCGAGGATCAGCTTTGGCAGCGGGTGCTGGTCGGTCAGTTCCGCCAAGGCGTCTTCGTTGGTGGAAGGTTGTTTGGTCGGCGTGTACTGCGTCACCGGGAGCTTGAGTTCGTTGAACAGCACTTCCTGAAGCTGCTTTGGCGAACTGATATTGAAAGGATGGCCAGCAGCGACGTGCGCCTCCTTCTCCAGCGCAGCCATCTTTTCGGCGAATTCGCCGGACATGGCGCGCAGCAGGCGCGTGTCCACAAGAACCCCGGTCTCTTCCATGCGGGTCAGCACGGGCACCAGCGGCTGTTCGATGGTGTCGTAGAGCTGCGTGAGCCCTGGCGTGGCTTCAAGCTGTGGCCATAGCGCATGGTGCAGCCGTAGCGTGATGTCCGCATCTTCGGCAGCGTACTCGGCAGCCTTTTCCACGGACACCTGGTCGAAGGTGATCTGCTTGGCGCCCTTCCCGGCCACGTCTTCGAAATGGATCGTGTCGAGGCCCAGGTACTTTCTCGCCACCGAGTCCATGTCGTGCCGGGTGGCGGTGCTGTCCAGCACATAGGATTCCAGCATGGAGTCGTAGCGCATGCCGGCCAGGCGGATGCCGTAGTTGGCCAGGACGTGGGCGTCGTACTTCAGGTGGTGCCCCACCTTCTGGGCCTCCGGACTCTCGAGCCAGGGCTTGAGACGCGCCAGTACTGCCGCCCGGTCCAGTTGTTCCGGCGCGCCCACGTAGCGATGGGCCACTGGCAGGTAGGCCGCCCGACCCGGAGCAAGACCAAAAGAGAGGCCAACGATTTCCGCTTCCATATAGTTGAGGCTGGTGGTCTCGGTGTCGAAAGCCACGAGTTCGGCGTTCTCGATCAGGATCAGCCAGGCCGCGAACTGCTCGGCGGTGAAAATCGTCTCGTAGTGGCGGGTGACGGGGTCCGGGAGGCGGGTGGGCGGGGCTGGAATCTCGTCGAGCGCCTCGCTGGCCGCTTTCTCCGGTTGCCGGGCTTCGTCCGTGGCGGACGCCGCCGGTGCTTCCGGCGCCGGTCCCGTCGTTTCCTCCACCACCCGGAGCAGGCTGCGGATTTCCAGCAATTCCGCGAGCTTCTTCAGAGCCTCTACGTCTGGCCGGGTCGGCACCAGATCCTTGGGGCTAAGCTTCAGCGGTACGCCGACGTGGATCGTGGCGAGTTGTTTCGACAGGGGTATCTGCTTCAGGCTAGCCCGCAGCTTCTCGCCCACCTTGCCCTTGATCTCGTCCGCCCGGGCCACGATGGCGTCCAGGCTGCCGTACTCGGTAAGCCACTTGGCTGCCGTTTTCGGACCGACGCTGGGGACGCCGGGAATGTTGTCGGACGTGTCGCCCACCAGGGTGAGGTAGTCGATGATCCGCTCGGGCGGCACGCCGAATTTCGCCAGTACGCCGGCGGCGTCCAGCTCCCGGTTGCTGATCCCATCGAAGAGGTGGATACGGTCGTTCACCAGCTGGGCCATGTCCTTGTCGCTGGTGGCGATCAGCGTGTCGAAGCCCGCTGCTGCCGCCTGCAAGGCCAGCGTGCCTATGACATCGTCAGCTTCGACGCCGGGTTCCCGCAGCATCGGCAGGCCGAGGGCGCGCACCATCTCCAGCAGAGGCTCGATCTGGGACTGCAGCTCGTCCGGCATCGCGACGCGGGTGGCCTTGTACTCCGCGTACAGCGCATCCCTGAACGTGGGCCCTGGGGCGTCCATGACCACGGCGATGAGATCCGGCTGACGCGTGCGCTGGATCTGCCGGAGCATGTTGAGGAAACCGAAAATTGCGCCGGTCGGCTGGCCCTTCGACGTCGTCAGCGGCGGGAGCGCGTGAAACGCCCGGTACATATAGGAGTAGCCGTCGATGAGGACGAGGCGCCGGGGCGTGGCCATGTCAGCGGTACTTCTTCAAAGCGACTGGGCCGGATCGGGGGGCGCGGGGATGGTCTTGCGCTCGCCCTTGTCGGTCTCGCCCTCGGATTGTTCAGTAGCCGGAGATTCAGCGGCGGGGGTCACAGGCTCGTAGAGAGGTCCCTTGAGGCCGCAGGCGGGGAGGAAAGCAATCAGCAGCAGTGAGGCCAGCTTGTACATACCCAGATTATACGGGTCTGGATGCCTGGATTAGCTCGCCGTCCTAATACCGCAATGCGGGAAATTGGGTCGATCGCACAATAATTGACGGTTGGCCCATGCTCCACCGGCGCATACCATATAGGATATGTGGCAAGTTCTTGAGCATCGACGGGTCTTAGGCATTCTCAGGCGACTGCCGCTGGAAGTGCTGAAGCGTTACGAGAAGTGGAAGGATATCGTCACTATTTCCGGTCCCGTCGGGCTGAGAGCGATCAAGGGATTCGATGATGGGGCGCTGCGAGGCGTCTGGATGGGACACCGATCGTCCCGGCTGGGTGATCAATATCGCGTGATTTATCGCGTTGACGCCGACACGGTCGTGGTCAAAGTGGTTCGAGTTACGCCGCACGACTACAGGAGAAAATGCGCATGACCACGTACAAGCCGGCCCGAAAGCGGGTCGAGGTTTCCCCCGGCGAGTCCGTGCGCATTCTGCGTGAGCTGCAGGAGCTCAGCCAGAACGAGCTGGCGCGGCTCACGGGTATTCCGCAGTCCACAATTTCTGCAATCGAGAACGAGCGGGTTCGACTTGGCGTCGAGCGGGCGAAAGTCCTCGCGCGCGCCCTGAAGTGTCACCCTGCCGTTCTGGTGTTTCCTGGCTGGGATGTGGCAGCTGAGGCTGCGGCATAGCGCACGCCCGCCAACCCCACTCTCCCACGGCACGTCAGGAACCGCGTTTGAGCTCCGCACCCACCCGCTGGTAAGCCTCCCGGAAGCTGATGCCTTCCTTCAGCACCAGGGCGTTCGCCCGTTCGGCGGCGTGGATTGAATCATCCAGACGAATGTTCTCGGGCAGGAACTTCAGCCCGCGAATCAGATGCGCCATTACCTGAGCCGAATCGCCGGCGAGGTCGATGGCGCGGAACAGGGGCGACTTCATCCGCTGAAGGTCCCGCTGATAACCGGAGCCGAGCTTGGCGGGCAGGCCGAGGATTTCGACCAGCGCGGCTTGCAGCGTTGGCACGGCGCCACGCACCAGTTCGAGCACGTCCGGATTGCGCTTCTGGGGCATGATCGACGAGCCCGTCGTCATCGAGTCGGGCAGGGCAATGAAGCGGAACTCCTGCGTGTAGAACAGCAGGAGATCCGCCGCCATCCGGCCCAGGTCCTGGGTGAGCAGGGCCAGCTCGAACACGAGCCCGGCCTCGCCCTTGCCCCGGGAGATCTGCACGGCGGTGACCGGCTCGTGTACGCCATCGAACCCCAGCGTGCGCCGGGTTGCTTCCCGGTCGATCGGCAGGCCCGGGACGCCGTAGCCCGCCGCGCTGCCGAGCGGATTCTTGCTCAGCCGCCGGCGACTGGCAGCAATGCCCTCCGCATCGTCCCGCAGTTCCGCCGCGAAGCCGCCGGCCCACAGCGGCACCGAGCTCGGCATGGCCTGCTGCATGTGGGTGTAGCCGGGCAGCACGGTGTTAGTCTCCCGGGCCGCCAGCTCGTCGAGCGCCGTCGCCACGTCCTGGGCGGCAGCGGCAAGCCCTTCCGCCGCATCCAGCAGGTAAAGCCGCAGCGCCACCAGCACCTGGTCGTTCCGCGAACGGCCCAGGTGCACGCGCCCCCCGGCCTCGCCGATCAGCTGGGTCAGCCGCTGTTCCAGCGCCGTGTGGCAGTCCTCTTCCTCGAGGCTGATCCGCCAGTCACCGGCCGCGTGGGACACGGCAAGGGACTCGAGCCCGTTGCTGATCTGCTGCAGGTCTTCGCCGGAGAGCAGCTTCTGCGCGTGCAGCATCCCGGCGTGGGCGATGGAGGCCCGCACGTCGTAGGCCACCAGCCGCGCGTCCAGCAGGTGATCCTCCCCTGCGGTGTAGCGGAGGATGCGCGCGTCCAGCGGCTCGCCCTTGTCCCAGAGACGTTTCATGGCACTAGCTTCATGGTTTTGGCCCTCAGGCGCCCGCTTCCTGTTCTTCCGGGGTCAGCGTGTCGGTGTCTGCCACGACCAGCGTGCCCGTACCCTCATTCGTAAAGATCTCCAGCAGCAGGCTGTCGGGGATCTTGTAGGAGATCAGGTGCACCCGGGGCACGCCGCCCTTGATGGCCGCCTCGATGGCCCGGGCCTTGGGCAGCATCCCCTCGGCCAGGGAGCCGTTGGCCCGCAGCTCCTGCAGGTCCTCCAGATCCAGGTAGGAGACCAGCGAGGACGGATTGTGCCGGTCCTCGAGAATGCCCGGCGCACCCATGGTCAGGATCAGCTTCGACGCGCCCAGCGCGGTCGCCAGTGCTGCAGCCACGGTGTCGGCATTGATGTTCAGCACCGTGCCGTTGTCGTCGGCAGAGAGCGGACTGACGATCGGCACCATGCCGTTGTCCAGCTGGGCCTGCACCACGTCCGGATCGACGCTGTCGATGTCTCCCACGAAGCCGAAGTCCACGGGACCACCGGTGTGGCCTTCCACCTCCACCGGCGGGCGTTTGTGCGCCTTAATAAGCCCTGCATCCACGCCGCTGAGTCCGATCGCCGGCAGATGCAGGTCACGGCACGCGGCCAGGATCCGGGTGTTGATCTTGCCGTTCAGCACCATGGTGGTCATGTCGAGCGTCTGTTTATCCGTCACCCGGCGGCCGCCGACCATCTGGGTCGGCACGCCCAGGGCTTCGGCAAGCTCCGTCAGCTGGGGGCCACCCCCGTGCACGAGCACGACGCGGATGCCCACCTGGTGCAGCAGTGCGACCTGCTCCAGCAGGTGCCGGGTGGCTTCGTCCGAGGTAAAGACTTCGCCGCCGGCCTTGAGGACAAAAATCTTCTTCTTGTAGAGACGGATGTAGGGCGCCGCGTGCCGGAGCGCGGAAACAATGACATCCCGATCATGACTCTTCATGCGTCAGACTCCTGGGCCGATCATCTGGTAGACCACGGCCATCTGGCCCCACATCCGGTTTTGGGCTTCGTGGATGACCACGCTGCGCGGACCGTCGAGAACCCGGTCGGTCACGGCCACGCCCCGGCGCACCGGCAGGCAGTGCATGAAGCGCGCAGACGGCTGGGCGGTGGCGAAGGTGGGCTCATCCACGAGCCAGTCCTGCAGCGGTTCCCGCAGCTTCTGGTCGGCTGCCCGGTCCCCGTAAAACTTCGTCGAGGACCACTCCTTGGCGTAGATCACATGGGCGCCCTCGTAGGCTTCTGCACGGTCGTTCGTTTCGCGCACCGTGCCACCGGAGAGGGTCGCCGCGTGACGCGCCTTGTGCATGATCGCGGGCGGCAACTCGAAGCCATCGGGCCGGACCACCGTGACGTCCATGCCCCGCATCGCGGCCATGTGCAAGGTTGCGGAGGGCACGGCCAGCGGCAGGGCCTTCGGGTGCCAGGACCAGGACAGGACAAACTTGCCCCCCTTCTTCGGGACCTTGAGGTCATCCAGAGTTTTCCAGTCCGCCAGGCTCTGGCAGGGGTGCTGGATAGCCGACTCCATATTAATAAGGGGCACCTTCACCAGGTCCCGCATGGCGAGGAACTCGGTGTCGGCCAGATCGTTGGCGAGGTTCACGCGGTTGGCGAACGCCCGGATGCCCAGCGCGTCGCCGTAGGAACTGATCACGGGGATTGCTTCCCGGAGGTGCTCCGCCGCCATGCCGTCCATCACGATCCCTGAGCGGGTTTCGAGGCCGTGGATGGACATATCCGGCGAGATCACGAAGGACCCGCCGCCCAGTCGGATCATGGCCGCCTGGAAGGATGACAGCGTGCGCAGCGACGGGCTAAGGAACAGCAGGGCCAGCACTTTGCCCGCCAGGGCGCGGGGCTCCGGGTTGGCCTGCAGCCGGCGGGCCAGCGTCAGCAGGGCTTCCACTTCCGGAATCTGCAGGTCAGCGAGGTCGTTGAAGAGCTTGAGTCCCATGAGGGTTCCTTAGTGGCCGATATCACAGAGAGCGCTGACGAGTTTAGCCACATGCTGCTTGGCCAGCGTCAGCGGCGGCAGCAGCCGCACTACGTTCGGGTCGGAACTGGTGCCGACCAGGATGTCCCGGCGGAGCAGTTCCGCCTGGATGTCTTTCGCAGGACGACGGCAGCGCAGACCGAGCAGGAAACCGCGGCCCTGGACTGCTTCCACCGGCCCGGTTACCGCGTGCTTGCGGATCTCCGCGGACAGGTTGCGCACGTTGTCCATGAGCAGGTCACGCTGGATGACATGGATGACAGTGCTGACCAGCGCGCAGGCCATGGGTCCGCCGCCGAAAGTCGTGCCCAGGTCGCCGGTCTTCAGCGTGGCGGCGAGCGCGTCCGTCATCAGCAGTGCGCTGCAGGGAAAGCCCCCGCCGAGCGCCTTGGCCGTCGTCAGCATGTCGGGCTCCACGCCGTAGAGGTGGGCGGCGAAGGGTGCGCCCGTCCGGCCGACGCCGCTCTGGACCTCGTCCACGATCAGCAGGGCGCCCGTCCTGCGACAGGCCTCGGCCACCGTGCGCACGAAGCCTTCGTCCAGGTCGTAGGCGCCGGCCAGACCCTGCACGAGTTCGATGATCACCGCAGCGGTCTCGCCGTTGAGCATCTCGCTGGCCCGTGCGCTGTCGTCCCGGGGAATGAAGTCCACATCGAAGGGTGTGCGCGGGAAGCCGTACCAGCTCTTCGCGGCGCCCCAGGTCACGGCGGCCGCGGCGGCGGTCCTGCCGTGAAAGCCGTGCTCGATAGCCAGCACGCGGGAACGGCCGGTGGCCCGGCAGGCCACCCGCAGGGCGTTCTCGTTGGCCTCGGCGCCACTGTTGACGAAGAAAACCCGGCTGAGTCCTGCCGGCGCAAGGTTGGCCAGGGCGTCAGCCGCTTTGGCCCGTACCTCCAGGGCCACGGCGTTGCTCTGGAAGTACATCGTCTTCGCCTCGGCCTCGAGCGCTGCCAGCAGGTCGGGGTGCGCGTAGCCCAGGGCTGCGACGGCGTGGCCGCCGTAGAAATCGATAATCCGCCGCTTGCCCGCGTGCAGATACACCCCCTCGGCGGAGGTGGCTTCCAGCGGTAGCTGGCCGTACACCTGAAGCAGGTGCCGGGCTTCGGCCGTCTGTGCTGCGGTGCTTGTGCTCATGTCCTGCTCAGATCCAACTCAAATCCAGCCCAGGGCGGGCGCCTTGAGCCCCTGGGACTCGGGCAGGCCCAGCAGCCGGTTCATCCATTGCACAGCGCCGCCGGCGGCGCCTTTCACGAGATTGTCGATGGCCACCAGCACGACAAAGCTCTGGCCGTTGCCCGACACCGACGCACCAATATGACAGTAGTTGCTGCCGGCCACGTCCTTCACCCGGGGCTGGCCGTCCACCACCCGCACGAATTCCTGGCCGGCATAGAACTGCGCAAAGGCCGCCCGCAACCCGTCGCTGGTCTGGGGGCGCGTGAGCCGGCCCTGCAGGGTCATGTGAATCCCCCGGGCGAAGGGGCCGGAGTGGGGCACGAAGTTCAGCTCCGGCGTCACGCCCGTCAGCTCCCGGCAGATCTGCACCACTTCGGGCGTGTGCCGGTGCCTGAGCGGGTTGTAGGCAAACAGGTTGGAGTGCCGCTCCGGGTGGTGGGTCGTGGCGAGCGGGGAGCGGCCGGCGCCCGTGCTGCCGGTCACGCCGGCGGCATAGACCGGGCCATCGCTCAAGCCGAGTTTCAGGAGCGGGACGAGGCCCGCCAGCATCGACGTGGCGAAGCAGCCCGGGTGCCCCACGTGGGGGCCGGGAATGCCCGGCACGTGCTCCGGCAACGCACAGACGAACTGGGGCAGCAGCTCTGGAGCACCGTGGGGCTGCTGGTAGACGGCCTCGAAGTCTGCTGCGTTCCGGAAGCGGAAGTCCGATGACGCGTCCACCACGGTGAGCTTGCTGCCCTGGGCTGCCGCCGCCCGGATCATGGTGGCCACGACGCCGGCGCTGACGACGTGGGGTGCGGCCGAGAACAGCGCCACCCGGGGCCCCCTGATCCGCCCGGCCAGCTCCGCCTGGGTGATAAAGGGCAGGTCCCGCACCACCGGTGCGAGGTGGGGAAACGCCGTGCTCACCGCCGTGCCGGCCTGGCTTTCCGACGAGACGCCAGCCAGTTCCAGCCCGGGGTGCTGGCCCACGAGGCGCAGCAGTTCGCCAGCCACGTAGCCGGTACCGCCGATGATCAGGGTGGGAGTGCGGGTGTTCATTGCTCAGGAAAGCTTCTGCTCAGGAAAGCTGCTGGTCAGGACAGCTTCAGGCCCACGTGGGTCGTAACCGCGTCGCCCAGCTGCATGGAGTCGGTGACCGCATTGATCGCCTTGACCCCCATGCGCTGGATGATGATGTCCTTGCCGACGTCGTTGTCGGTGGCCGGGCCGGTGACGATGGCGGGCTCGATGCCAAAGTCTTCCCGCAGCAGCTTGACGCCACCCCAGGCCGCCACCGGATCGTTGGCACAGAGCACCAGGCAGGACAGGGCGTCACGAATCCCCTTGTCCCGCAGGATGGCCTCCACACCGTAGGCGCCGAGAATGCCGTCGCCCAGCTCGAAGACGATCACGTCGGGCTTGCTGGCCGCCAGCCGGGTGAGCATCGTGCGCGTCACCCCGGGGCCGTTCAGTCCTGTGGTCGTAACCACCCCGAAGTCCGAGAAGATCAGCGTGGATCGCGCTCCGGCATCCTCCATGGCCAGGATGTCCCTGCGCAGCGACACGCCGGTGGCCTTGAAGGCATCGACGGTGTGGCCGTGGTGCCGCAGCCGGCTCACGATGGCGCAGGCCGCCGCGGTTTTGCCGGAGTTCATGCAGGTGCCCGCGATGGCGATCACCGGCACGCCCTGGGTGTCCACCACCGGCTCGGCCGCGAGCTGTTCCATGCCGATCCGCGCGGGCACGCCGATGCGCTGGCCCAGGTAGGGAAAGTCGAGCACCGCGCCCAGGACCCGGGCATCGAAGGGCTGGCCGAAGCTGGCATTGATGGAGTCGCACACGCCGATGACGCCGCCCATGTTCAGCAGCTGCAGGGTGTCGCCCACGGCTACCGTCTCCGGGATGTGTCCGGAGTAGCCGAAGAGCGCCTTCCGGTGGCCGAGCGCGCCGACCACGATGTCGCCCTTCTTCACGAGGGCCATGCGGCCGCTCGTGAGCTCCAGCTGGTTATAGGTGTTCTTGTTGTTCAACACCTCGGCCGCGATCACCACGCCCTCCTCGCAGGGGATGTCGGCGCTCACGCGCAGCTCCCGCTTCAGGTTCAGGTGCTGGGCGATGGAGGCGATCTTGTCGGCGATGACGGTTTTCATGGTGTCCTTACTGGTTGCCGCCGGCGGCCCGGGCCTGCAGGATGCCGGGCAGGGCGAGGATCCGGGAGTAGCCCAGCGCATCGGCGGGGGTCCATTCGCCCGCCTTTTCGCCATAGACGCCCTTGGTGGCGGCCAGCAGGGAGTGGGGCGAAATGACGCCTTCGATGAACAGGCTGCCCGGCCGGAGCACGATCTTCACGTCGCCCGTGACCCGCTGCTGGGCGGAGGTGAGGAGAGCCTCGATGTCCCGGCACACCGGGTCGAGCTGCTTGCCCTCGTGGACAAAGTCGCCGTACTGGGTGGCCACCTGATCCTTGACGCGCTGCTGGGGGCCGGAGAGCACGAGCTTCTCCAGCTCCCGGTGCGCGGTCAGCAGGATATCGGCAGCGGGGGCTTCGAAAGCCACCCTGCCCTTGGTGCCGAGCACCGTGTCGCCCACGTGGATGCCGCGACCGATGCCGTAGGGGCCGGCCACGGTTTCCAGCGCCTCGATGAGCGTGACCGGGTCCATGGCCTTGCCGTCGAGGGCTAAGGGCACGCCTTTGGTAAAGCTGATCGTGTGCCGGGCTAACGGCCGCGGCTTGTCGAAGGCGTTGGGCGATAGCACCCAGGCGTCTTCGGGAATGGACTCCTTCGAGTCGAGGGTTTCCCGGCCGCCCACGGTGACGCCCCAGAGGCCCCGGTTGACGGAGTAGGCAGAACCCTTCGCGGGCACGGGGAAACCGTGCTGCTCCAGGTATTTCTGCTGCTCGGTCCGGATGAAGCCCTCGTCCCGGACTGGCGCCAGCACTTCCAGGCCGGGCGCGAGGGTGCGCAGGGCCACCTCGAAGCGCACCTGGTCATTCCCCGCGGCCGTACAGCCATGGGCGACGGTTTCGCTACCCCGCTCCCGGGCCAGCTCGGCCAGCAGCGTGGCCTGGATGCCCCGCTCGGCGCCGACGCACAACGGGTAGAGGTGGCCGCGGCGCACGTTGCCGAAGATCAGGTACTTGAGCACCCGGTCGAAGAACACGGAGCGGGCCTCCACGAGCACGTGCTCGATGGCGCCGAGCGCCACGGAACGCCGCTCCAGGTCCTTCGCGGCCGCGGCGTCGATGCCGCCCGTGTTGATGGTGACGGTGACGATCGGGCGCCCGTAGTGCTCCTTCATCCAGGGGACCAGGAAAGACGTGTCGAGACCTCCCGAGAACCCAAGGATGATCGGGGAAGCGCTCTTCTTCTGGATCGTCGTGTTGGTAGTCATGCCGGTTTCTCCAATCTCGCCCGCAGCTTGGCTACGAGCCTCCTCTGGTCCCCACCCGTGCGGGTGGCGATGAAAATAGTGTCGTCGCCGGAGACTGTACCCACGATCTCCGGCCAGCCACAGCGATCCAGCGCCAGGGCCACCTGGCCCGCCGCACCGGCGACCGTCTTCACCACGGTCTGGTAGGGCCCCGCCGTGCGGGTCTCCTCCACAAACTCCGCCAGCAGGCCCAGGCCTTTGCCGGCGTCGGCTTCCTCGTCTTCCTCCACCGGCCGGTATTCCTGGTCCAGCTTGGAGATGCCCAGCTGGCGCAGGTCCCGGCTGATGCTGGACTGGGTGGCCTCGATCCCCCGCTTCCGCAGCAACTCCACCAACTCGTCCTGCCGGGTGACGTGCTGGCGGCGCAGGATCTTCAGGATTACCTGCTGCCGTTCCTCACGCTGCTCGGCCGAAATGGGCACCGTTTCTCCATGCACATAAGTCCGAAGGGATGCGCATACTATCCAGATCGGCCCGGGTGTCAAGCCCCGGGTTCACTCTTACAATGGCGCCATGGAAGAACTGCTCAGGACTGCCGCCGCTGGCGACCCCCAGGCCCAGTACGAACTGGCCCTGCACCACGACAACCTCGAGGGTGATGCCCGGGATCCCGCCGGGGCGGCCCGCTGGTACCGGCTGGCGGCTGATCAGGGCCATGCCGATGCCCAGCTGCACCTGGGGCTGATGTACGACACCGGCGACGGGGTTCCGCGGGACGAAGCGACGGCAGTGGACTGGTACCGGCTGGCGGCAGATCAGGGGAACCCGGATGCCCAGGTGAACCTGGGCCTGATGTACCTGAACGGCACGGGCGTTGCGAAGCTCGAAACGGCAGCCCTGCACTGCTTCCGCATGGCCGCCGAGCAGGGCCACCCCAAGGCCCAGTTCAACCTCGGTGCGCTGCTTTACAACGGCGTTGCTGGCGAGCCTGACCTGGGAGAAGTCTACCGGTGGTGGACGCTGGCGGCCCTGCAGGGGCATCCGTCGGCCCAGAAGAACCTGGAGACCGTGGCCGGGAAGCTCAGTCGGGAGCAGTTGGCGGCGGCGCAGGTGGCAGTGGCGGAGGAACTGCGCCGGGGATAAATCAGCGTTCCTGCGGCGTATGCCTGGCCTGGGATTCCCCTGCCGGCACGCCGCCCGGGCCGAAGCGCCGCTCGATGCAGCGCCAGCCGCCCTGGGCATCGACAAGCATCAGCGTCGCGGCGCGCGTGCCGTACTCGGCGCCGGTCACGAACGGCGTTACCCGGGCGCGCGCCATGGGCGTGTCGTCTTCCGGTTCCGCCACGGGCATGCGCCGGGCGAGCAGTGCCAGCATTTCTTCCGGGTCGGGTCCCGTTTCAGGCATCGGCCGGCGCAGGTAGGCGGTGAGCGCGTTCGCCAGCCACCCGGCCTTTGGCCAGGGCGCCTCCCGGGGCGAGTTTACGAGCAGCGTGATCCCGGCCGGAAGCCGCCAGCGCGCTCCCAGGCTTCCGGCCGGCGTGACGAAGCCCTCCACGCCGCCGGCAAGCGTTCCGACCACCAGGCCAAATCCGGCGTACCGGGCTTCGTCCGCTGCCAGGCCGTCGAGGAAGTCGCCCGTAGTTGCGCTGCCGGTGAGCCAGTCGCGCACCAGATTACCCCGGCTCAGGCGGTGGTCCGGCGATGGCGGCCGCAGGGGATTGTTGGTGACCACCGCGAGCCGTCCGCTGCGGCTGATGCCGAGCCAGCTGCCCCCGGCCTGCAGGTCCCGGCCGCCGAACACGTCCGGTGCTTCCGGCCACCAGTCTGCGGCCACGGTGGGGCGCTGATGAAATTCGTCCCGGTTGCCCAGGAGTATCAGGGGGTAGCGGGGATGGGTTTGCCAGGCGATGGCGACTAGACACATTGGCCTATTAGAGCGGATCGCGGCTAAAGCCGCTCCTGCGCGGAGGCGCGGGGGAACGCGGGGTTGTCGAGGCCCAGGCTGGCGAGGGGCGGCCCGCCATCGGTATCGAACCAGGCTTCGATCAGGCGGAACGCGATGGACTCCCGGGGCGGCAAGCCGATGGCACCCCTGCGGATTTCGTCCCGGGTCAGCCAGCAAGCCTCAACCAGTTCCCCGTCGTTGAAGCGGATGTCGCCGGAGAGGCCCACCGCGTGGAAGCCCAGCATCATGGCGGCGGGGAACGGCCAGGGCTGGGAGCCTGTATAGGTGCACTCGCCCACCTGGATGTTGGTTTCCTCCTGGACTTCCCGGCGCACGGCGTCCTCCAGGGACTCGCCGGGCTCCACGAACCCCGCGATGGTGGAGAAGCGCCCGGGTGCCCAGGGTGCCTGCCGACCGAGCAGGCAGCGGTCGCCCCGGTGGACGAGCACGATCACGGCGGGGTCGATGCGGGGAAAGCTCTTGTGGGCGCAGTCCCGGTTGCTACAGGCCAGCACGAAGCCGCCCTCGGCGGCCCGGTTGGGGGCGCCACAGACGCCGCAGTACCGGTGGCGCTCCTGCCAGAGCAGCATCGCCCGGGCGTAGGCCAGCAGTGCCGCATCGGCCTCGCTGACCGCGGCCACGATCTCCCGCAGTCCGCGGAAGCCGGCGGCCGGCAGGGCGGGTGGGGGAGCCGCGCCCCGGAGCTCGACGGCAAAGAGGGCCTGGCCGGCACGCCGGCCCAGGAAGACGCTGGTTTCGTGGTTAAGGTCCGTAAGCTCGAGATCTTCCCGCCGGCAGACCACGAGACCGTCGTCCCCGAGCAGGCAGCGGGACTGCCAGACCGGGACAAAGCGCGTGTCGGCTGCGGCGAAGGCTGCTGCCAGCGCTTCCGCCTGCTGCCGCAGGGGCGAGAGTCGCTCGACCCCGGAGCCTGTGAACGTGATGCGGGTCATGGCGGCAGGTTACGCATGATCCTTCACTTCACAAAATGGGCAGCGCTCGTAGTCCAGTGCGTAGGCATCCTGCACGTAGGGGCCCTCGCAGAGGGTGCACCAGGCCAGGCGCAGCTCGCGCCGTGAGACCAGACAGTGGTAGAGATTCCAGGCCCACTCGAAGGACAAACGGGGTTCCGGGTGCAGGGCGCGATAAGCCTCGAAGGCCTCGCACATCCCCAGACCCAGCACTACGTCAGGCGCGCCGCTGGCCCGGAGCGCCCGGCTGTCCCGATCCAGCTGGACGACGCCGGTGCGGACAAAGAGCCCCGTCAGCAGGCTGGCTTCTCCCAGGCGGCGGGCCGAGCTGACGAAGGGGCCGATCTGGCTGGGCGACTTGCCCCGGCGACGGCGGACCGTGCCATGCGCGGGATAGTAACTGGCTGAAATCTTCCGAATCCGGTCTTCCGTGAAGCCCGTGCACAGGCGGATCGTGCCCGTGCGGGCTTCGTGCTCAATCATGCGGAGGGCCAGGTCGAAGCGCTCCCGCTCCCCCGCGTACCGGTTATCCGTCGCCCGCATGTTTCCCTCGACTTTCATCAGTTTTGGTCATTTTGGATCAATTATATTGAGAGTTCGTATTTCTTTGGTCCATTTGGAGCATTTATAGTACAGGCCGGTCACTCCAGGGAACAGGGCAAATGCAGAGGAATTGGCCACATACGCAGGTTTGTCGGGAGATCCAGGAGTTCAACCGGGCCTTTCTCGACCTGGTCGCCGCAGACCAGGGCCCCGGGGCCCTCTTTGGGCTGGATGCCCCGGTGCGTCAGCGCCTGCGGCTGCTGTCCCCACCCCAGCTCCAGGCCATCGCGGCAACGCCCTGCCTGCTGGCCGCCTTTGCTCCGCTGACGTCTGGCCCGACGCCCCGGGTCGTGGCAGACGCACCGCTACCGGCGCTGACCCCGGCGCCAACGGATGCGGCGCGCTTGTTTGCCGCTGCCCTGCTCGTCTGGCTCTGGCACACCGCCCACCGGGATCGCCTCCTGACGGCACTGTGTCTTGGGCCCGGACAGCAGGGCATGGAGTCCCTCAGCGGTCCCGGGTTCCTGGAATTGCAGCGCACTGCCGCCGGGGCCGCCGGCCGGCTTGAGGCCCGCTTCTGCCGCCATCCCCGGATCTGGCCGGACCTGGTGCGGGCCGCCGGTGACGCTGACGGGGAGGTGCTGACGGCCACCCGACTGTCCATGGTCCAGCTGACGCTCATCAGCCGCCGGTGAGGCTGAGGCACAATGCAACGCCATGCACGCGCTCTCGGTCCGGAAGCTCACCAAGGTCTACGCCAATGGCGTCCGGGCGCTGGACGGGATCGATCTTGAGGTGGAGACGGGTGATTTTTTCGCGCTGCTCGGCCCCAACGGTGCCGGCAAGACGAGCCTCATCGGCATTGTCACCTCCCTCGTGACGAAGACCGGGGGCGACGTCAGGGTCTTCGGCCACAGCCTCGACCGGGAGCTGAACGCGGTCAAGAACGCCATCGGCGTCGTGCCCCAGGAGCTGAACCTCAACCTCTGGGACAAGGTCGGCAACATTGTCGTCAACCAGGCGGGCTTCTACGGCCTGACGCGGGCCCGTGCCCTTGCGCGGGCCGAGGTGTGCCTGCGGCAGCTGCGGCTCTGGGACCGGCGCAATGACACAGCACGCACGCTGTCGGGGGGCATGAAGCGTCGCCTGATGATTGCCCGCGCCCTGGTGCACGAGCCCCGCCTGCTGATCCTGGACGAGCCGACCGCTGGCGTGGACATCGAGATCCGGCGGGCCATGTGGCAGTTTCTCCGGGAACTGAACGCCGGCGGCACGTCCATCATCCTGACGACGCACTACCTGGAAGAGGCAGAAACCCTCTGCCGGCACGTGGCGATCATTGATCGCGGGCGGGTGATCGAGCGCGGGCCCATGGCGACGGTCCTCACCAGGCTGAATGAAGAAGTGTTCCTGCTGACCCCCCGGGAGCCTGTGCTCGCTCTCCCCGCAGTGCCGGGCTTCGACGTCCGACTGAACGGCCCGCTGGAGCTGGAGG
>SHZI01000043.1 GCA_009692345.1 Gammaproteobacteria bacterium | reverse complement strand
CGCCCCTGCCGCTGGACTCGGATCCCGGGAAGCTGATTGCCACGCTGCAGGATATCTTCCGGCAGATCCTGAGCGTGTCCACCACCTTCGTCGCGGCCTCCGTCCCGGTCAACGTGTTCAACCGCGCCGAGATCATCAACAACATCTATATCGCCCTCTTCAAGGCTGACGAAGATGCCAAGCCCCAGTGGCCGGGCAACGTGAAGAAGTTCAAGCTCTCCAGCCTGAGTGCGGATGACCCCTCCCTGGTGGATGCTGACGGTGACTCGGCCATTGCCGCGGATGGCCGCATCGCCTTCGACGCCCTGTCGTTCTGGACCCTGCCAGCCAGCCTGCCCGCACCGGACACCGCTGCTGGTGAGGTCGCGGGCAAGGACGGGCGCACCGTCGAGCGTGGTGGTGTGGGCCAGAAGCTGCCCGGCTTCACCAGCGGCACTCCTGGCGCGCTTAACAGTGCCACGGGCGCACGGCAACTCTTCTACGACACGTCCGGCGGCACACTGGCGGCTCTGAACTCGGACGCGGCCACCGGCGGTGCCCTGCAGGCCAGCCTTGGCGCCGCGAGCGTTGCTGCCGCGCAGACGATGCTTGCCTGGGCCCGCGGGCAGGACGTGGACGACCGGGATGGCGACAACAACCTGACCGAGCCTCGCACGTGGCTCGTGGGCGACCCGCTGCACTCCAAGCCGCTCCCCATCAACTACGGGGCCCGCGATGGCTACACCAAGGCCAATCCGGCCATCTTCATCGCGGCCGGTTCGAACGACGGCTTCCTGCACTTCTTCCGGAACACGACGACCGCCGAAGCCGAAAGCGGTGCCGAGGTCTGGGGCTTCATGCCCCGGGCCGTCATGGGCAAGGTGCCCGTACTGCGCACCAATGCAACGGGGGTCAAGCACCCGATCCTGGTGGACGGGTCGCCGGTTTCGTACCTGGCCGACGCGAACACCAACGGCAGCATCGATACGGGCGAGGATGCCTGGCTGTTCTTCGGCCTGCGCCGGGGCGGCACGAGTTACTACGGCCTCGATGTCAGCGTTCCGACCAGTCCTTCCCTGCTGTGGACCATCAACCAGTCGGGGAACTTCGCCGAACTGGGCCAGACCTTCTCGGATCCCCGCGTGATCAAGGTCGCCACCTCGTCCGGCACCGTTCCGGCCCTGATCTTTGGCGGCGGCTTCGACACCAACAAGGACGCCGACGCCATGGGGACCAATGACAGCGTCGGCAAGGGCCTGTACATCGTCAACGCAGAGACCGGAGCCCTCATCTGGAAGGCCGTCGGCGGCTCGGGCGCCGACTCGGCCACGGTGTTCACCCACGAGGACCTGCTGGACAGCATCCCGTCCGCCATTTCGGTGTTCGATTCCGACGGCAACGGCGTGCAGGACCGCGCCTACGTCGGGGATACGGGCGGCAGCCTCTGGCGTGCCGACTTCAATGGCACGGACACCACCGAGTGGCAGCTGACCAAGCTGGCCACACTGGGCCGGCATGCTCCGGCCGCTGACGGCAAGGCCGATGACCGCCGCTTCTTCCACCGGCCGGACATTATCCAGTCCCTCGACGACGAGGGGCCGTTTGATGCCGTGATCATCGGCAGTGGCGACCGCGAGGATCCCCTCGACAAGGGTGGCGTGACCGCTAACTGGGCCTTCATGATCAAGGATCGCAATGTGGATGCGGGCTCCGGAGCCGATAGCGACCTCGTCCTGGCAGACCTGGGGGACGTCACCAACACCTGCCTAACGCTGGGCGAGACCTGCAGTGCCGACCTGAACCGGGGCTGGGCTCTCAGGCTGGACACGGCCGGAGAGAAATCACTGGCTACGGCCACCACGATCAGCAATACCGTGTACTTCACGACCTACCTGCCCGGCGAAGCGTCGTCAGAGGGCACGTGCGGTCCCAGGGAAGGCACAGGGCGCTTGTATGCCGTTTCGATCTTCGATGCCTCTGCCCGCCGCAACTATGACGTGACCACCGAAAGGAACGAGCGGTACACCGAGCTCGACTCGGAGGGCATTCCTGCCGAGGTGGTGTCGCTGCCCCCGAACTCGATCCTGCGGCCAGACCTCAAAGTGGAGAAGACCGGTGCTCCGATACGCTTTGAGACTTATTGGTACCAGGCCGAGGACGGCGACCTGTAGTCGCGATGATGCTGACTCTGGAGCAAGCCATGCACATGTCCCGAATCCTGCGAAACCGGTCGCGAGCCGCCGGCTTTACCCTGGTGGAGTTGATGATCGTACTGTTGATCATCAGCATTCTGGCGGCAGTGGGCTATCCCTCGTACGGGCAATACATTGTCCGGAGCAATCACAAGGCGGCTGCCAGTGCCCTTTACCGCCTCGCTGACCGCCAGGAACAGTTCTTCCTGGACAATAAGTCCTATGCCGACAGTCTGACGACGCTCGGGTACGCCGCCGACGTGATAGGCCTCGACCGGGACGGCCAGTTCACCGGCAGCGACGCAGAAGACATCATCTACACTCTGACGATGACGGATTCTGGCGCCACCACCTACCAGCTTGAGGCCGAGCCCGAGGGCACGCAGGCTGAGCGGGACAACGCCTGCGGGACGTTCACCCTGGACGACAGCGGCAATCGCGGCGCTACCGGCGGCGGCGACAACTGCTGGTAGCTGGCTACGCGAGGCGTCAACCCGCCAGGGCAGCGTGGCCTTTGTTCTGGCCTAGACTCCCAATTACCGTCGTTGACGGCTAACTGTACGGGACTGTACTGCTGGTGGTGAGGTAAACCATGAGCAAAGTAGCGCGCAAAGGTGCCGAAGAGGCCCGCAACCAGCTTCCGGACCTTCTCGAAGCGGCTGAAAAAGGGCACCCCACGCTCATCACCCGGCATGGTCGCCCCGTTGCCGCACTGCTACCCCTGGATGCGTACGCCGCTAGCGGGCGGCAGCAGCCACTCGTACCTGTAGAAGGGTCTGGCCGCGGGCTGTGGGGTAAGGATTGCGCCCGCACGATTGACGGTTTGCGGGACGAATGGGGCCGTTAGACCTTACCAATCTGCCAGAGCACGCGCTGCTCCTGGTGGATTCTGCGCCGATTATCTATTTCCTCGATGGTCACCCAAAGTTCGCAAAACGTTTCAGGCCACTCTTCGAGGCGCACGCTGCCGGACAGGTGCGCTTCGCGGTGACAACGATCACTGTCGCTGAAGTCTTGGCGGGCCGCTGCAGGCGGGCGACGAGGCGCTGGCGCGACGCTACCGTGCCATTCTTGAATCATGGCAACCGGTTGAACTCGATGTCGATATGGCGGAGAGTGCCGCCAGGTTGCGGGCGTCACTCCGACTCAAACTGCCAGCCGCCCGCACCATACCCCTTCGGCAGTCCCGCATCCGGCGTGAAGCCATAGAGTTTGTCTGTAGGCAGCGCTTCGGTCACAATCGACCGGACCTTCAGCAACTTGTCGAGATTGATGGCGGTTCTGAGCCCCATGGCGTCAAGCATCAAGACGAGATCCTCCGTGACGATGGTGCCGCTCGCGCCGGGCGCCTAAAGTCCGGCTAACGACGGCTAACGACGGCTAACGACGGCTGGCGGGCTGGCTACCAGCAGGTCACTGACAGGCTCATTCTTCGAGGCGCCCTCTTGTTTCCGGAGATCGTGCCACGCCTAATACCAACCATGTTCGCGACGGCACCCGATCCTTACTTAGGCAGTTACAGCTTTTAGAGGGTTTTTCGCCATGAGATTATCGATGCGTGTTCTGAACGGCGCCGCGGTCGTACTGTCGGCTCTCGCTCCTCTTGGTGCGGCAGCTGCAGATAAGCCAAATATACTAGTCATCATGACTGACGACCTCGCGCCTCAGGACATCTCGGCCTACCACCGCGGGCTTGGTGCGGTCACGACGCCCAACATCGACAAGATAGCCGCCCAAGGCATGATGGTTAGCGACTATTACGCCCAGCCAAGCTGCACCGCAGGGCGCGCCGCGTTCATCACCGGCCAATATCCCATTCGCACCGGCCTCACGTCGGTTGGCCAGCCCGGTTCGCCGATCGGTCTTCAAAAACAGGACCCGACGCTTGCGCAATTGCTGAAAGCGGAAGGTTACGTGACGGGGCAGTTTGGCAAGAGCCATGTAGGCGACCGCAACGAGTTCCTGCCGACGGTACATGGCTTCGACGAGTTCTACGGCTTTCTGTACCACCTCAACATGATGGAAATGCCGGAACAGCCGGAGTTTCCCAAGAGCCCGAGCTTCGTTGGTCGGCCGCGCAATGTCATCCACACACTCGCAAGCGAAAAAGACGATGCTGCGGTCGATCCGCGCTGGGGACGTGTTGGCCGGCAAACCATAACCGACGAAGGGCCGCTCGGTGCAGAACGGCAAAAGACCTTCGACAACGAAGTGCTCAAGCGTTCTCTCAAATGGATGAAGGACAGCTCGGCCGAAAAGAAGCCTTTTTTTCTGTGGTTCAACCCTACTCGAATGCATCAAAACATTAATGTATCGAAGGATTGGGAAGGAAAAAGCGGGCATAGTGCGTATGCGGATGCGCTGCTGCAATTAGACTGGATTGTCGGCGAGCTCCTTAACGCCGTTGACCAGCTCGGGATAAACGACAACACGATCATCCTCTTCACATCGGACAATGGCGTCAATTTAGCCCATTGGCCGGACGCCGGTACGGCTTCGTTCCGCGGAGAGAAGGGTTTGACCTGGGACGGTGGCTTTCGGGTGCCGATGCTGGTGCGCTGGCCGGGTCGAGTGCCCCCCGGTCGCTGGACTGGCGAGCTGATGTCGTCTGAGGATTGGGTTCCGACGCTTATGTCAGCTGCAGGCGTGCCGGATATCAAGGAAAAGCTCTTAAGGGGCATCACGATCAGCGATCAGCCCTTCAGGGTCTATCTTGATGGCTATGACCAGACCGATATGCTGACTGGCAAAGGCCCGACGAAGCGGCACGAGTTCTTTTTTTACGGCGAAACCGAACTAGACGCCTTTCGCGTTGATCAATGGAAGGTTCATCTCGCGATCAAGAACCAGTGGATTAAACAGGCCGACAAAATCCCGGGCGGGTTGCTCATTGACATAAAACTCGATCCCTTTGAGCGCACGCCCGAGGCGCCAGGCCATTTCGCATGGATGACGGAGAAGACTTGGATCGCACCAATTGTCGGCAAGCCGCTGATGCAGCACATAGAGAGCCTAAAGGAGTTCCCGCCGCGTCAGAAGGGTACAGGTATCGGTGCCGCAACACTCGAAGCCAACTAGGGCCGTCTGTGTGGATTCATCTGGCGCTGATGACGGGGGTGCCGTGCGGACCTGGCTACCAGCAAATACTTTGAATCGCCTATCGTCTTAAAAAATCATTCAACAAATCAAACTTCAAGTAGGATTCTTGAACTACATATTTGAACCGTTTTGAGATCCTCTTATGACTATCGCCCGAATGTTCGAACGCTATTTCATTCTAAGTGCCATCGTAAACATTCCCGAACGAGGTTAACCCCATGATTACTTTGCTGAGCTTACCTTCGTGGGCCTTACTTTTGTTCTTATTGGTCTTTTTTATTGGCGTTGGGCGCAGCACATTATTTGTCGTTCAGAAGTACTGTAAAAAGTTCAAGGTGAGCGAGCGCTTTTCAGTTGGCGAAACTGCTATGTCAGGAGTTTACGCGCTTGTTCTAGCTTTTGTGACTATCGGGGTTTGGGAAAGTCATAATAAGTTGGAATATGTTGTTGCGAAAGAAGCTGGTACTTTGTTAAACATATACCGGCTGCTAGATGCTTACCCAATCACTATGCGTGATGAAGAAAAAGCTAGAATAAAAATATATATACAGGCGGTAATCAATGAAGAGTGGCCTTATATGGCGCGCGATGAGATAGCCGCCGTTACTGTTCCCAAGATAATGGCAATCTTGCAGCCCATTGTTCGATATATTCCTGCGAATAATGGAGAGGCAGCTGTGCAAGCTGAAAGCTTAAGGCTCATCTCTGATTACAGGGAATTGCACGTCAGTCGTCTTGAAGGTGCCAGGTCATTAATTGGCGTCTATGTTTGGACGACTTTGATAGGCAGTTCTTTTATCTTTCTCCTGTATTTATGTTTTATGAATATCCAAAGTCGCCATCTCCATAGCATCCTCATATTCTTATGTTCATCTACTATTGCCTGGATTTTTTTCCTGCTCATTTTATATGACAGGCCTTTCATGGGGCCCGCAGCTATTTCGTCTAAGCCTTTTTCAGTGCTTTTAAATGTCTACATGAAGTATTAGCGGGTTGCTGAGAATGAGCTAGGCAAGCTTTAGGATTGTCACTGCTGTGTAAACACCCAAATACCCTCAAACGTTAACTAAGTATCGCTAATTCACTGGCGCTACTTCACATAAAATGATTCATTCAAGGGCAAGAGCGAACTCAAAGTACTTTATTGCCAGAGTTACTCGATAAATACATTAGTGAAGATCATGCCGTGCGAGTCATTGATTTGTTTGTTGATCAACTCGATTTAAAGAGTTCAGGTTTTGATGGTGTAGTTCCTGCTGATACTGATAGACCTGGCGCAGCATCGACGCCGCGGCCAAATGGCTCAAGGGCCAGCGCTTCGGCCAAAAGCGACTGGACCTTCAGCATCTTGTCGAGGGTGATGCCGGTTCTGAGCCCCATGCCGTCAAGCATAAAGACGAGATCCTCCGTGACGATGGTGCCGCTCGCGCCGGGCTGGCTACCAGCAGGTACTTTGATTGGCCTATCCTCCGTCCGTAGACGCGCAGAATCTGATGAACGCCGGCGAGCCTGGCTTGTGGAGCCGCCATCGGGTGCGACTGCCTCGACAATCCCTGTCCGGCTCCATGGCATCCACCACGCCCTGCCGAAGACCTGCTGGGTACCATGCCGAACGTGGGCGACGATCTAGGACCTGACCGTAGCCACCCGCAACACCGGCCACTACGAGCCAACCGGCGTCCGGGTCTTGAACCCGTTTACCTGAAGCCGCTGCGGCCTCAGCTCGGCGTCTTCAGGAAGGTCTCCACCGTACCGGTGCGCTTCAGGGTCAGCGGTTGTCCCCGCCGGTCCAGGGCCTTGCCCATGGCCACCCGGATCCAGCCCTCGCTGACGCAGTACTCTTCCACATCGTGCCGCTCCTTGCCGTTCAAGCGGATACCGATGCCCCTGGCCAGGAGCGCCTCGTTGTAGAAGGGGCTGCGGGGGTCGGTGCTCAGGCGGTCGGGCAATGACTCAGTCACGGTGGCTTCACTGGTGTGGGACTCCAGCCATGTTACCAGCATGGATTAGCCGGGCCCCCGGCCGTGCTGCCCCAAAGTCCGCCATCCTCCTTCCCGGATGAAGCTGTGCAGGATGATCCGGTGCACCCGGCGGGTACGCCGGCGGCGGGAGTCTGTCCACCGGGCACCTGGAGCAACCGCTCACGCTCGATGCTCCCACCACTCAGGATGAGCGCGACGTTCCGCTTCGCTATCCGATCGGGCTCCTTCAGGAGGGCAGCCAGCGGCGCCGCACCGGCCCCTTCCGCGATCTGGTGCGTATCGTCGTAGTAGGCGCGCACACGCCGATGATTCCGGTTTTCAGGCCGAGCAGGTCTCGTGCTGCAAGCAGCCCGCAGATTCCCGAGCCCATGCCCACTGCGACGTACACGGCATCGAGGTCCGCAACCGCACGAAACAGTTCAAGCGCGTAGCGCGCAACGCCGGCGACAAGGTCCCGGTGGAACGACGGCACAAAGTGCAGGCCTTGCGCTCCAGCGACCCGCTGCGCTTCGTGCCGGGCCTCGTCGAAGTCCCTGCCGTATGCCACTGACGGTGGCTCCAAAGGCCGCCATCGCGGCGTTCTGGTCGGGGGAATTGCCGAATGGCACGTAGATCGTGGCGGGGATGCCTGCCCGCGCGTCTGCGTCCTGAACGGACGGAGAACCCACCCATGCCGGGGGACCACGCCGGCCTCCAGCTCGATGAAGCCAGGGCGTTGTGCTGCGGTGATCGCTATCCTATTAACACTGTATAAACAGTCACTATACTTTAGGCTTTCCAAACCAAAGGGTTAGGAGGCCTGTAGCACCCAGCAGCCAGCCCACCCAGAGGGGGGGCGTGTCCAGTCCCAGCCACACCGCTCCGGCGATCACCAGCGCGCCCCCGGCCGTGGCCCTGGAGCTTCCGCCCACCCCGGCAGTGGGTTCGGGAGCCGGGTTCGGCGCAGGCGCCTGCGGGCGCTCCAGCGCCTCGTCCACCAGCCGTCGGGCCACCAGCGGCAACTTCTCCAGGGCGTAGCGCAGGTCCGGCCACTCCCGGCGCAGGCGCCGGAGCGTCGCGGTCGGCCCGGTTTGCTCGATCATCCAGGCCTTGAGCACCGGCTTGCCCGTCTGCCAGATATCCAGGTCGGGGTAGAGGATCCGGCCCAGGCCCTCGATCTGGACCAGGGTCTTCTGCAGCAGGATCAGCTGGGGCTGCACCTCCATATTGAAGCGCCGGGCCACGGCGACCAGCTGGAGCAGAACCTGACCGAACGAGATTTCCTTGAGCGGCTTGCTGAAGATGGGTTCGCACACGGTTCGTATGGCGGATTCAAGTTCGTCCACCCGCGTGCCCGCCGGCACCCACCCGGAGTCCACGTGGAGCCTGGCCACCCGGTAGTAGTCCCGCTCGAAGAAGGCGAGAAAGTTTTCCGCCAGGTAGCGCCGGTCCCGTTCGTCCAGGGTACCCACAATGCCGAAGTCCACCGCCGCGTAGCGGGGCTGTTCCGGGTTCGTGGCGTCGACAAAAATGTTACCCGGGTGCATGTCCGCGTGAAAGAAGTTGTCCCGGAAGACCTGGGTAAAGAAGATCTCCACGCCGTTGGCCGCCAGCTTCGGGATGTTCACGTTGGCGGCCCTTAAGGCCGTCATGTCGTCCACCGGGATGCCGTGGATGCGCTCCATGACCATCACGCCCGTGCGGCAGTAGTCAAAGTAGACCTTCGGCACGTAGATTAACGGCGAGCCCTGCCAGTTGCGGCGCAGCTGGTTGGCGTTGCCCGCCTCCCGGAGCAGATCGAGCTCGTTCAGGATCGTCTTCTCGTACTCGGCGACCACTGCCACGGGCCGCAGCCGCCGCGCTTCGGGCCACCAGCGCTGGGCCAGCCGGGCCAGCGTGTACATGACTTCCAGATCCTGCTCGATCAGCTGCCGGACCCGGGGCCGGAGGACTTTCACCACCACGTCTTCCCCGGAATGGAGCCGGGCCGCGTGCACCTGGGCGATGGACGCGGCGGCCAGCGCCTCCCGGTCGAAACTGGCAAACACCGTTTCGGCGGACGCCCCAAAGTTGCGCTCCACCTCGGCCAGCACCTGTTCGGCCGGAAACGGCGGCACCTCGTCCTGGAGCTTGCAGAGTTCCTGCCCGACGTCCGGTGGCAGCAGGTCCTGGCGGGTGGAGACGGACTGGCCGAACTTCACGAAGATCGGACCCAGATCCTCCAGGGCCTGGCGGATCCGGACGCCCCGGGGGGCAGTCGTTTCGCGGCCGCCACGCCCGACCGGTAACAGCCAGCGCGCCGTGGTGGACAGTGCCGAGCCGGCCAGCAATTCGCCGATACCGTGCCGGATGAGCACCCGCCGGATGGCAAGCAGGCGGACGAGGAGCTGGACGCGATTCAAGAAGCCGGGTCCTTCAGGCGCTCCCGCAGACTGGCGACACGGGCCTCCGCCCGCTCCACGTCGTTGGTCACCCGGTCCACGTCCCTGAAGAACTCCTGCGCTTCCGTGCGGGTGGGGAGCGTACGCCGCTCCTCCGTAAAGTACTCGCCGAAGCTGCGGGCCACGGACTCGGCGGTGCGCAGGCTGAAGTCCGCGAAGCCCCGGGCGAGAATGCCGAACTGGTGAGCGAGCGGATCCCCCACCAGTCTGGCGAGCTCATCCTCCAGGTCGGGCCGGGCCATGTGCAGCAGATCCCGGAACTGGTTGGCGACGTCGGTGTCGCCGGTCATGCGCACGTCCCCCTCACGGATCAGTTGCTGAGGGTCGCCGCCCAGTAACCGGAGCATGGCGAGGGGAGAACCTGCCAGCGTCGCCGCCGCGGCTCCCTCGCCAATCCCGGACAGGCGAAGCTGGCCGTCCCGGGCCGTGAGGCGCAGCGCCAGCGGCGTGCCGTCCAGGCGCACATCCAGCGCCTTGCCGTCGAGCGCGGCGGCCATGGCCTGGGCCGTGGAGGACAGCCCGATGCCCCGATTGATCAGCAGTTCGATGGGGCGCAGGGTGACGGCTGAAAAGGGGAGATCCATACGTCAGTCAGTACCTGTAGCCTGAATGCAGCGCCACGATACCGCCGCTCAGGTTGTGATACTGAACATCCTCCAGACCCGCGGTCGTCATCAGGCCCCGCAGGGCTTCCTGGTCCGGGTGCATCCGTATCGACTCGGCCAGGTAGCGATAGCTGGCGGCGTCCCCGGCGACCACCTCGCCGAGCCAGGGCAGGATGCGGAAGGAATAAAGGTCGTAGAAGGGCTCGAGCAGCGGCACTGCCGGTTTCGAGAACTCGAGGACGAGGAGCCGCCCGCCGGGCCGCAGCACCCGGCCCATTTCCTGGAGAGCGGCGGGCTTGTCCGTGCAGTTGCGCAGTCCGAAGCCGATCGTTACGCAGTTGAAGGTGCCATCGGCAAAGGGGAGGTGTTCCGCGTCCGCCTGCAGGCTGCTGACCGTGGCGAAGTGGCCGGCATCCACCAGTCGTCGCCGGCCCTGCTCCAGCATCTGGCGATTGATGTCCGTGTGGCACACCAGCCCCGCCAGGCCGACCTGCTCCGCCATGCCCGCGGCCAGGTCGCCCGTGCCGCCGGCCACATCCAGGGCCTGGTCCCCCGGGCGGAGGCCGGTCCGGCCCAGGGCGAAGCGCTTCCACAGGCGGTGCAGTCCCACCGACATCAGGTCGTTCATCAGGTCGTAGTTGCCCGCCACCGAGTCGAACACGGCCCGCACCCGCTCAGCCTTCTCGGCGGCGGGCACGGTCGTGAAGCCAAAGTGGGTTTGTTCCATAGACAGATTGAGGTTACCGGGCACGGCTATCCTAGCTGACGCACCCGCTCGAACAGCAACACCGCGGCGTGGGAGGTCAGGGGCTGAGCTTCTCCAACGCCGCCACGGTGTCCGGTCCAAACCCCGCAGTGAGACGCCTCAGCAACCCGAAGTCGAGGATTTCGGCGGCGGCGAGAGCATATCGTGCATCGGACAGGTCCTGCGGCCCGTGCGCAAACAATTTCATGGCGATGAAGTCCTCACGGCCGATGAAGCGCAGCCCGCGCTCCTGGAATGGAACCTCGATTGCCCGCGTGAAAGCGCCTCCGTCTAGGCCGCGCAGACCGGCCAGCAGGTCGACCCGGTTGCCGTGGGTGTCGCTGATGACGAGCACGGCTCCGATCGGGTCGTCCGGCTCGCCGTCCCGAAGCTCCGTACGGAACCCCGCAGCCCGATACTCGCGGCTGACATCTCCCAGCTGGTGCGGAGGCAGGGAGATAACTGCGTCCGCGTCCATGCTGGCACGAACGACGCCGTAGATGGCCGCCGCCATAGCGCCGATGACCGCGTAGGCCACACTGTTGCGCTCCAGTACCTCGACCACATCGAGCAGCAGGAGCGCCGATTCACCGGAGCGTATTGCTCTCATGACGGGGACCCCGGCCGTTTTGGGGGCCGCTTCTGCGGTCCACCAGGTCCTGGTCGATAGAGGTCAAAAACCAGGCGACAGTGAGTGACGAACGCGTCCAGACGCTCCGTGGGCGTCATGCCCTGCGTCGCGGCGAGGAGTTCGGCCCTTTTCCGGGTGGCGATTCTTGAGTCCATGCGCAGATTCTAGCCGAGCGCCCGGGGTACGCCGCGAATATGGCCCGATGCGCCGGAAATCGGCCCACGCTGCCAATTCACCCGGTCTTCCCGGATTGGCGGCTGGCGGAGAGCCCGCCCGCTCTCCGAGGCTCCACACATGGAGCCCCGACCCCGACTCGCCGGCAGCGCTGTCCGTTATGCCCGCCACGTCAGGGCGGGCGGCGAAGCATCGCTTGCATGACGCGCTGGTGATTCGCGCGATGAGGCCCTTTCTGCATCGAGCGGCCTTGCCCAGTGGATCGTAGGCTCGTCCCTATCCGGACTTGCCGGTTGGGGTCCTGCTGGGGTGATCCTGCTGATCAGCATATTCACGGCCGGCATTCACCTTGTGATCTCCAGCAATCCGGTCATCAATGTGGTCATGATTCTGCCCATCATGCTCCTGGCGGTGGCCGCGGGCCAGAACCCAGCGCTGTACGCGCTACCGGTGGCGTTCACGGCATCCTGCGCCTTTCTCTTGCCATTGGAATCCGTGGCACTCGTCACGTTCACCAAGGGGTATTACAGGATGCACGACATGTTGGCCCCGGGTCTCGTGATCACCGCCGTGTGGGTCGTCGTCATGACGGGCGTGCTCATGCTGATCGGCCCCATGCTCGGGCTCCTGTAGCGAAACCCACTGGGGTCTTGGGCGGTTGGGTCCATAGGACGCGCGAGACTTTCTTCCGTGCGTCCGTAGCTCCGGGGGCGATACGCAATCTTCAGGTGTGGTCCGGCGCGCTGTCGTTCCCTGCGTAGACGTCCCCAGGGAAGGACACGGCGTACATGAGACGTGGGTCGGTGTTCTTCGGCGCAAGCGATGCGGAATCGCGGTCCAGCGGCCCCCGATCGTGGCTGTTCTTCGCGGAAGCAAATGGACGCGGTCATGGCGCTCGTGAGCGCCGCGATTGTCGCGGCAGACACGGGCCACGTCACGACACCTTAACTACGGCTGGTATGCGAACCGCCCGCGGGGCATGCAGGACAAGTCGGCGCGGGCACCTTCGAAGTGGCCTCCGCCATCCTCCCCGCGCCCCACCTCGCACCGACCGAGGCCCACCGCACGCCCTGAGCAGCGCCCCGACCCTGCGCGGGGACGTTAGGCGTGCGCGATGGTCCCACGGCTATCCCGACCCTGTCGTGACGTGGCCCTGGTTGGGGATGTGCACCAGCACCCGGCCGAAAACTCGAGCGGGTCGGCGGTGTCGCCGCCGGCCGTTGGCCCCCTCGGACGTGTCCGACCGGTCCCTCACCGCGCTCGCGGTCCCGTCGTGGGCGAGCGTCACCGAGGGCCCTGCCGCCTGCGGGATTCCCGCGCACACCCCAGGACGAACCGCCCGCGAGGCACCGCTTTTCTGGCAAGGCTCGGGACAGTCCTTGCCGAGCCCACGTGCCCGACGACGCCTAGTTTGCGCGTTTCCAGGACGCGGTCGCGGTTCCACCGCCCGACGCGGCTGGGACCGTCCACTGCAGTGTGTCACCGGTAATGGTGAACGGCCACTTCTGTTCGGTCCCGTCCCAATTGGGGAATGTGGAAGTCTCGATCTTGAGGATGATGGCCTTTTCCGCCTCGTTGACAGACAAGGTACCGAAGAGGGCAATGCTCCCCCCGACGATCGCCGTATTTTCCGCGGGAGTGCCGGTTGCGCGGCTATTGGAGGCAAACTTGGGAAGTCCGGCACGCATGGTGACGATCACATAGCGGCCGTTGGCGTCCACGGTCATGATGCCTTTCGCATTGGGACCATATGGTTCGGTCTTGGTCCCGCCTTGCTCAACGACGGAGGAGACCAACGTCCAGGTACCGGCGAGATCCCTGGCGGATTGAGCGCGCACCGTGTCGACCGTCAGGACCACTCCGAACACCAGCGCTCCCAGAGCGCCAATGGTGAGTTTGCGCACTCGCCTCATACGACGTGCTCCCCTGCATCCGCCGAAAGCATCGACGACCATTTCCAGCTGAATCATGTGTGAATCTCCTTTTTGGATGCTCAGACGATAGCACGGCACCATGCACGTGGTCTTCGAGCCGCTGGACTTCATGGCGCGGCTGGCGGCGCTGGTGCCGCGGCCGCGGATGCACCTGACGCGATTCCACGGGGGGTTCGGCTCGACGGCCTGAGAGTCCTCGACGGCCAGGGGTTTTGTTCGGCTGATACTCTCCAGGACTCGCGGGACTCGCGGGACTCGCTGGGGGTATAACGCACCACGACGGCGACGTGGCCTTTGGGCAATGCCACGGGGAGCGGAATTGCAGGGACCGGCAGTCCGGGCCCGGACAGGGCGTAGGTCACGCCAAACTTCTCGTACCGCGGGCAGAAAGGCACACGGGCCACCGCACTGGCTGAAACAGCCAGCAGCACACCCGCACTCGCCGTGGATACCCAGTTCCTGTCCGCCATGAACTGTCTCCCGCCTGGAGTGCAGGCTACGATTGCCAATAGGGTGTCCTGCCGCCCCTTCTGGACCCTTGGATTCGTTCCCGCCCACTGCCTGCCTAAAAGCCATTATGTACCGGGCGGGGCTGATCGGGGCGCTGTCCGGCCGGGAGGTTTAAATCATTCAAACACCCGACAGTTACAGCCCCCTTTTTGCATGGCACTATGCTCCGTGCGATGGCCAGACCTGCATAGATCAAACGCCAGACTCAACCCTGGAGACCATTGTGATTGCTCCGCTCACCATCAGTGACTTCCTGGATCGCGCCGCATTCGTCTACGGGGACCGGATCGGCATCGTCGATGAACCTGACCAACCGGCACCATCCCTCCGTGAACTGACCTATCGCGAGGTGCATGAACGGACGAGGAGCTGTGCCGCGGCACTCGACCAACTCGGCATCGGGCATGGTGAACGAGTCGCAATCGTGT
Source organism: Gammaproteobacteria bacterium (assembly GCA_009692345.1). Taxonomy (GTDB): domain Bacteria; phylum Pseudomonadota; class Gammaproteobacteria; order Steroidobacterales; genus SHZI01. Next base: position 7,026 of record SHZI01000043.1, on the reverse strand, counting down.
CGCAGAACTCCGCACGCTTGTTGCTTGCACTCTATGGTGTTGCCGGCGCGGGACGCGTCCTCGTGCCGATCAACTTCCGACTCAGCCCGGTTGAGATCGAATACATCGTGGAGCACTCGGGCGCATCGCTGCTGTTGATCGACCCGGAGCTCGCCGCGTCGCTCGCGCATATCCCGTGTCAGCGCCGTGCCATTCTCGGTGTCGAGTCCGACGCGCTGTTGTCGCGTCCCGGTGTCGAACCGGCGCGGTGGCCGCGAGACGAAAACGCCACCGCCACCATCAACTACACCAGTGGCACCACGGCGCGGCCGAAGGGCGTGCAGCTCACCCATCGCAATCTGTGGATCAATGCGACGACCTTCGGTCTGCATACCGGCGTCAATGATCGCGACGTCTACCTGCACACCTTGCCCATGTTCCATTGCAATGGATGGGGCATGCCGTTCGTCGTTGCCGGCATGGGCGCGCGCCAGGTCGTACTGCGCAAGGTCGCGGGGGATGAAATCCTGCGTCGCATCGAACACCACGGAGTGACACTGATGGGCGGAGCGCCGGCCGTCGTCGCGACGGTGCTTGATGCGGCACAGAAATGGGCCGGGCCAATCCCGGGTCGCGGGCGCGTGCGCATGGTAGTCGCGGGAGCGCCACCGCCAACGCGCACAATCGAGCGCGTGGAGACCGAACTCGGCTGGGAGTTCATCCAGATCTACGGGCTCACCGAGACATCACCGTTCCTCACCATCAATCGCAGCCGCGCGGAGTGGGATTCACTGAGTACCGCCAAACGTGCTCAACGCCTCGGTCGCGCCGGGTCGCCGGCGCTCGGCATCCGCATCAGTGTCGACGCCGAGGGTGAAGTTCTCGCACGCGGCAATGTTGTGCTCGATGGATACTGGGCACAACCCGAGGCCACGGCAGCAGCGATCGTAGACGGCTGGTTTCATACCGGCGACGGCGGCTCCATCGACAACGAGGGTTACCTGACGATCTCTGATCGCAAGAAGGACGTGATCATCACCGGCGGCGAGAACGTGACTTCGATCGAGGTGGAAGACGCACTGTTCTCGCATCCAGCGGTGGCCGAGGCCGCAGTGATCGGCGTGCCCGACGAGAAGTGGGGCGAAACTGTGAAGGCGCTGGTCGTGATCACAGCCGGGGCCACAGTCACCGAACGCGAGCTGATCGATCACTGCCGCGCGCGCATCGCGCACTACAAGTGCCCGACCAGTGTGGACTTTCGCACCGAACTCGCACGCACCGCGACCGGCAAGCTACAGAAATTCAAGCTGCGCGCGCCCTACTGGGAGGGCCGCACCAGGCAGGTAAACTGAAGCAAGACCGGTTGCAGTGCGTTCCTCACACTTCGTCAGCCCCTCGACAGCGCCAGCGTCAGGGCGTGAAAGTTCATTTGGCGTGGAAATTGATCCAGGGGTTCGTGCCCAGGAGGTCAGCCTGCGCCGTGCGGTGTCAAACCTGGATAGATCAAACGCCAGGCTCTGGCACCGGGCTCAACCCTGCCCATTTCAAGCTTCACAGCCAGCTGATCTTTAACCTGGAAATACCAAGTCCAGGGTCCACCACGTGCCAGTGTCATGACTTCATCGACACCGACGCCTCCATCAGCAAAAGTGACGTGCACCTTCGCAAACGTGTTGCGCGCTCCCAGTTTGTCTTCAGGGCTCATCGACATCAGGTCGTAGACCTTCGGGTAGGGAGCGACGCCTGGCTCATTGGTCATCATGCTCCCGCCGCCTGGCACAGCCGACTCTCTCCCTGCGCTTCGGGTAAGTGTGACCATGTCGTCTCGGGATATCTCAAAGGCCTTCAGGACTTGTGCCTTATCCTCGTTGGAAAGAGCCGCCTTGACTGACTTTTTCAGCAGCGGAATCGAGTCCTGCGGGACGTCAACCTGGTTCAATAGAACACCCAGGCCTTTAAGAACCTCATTTACCCCTGACAATCCCACAACGTCGGGGCGTCCATCGGAGAAAATCAGGCGCGCGTCCTCATTGGCCAGAACATGGGACTATGCACCGGGCAAAGAGAAAACGAGCACTAAATGCGTCAAAAGCTTCTGCATGATTATTTCCTTTATTAGATGACTGACTGGCCGTAATGCCGACGGCCTGCTTCGCAGCGGGTGTGGTGGGTGGGCGGATCACCTCAGGCGGGGCGGGAGGGGAAAGAATCTGCTCGTGCGCCGGATGTGTCCTCGTACTCGGGCCGGCGCGAGGCGATGTCCTTCTCGGTGAGCGCCACGCCAAAGTAATTGGGATGGCGGCTGTAGCGCCACAGTCCGGCGTTCATTACGGCGCGCCCCGCATCGGGCCGCTGCTGGAAACGCGCCAGCTGGAAGTCGGCGATGGGCTGGAACAGGAAGCCCGCAAGCCACAGCAACGTGGCAATGACATCCACAAGGCCCAGTGGCGCGGAGCTGATCGTCGCGCCGAAAAGGGGCGCCGCAATCACCCACACCAGGACGGCCTGGAGTGCGAACACGAGATACAGGCTCTGCAATGCGAAGTTCGGCTCGTTGCGCGCCCGGATCTCGGGCTGTCAGCGGCCTGCAGCAGCCAGGTGAGGCCCGCGCTGGCCATGGCGAGGCTCCAGAACACGTCAACGATGGCGACGTTGCGCAGCGGAAGGGTCCACAGCCAGGCCGCGAACATCAGTCCTGCGGTGGTCGCGAGGCCTGACAATGCCAGCTGCAACATGCCCCGCTTATCGGACGAAACGGCAGCGACCTACCAGCCATTTCGTGCCCCCGGCGTAGCCGAAGACCTCCGCTACCGCCGTCAAGAACATGCGCCAGCGCTCCGATCTTTCTGCTACGCGAGCCTCTGGGGTCGATCAGGAGCATGATGCGGTTGTTTCCTGCCTGGTTCGGCGAGAAGCCGCTAACAAATGATCAGCTCTTGGAGAAAGCGATCCAGCACTATCAGACCCGTCTAAACAAGATCCCGGGCACATGGTCCGGCTGAAGGAAACTGGCAGGGTTCAACTGATCGATCACGACAGACTTGTTAACGACACCGATTCTGTGTTGTCCGAGCTCTCAGGTTTTCTGAAATTGAAGACCCCATTCACAGCGGAGTACAAAACGACGCGGTTCACGGGAGTGCGAGGTAAGGGCGACAGGTCTGTCTACCTTCAGGCTGGAACGATTCTGAAAGATATCCAGCATCGCGACGAGCTGGTGCTGGACGATCTACGTATCGAAACCCTGAGACGACAATACGAGTCGATCATGGATGAATTCGGTTAAGTGCGCCCCGGGCAGTTCACCTGAATCGCAGATTGCTCCGGGTCAGCTGGTTGATCGAGTTGCAACCCATCAGCTTCATTCCCCGCGTAAGTTCCTCACGCATCAGCATCAGGGCCCGCTCGACCCCAGGCTGCCCCGCTGCTGCCAGGGGAAAGAGGTAGTAGCGACCCAGGCCCACAGCTTTCGCGCCCAGGGACAGCGCCTTGAGGACATGCGTCCCCCGCTGCACGCCGCCATCCATCATGACGTCGATGCGATCTCCGACCGCGTCAACAATCTCGGCGAGCTGATCGAAGCTACTGCGCGAGCCATCCAGCTGCCGGCCGCCATGATTTGACAACACGATGCCCGTACAGCCGATATCCGCGGCGCGCCGCGCGTCGTCAACCGACATCACGCCTTTGAGGCAGAACTGCCCGCCCCAGTCCTTCACCATCCCGGCCACGTAGTTCCAGTCCATGGATTGGTCGAGCATCTCGGTGAAATAACGGCTGATCGAGATGGCACCATCTTCAATGCCGATGTGTTCTTCGAGCTGAGGCATGCGGAAACGCTCGTGGCTGAAGTAGTCGATGGCCCACTTCGGCTTGAGCGCGAACTGCAGCATGCTGGCCGCAGTGAGGCGCATGGGAATGGAGAAGCCGGTGCGCAGATCCCGCTCACGGTTGCCACCGGTAATGGTGTCCACAGTCAGCATCATTACGTCGACGCCCGCCTGACGCGCACTTTGCAGCATCGCACTATTCAGGCCGTGGTCCTTGTGAACGTAGAACTGGTAGCACTGCGGAGTGGAATAGGCCTTGCGCAACTCTGCAAGGCTGACGGTCCCCAGCGATGACACGCCAAACATCGTCCCGAACTGCGACGCGGCTGCGGCGACGGCATGCTCACCGGTGTGATGGAACAGGCGCTGCAGCGCGGTTGGCGAGCAATAGACGGGCAGCGCGAGCTTCTGTCCCATCACGATCACCGAGAGATCGATATCCTGCACGCCGCGCAGGACATTCGGCACCAGGTCGCAGCGCTCGAATGCCTCGGTATTGCGCCGGTACGTCACCTCATCGTCAGCCGCACCGTCGATGTAGTTGAACAGCGGGCCGGGCAGACGCTTCTGCGCCAGCCGGCGGAAGTCCTGAAAATTGTGACAGTCAGAAAAGCGCATAAAGTCCCAGTGATCAAAGTGCGTACGCGTAAAGCGTTGCAATGACGCCGAGCAGGCAGGCGAGCAGCACGCTGTGCTTCAGGGTAAAGCGGAACAACCTGCCTTCATCCGAGCGCGCCATGCCGGTGGCGGCAACCGCAACCGCGATGCTGGTCAGACTGATCATCTTGCCCATGACGCCGCCGGCTGAGTTCGACGCCGCCATCATCGCGGGGTCGAGACCCAGGCTGTTGGCAGTGACTACCTGGAGATTGCCAAACAGCGCGTTCGCGGAGGTATCGCTGCCGGTCAGGAAAACGCCCAGCCAGCCGAGCAGCGCGCTGAAAAACGGAAACATGACCCCTGTCATCGAAAATGCCTTGCCCAGGGTGACAGTGGCCCCGCTGTAGTTCATCACGTATGCAAGTGCCAATACGCAGGCCAGCGTCAACACCGAAAATGCGAGCTGCTTTGCGACTCGACCCAGCAGGCGCACGTACGTGATGAATGACATGCCCAAAACAACCGCGGCGACCATGGTCGCGAGCGCGCACGCTGTGCCAGCCGCAGCGAGCCAGTTGAAGGTGAACCGGGCCGCATAAGGAGCCGCCGTGGCCACCATCGGCGCCGAGCGCTCGATCTGGTTGTGCAGACCGGGCCAGTCGAACACGAGGTTCGTCGTCTCGAGCAGCGCCTTGGTATCTTTATAACCCCAGATCAGCACGAACAGCACCAGGAACAGATACGGCGACCAGGCGCGCAGCGTGGGTCCGAATCCATGTGCAACCGGCACTTCCACGGCCTGTTGCTCGCCAGCCAGCACGAACCCGTCGTTGGGCTGCCAGAACCTGAACAGCACGATGAGGCCCAGGATCGCAGTGAGGGCGGCAAGTATGTCGACCAGCTGTGGCCCGATGAGATTCGAAACCAGAAACTGGACGCCGGCGAAACAGACTCCGCAGACAATCGCGGCGGGCAGCACGCCCTTGAGTGCTCGAAAACCTCCCATCACGAACACCAGGTACGCCGGAATGATCAGGGAGACTGGCGCGCAGAGCCGGCCGACCCAGGCACTGAGCTCAGCCTCTGGCAGGCCTGTGGTCAGGGCCAGCGTGACGACCGGCACGCCAATCGAACCGAATGCCACCGGAGCCGTGTTGGCAAGAAGGGATATGCCCGCAGCGAAGAAAGGCGACAAGCCGAGGCCCGTCAACATGGCAGCGGCCACGGCTACCGGAGTACCGAAGCCTGCGGCACCTTCGACGAAGGCCCCAAATGCGAACGCGATCAGCATGACCTGCAGCCGCCGGTCTGTCGTCAGTCCACCGATCGAGTCCTTGATGATCCTGAAATTGCCCGTCTCTTCCGTGATCTGATACAGGACGACCGCCCAGTAGACGATCCAGCCAATGGGCAGCAGACCGAACGCGGCGCCCATGGCCGCAGACCGCGCCGCAAGCTGGGCTGGCATCCCGTAAACGCCGATGGCAACCACGAGTGCGGTTATGAGGCCTGCAAGGCCTGCTACCCACGCGGGTTTACGCAAAACGCCGATCAGGAGCAGGAGCACGAAGATCGGTAGTGCCGCCGCGAGGGTCGACCAGCCGAGACTGTTCATCAGAGGCTGGTAGTTCTGATGCCACATGGTTGTGGCAGCTATCGCAGGCACTGTCGTTGGACGGTGTCTGCGCGATTTCGCACGGGGCTGGAGGCTACTTGGGTGTCGACATATAACCGAGCAAATCGGTTTGATGCGCGACGACCTTCCATGCCGCATTTTCTTTTCTGAAGATGGTTGAAGAGCGAAGCTTTACCGGTTCGACTTTGCCCCCGAGTTTGGCAGCCGCCTGTTTGTCCCATTCTTTCTCAACTTGCTTCCAACCAATCAGGTAATCGCCGCCTGGCCCCATGTAGGTGACATCGTCTGCGTGAGACCAGGCATCCTTCACTGGCTTGCCATCACCGGTGAACATCACGTTGAGAGCAGCGTAAAAATTGTCGACCGCTGCTTCCACGGCTGCGTGGCTCATTTTCGTTTCTCCAGTTTGCGTCGCTGCGGCAAATGCCATGGGGTGGTTTCCGAGCATCCAGAGAATGCCGGCGAGGGCGATTTGAGCCAGCTTGTTTTGCGTTTTCATGGGGACATCCCTTTTCATATCGATCTGGGTAACTTAACAAAAATGCGGCGAACGAATCGCGGTTTCAAACGGGGGGAGGACCAGCCGAGGCGGGTGCGCGACTCGGGCTGGAGGAGGGGGAACTCCCGTTCCCGAAGCTCTGGCGGGTTGACGGATAGACTTCTATTGGGGTGGAAGGTCCCAAATAGAGGGCCCTGGGGCCCGGCCCGGTGTGGATTTCGTGAACGATCCTGTTGCCTCGACCCCCGGCAGCGCACTCGACCGGTGCGTCGTTGTTCAGACCTGCCGGGTCCTGCTCCGGCCCATTGCCAGCCAGGAGTGCGGCCTGAACGGGCGTCCCACCAACGTGTCCCGCGTCCCGATCCTCAGCGGCGTGAGCCGCAACGAGATCACCCGAGTTCGCGCCCAGCTCGAGCAGCAGGCCGAGCCTGCCCCGAACAAGACCACCGATGCCACGCGGCTGTTGTCGGGCTGGCACCAGG
>SHZI01000042.1 GCA_009692345.1 Gammaproteobacteria bacterium | reverse complement strand
GGATATCCGGCAGCACACGGCGATCGCCGTTCGCGGGCAGCCAGCCCCGGTTGACCAGGACTGTCCCCTCTCCCGTGCGCAAGGGCGTCAGTACGTGGTAGCCGGGCCTGCCCTGGGAGCTCATGTTGTCCAGGAGCACCTGGTGGTTCGCGTCATAACGGCCGGTGACCCGGATAACGCGGTAGCGGCTTTGCCCGGCGTCCTCGTCGGTGACCAGCAGGGGCAGGGCACCAGCGGCCCCGCCTGCCGCAAAGCGCGCTTCCAGCTCCTGCTTGTAGGTGGCCCGGTTCAGCTGCCAGAGCCCGGCGCTCACCCCTACGGCCACGCCTACCAGCATCAGCAGTCCGCCCCACCAGGGGCCCAGCCAGCGAGCAGCCCGCCGACTCACGCTACTATTCCCCAATGCTCAAGATCCTGGTGCTCGTCCTGCTGGCGGCTATCGTCGTGAGTCTCTTCTCCGGCCTGTTTTTCCTCAATCGGGACCAGGGGAGCTCCAGCCGGATGGTGCGGGCGCTCACCGTCCGCATCACGCTGTCGGTGCTGCTGTTTCTGGTCCTCCTGATCGCCTGGCGCACCGGGGCTATCCAGCCCCACGGCGTAATGCCGCCGTAGGAGCGCCTTTAGGCGCGATGGATTCTGGATCGCGCCTAAAGGTGCTCCTGCAGGATCAGAGCCAGTAGACGAAGATAAAGAGCCCCAGCCACACCACGTCGACGAAGTGCCAGTACCAGGCCACGCCCTCGAACGCAAAGTGGCGCGCCGGCGTGAAGTGCCCCTTGAGGCAGCGGAACAGGATCACCGTCAGCATGATGGCGCCGATGGTGACGTGCAGGCCGTGGAAGCCGGTGAGCATGAAGAACGTGCTCCCATACATTCCGGCAGTGCTCAGCTTCAGGTTCAGCTCCGCATAGGCGTGGGAATACTCGTAGGCCTGGAAGCCCAGGAACGTAAAGCCCAGGAGCACCGTGAGCCCGAGGAACAGGTTCAGCATGCCCCGCTGATTGGCTTTAAGCGCGTGGTGGGCGATGGTGATGGTCACGCCGCTGGTCAGCAGGATGGCGGTGTTCAGGGCGGGGATTCCCCAGGGCCCCATGACCTCGTAGTCACCGCCGAGAGCCGCCGGTCCGCTGGAGGGCCAGGTGTTCTCAAACCCGGGCCACAGGAACAGGTTGGTGACGGTCTCGCTGCCCTCACCGCCCAGCCAGGGCAACGCCAGCTGGCGTGCGTAGAAGAGGGCGCCAAAGAAGCAGGCAAAGAACATCACCTCAGACAGGATGAACCACATCATGCCCATGCGGAATGACTGGTCGACCTGGTCGTTATAAGTGCCCGCCTCACTTTCGCCGATCACTTCGCCGAACCACAGGAACATCATCAGGATCAGGATGGCGGCACCGAGCAGCGCCAATGGAGCCGTTGACCCGCCGTTGAGCAGGATCGAGACCCCGACAAAGAGGGTAAACAGCCCGACGGAGCCGATGATCGGCCAGCGGGTGCCGTGGGGGACGTAGTACTTGTCCTGTGCGTGAGCCATGACTGTCTTCCTGGGTCGAAACGGTTCAGGTGGTGGAGCCGGCGGTGGGGCCTGATATCAGCTGGGCCGTCGCCGGGCGATTGACGAAGAAGGTGTAGGAAAGCGTAATGCGGTCGATGAACTCGGGCAGTGCCGGATCCACCATGAACTGCACGCCCATGTCCCGGCCTTCACCGGCGGTGAAATTCTGCTGGGTAAAGCAGAAACACTGGGTCTTGACGAAGTACTTGGCAGCCTGCCCCGGCGCCACGCTGGGCACGGCCGAGCCCACCAGCATCCCGTCGGTCAGGTTACGGGCGAAAAACGCGGTGTCGTAGAGCTGGCCGGGGCGGACCTGGATCGAGCTGACCGTGGGCCGGAACTCCCAGGGCGCCTGCTCGTTCAGCACGGTCACAAACTCGACGGTAACAAGCCGCTCAGAAACTTCCTGGGTTGTGGCAATGGTGGCGGCCACGGCGTTGGTCCGCCCGCCGATCCCGGTGATCCTGCACATCGCATCGTAGAGGGGCACCAGCAGGAAGCCGAAGGCAAACATGCCGACCGCCAGCCCGCCGAGCTGCAGCACCAGGCCACGATTGCCGGGACGCGCCACGCTTCAGTGCCCCAGCCCGGTCGCCACAATGAAGCCCAGATACAGGCACAGCGCTACCGCACCCAGCAGGAAAGCAACCCGGCGGGCACGTCGCCGTTGCTCCTCGATCTGGACGGCGTCTGTCACTTGACGACCGGCGCCTCATCGAAGGTGTGGTACGGCGCCGGCGACGGGACAGTCCACTCGAGCCCTTCCGGCTGATCCCAGACCTCGGCGGTAGCCTTGGCCCCGCCCCGGATGGTCTTGAAGACGATGTAGGCAAACAGCACCTGAGACAGGCCGAAGCCGAAGGAGCCGATGCTGGAGATCATGTTCCAGTCGGCAAACTGGGTGGCGTAATCCGGGATGCGGCGGGGCATGCCGGCGAGACCCAGGAAGTGCTGGGGGAAGAACGTGACATTGACGGAGATGGCCGACAGCCAGAAATGGATCTTGCCGAGCCGCTCGTCGTACCTATGGCCGGTCCACTTGGGCAGCCAGAAGTACGCGCCTGCGATAGCGCCGAACAGGGCACCGGGCACCAGCACGTAGTGGAAGTGCGCCACCACGAAGTAGGTGTCGTGGTACTGGAAGTCTGCCGGGGCGATGGCCAGCATCAGGCCGGAGAAGCCGCCGATGGTGAACAGGAACAAAAACGCCAGAGCGAAGAGCATCGGCGTCTCGAAGGTCAGCGAGCCCCGCCACATGGTCGCTGTCCAGTTGAAGACCTTCACCGCCGTCGGGATGGCGATGAGCATGGTGGAGAGCATGAAGAACATCTCGCCCGCCAGCGGCATGCCCACCGTGAACATGTGGTGGGCCCAGACGATGAAAGACAGGAACCCGATGCTGGCCGTGGCATAGACCATTGCCGCGTAGCCGAAGAGCGGCTTGCGGGAGAAGGTCGGGATGATCTGGGACACGATGCCGAAGGCCGGCAGTATGATGATGTAGACCTCCGGGTGACCGAAAAACCAGAAGATGTGCTGGAAGAGCACGGGGTCACCGCCGCCTGCCGCCTGGAAGAAGCTGGTGCCGAAGAACTGGTCCGTAAGCAGCATCGTGACGCCACCCGCCAGTACTGGCATGGCCGCGATCAGCAGGTAGGCGGTAATGAGCCAGGTCCAGACGAACAGCGGCATCTTGAGCAGGGTCATGCCCGGGGCCCGCATGTTCATGATCGTCACAATGATGTTGATCGACCCCAGGATCGAGGACATGCCAAGCATGTGGATCGCGAAGATCGTAAAGGGGAACGAGTTGCCGGCCTGCAGGGACAGGGGCGGGTAGAGCGTCCAGCCACCGGCGGGACCACCGCCCGGCATGAACAGCGTCGACACCAGGATGGTGCTGGCGAAAGGCAGGATCCAGAACGACCAGTTGTTAAGCCGGGGCAGCGCCATGTCCGGCGCGCCGATCATCAGCGGGATCATCCAGTTCGCGAAGCCCACGAACGCCGGCATGATCATGCCGAAGATCATGATCAGCGCGTGCATCGTGGTCATCTGGTTGAAGAAGTCCGGATTGACGAACTGCAGGCCGGGCTGGAACAGTTCGAGCCGGATGACCATGGCCATGGCACCGCCGACGAACAGCATCACCAGCGCGAACAGCAGGTAGAGCGTGCCGATGTCCTTGTGGTTGGTGGTGAAGAGCCAGCGCGTCAGCCCCTTGGCGGGGCCATGGTGGTCTTCATGATGCGCATCGGCAGGATCATGCGTATGGCCGGCGTGGGGGTGGCTCGCGGTACTCATCGATCGTGCTCCGAATTCGGCATTCAAACTGGTTGGCGATTCAATTGGCGGCAACAGTCGCCGGCGTGGCGGCCAACTTCTGCGTTGTGAGCCAGGCCTCGAACTCGGCGCGGGGGAGGGCCTCGACCACGATCGGCATGAAGCCATGGTCCTTGCCGCACAGCTCGGCGCACTGGCCGCGATAGACGCCGGCCTTGTCCACTTTGAACCAGCCCTCGTTCACATAGCCCGGTATCGCGTCGCGCTTGATCGAGAAGGCGGGCACCCACCAGGCGTGAATGACGTCGCTACCGGTCAGCAGGTAACGGATCTTTACGCCTGTCGGCACTACCAGCGGGTGGTCCACTTCAAGCAGGTAATTCCCGACGTTACGGGGATTCACGCCCGAGTTGAGCTGGCGGGCGGCGTTGCTCGATTCGGCCAGCGTGCTGAAGAAGGAGTAGCCCTGGCCGACGTACTCGTACTGCCACTTCCACTGGTACCCGGTGATCTTGATGGTCATCTCCGAGTTGCTGGTGTCTTCGATGCGGATCAGCGCAGGGGCGGTCTCGTAGGCCAGGAAGATCAGGATCAGCGTCGGGATGATCGTCCAGATCATTTCCGCGTAGGTACTGTGGGAGAACGTGGCCGGTACCGCACCCTTTGACTTGCGGAAGGTCGCTATCGCGTAAATCATGACGGCGAACACGCCGATACCGACGATCGTGCAGATCCACAGGACCAGCATGTGGAGGTCGTAGGCTTCATGGCTGATCGACGTCACGCCCTGGGTCATGTTCAGCTCCCACGCGGCCTGCGCGGGGAGCGCCAGCACGGTCAGAATCAGGCCAGCGAGCGGCTGGCGGGCGGTGGTGGCAACTCGATGCATGTCAGTTTCTTCCCAGTAATAGGTGGTCGTCAGCCAGTAGTTCCGCCAGCCGGTCCTTAAGTCCCCGGCGTTCGCCGTCCGTCAGAAACGCGCCGATCTCAACACTCCGGCCCCGCGATCGAAACAGCAGGTGGCTGGGCCAGTGGGCCGGACTGCCGGGCCGAAGCTCAAGCTGCGTCCAGGGCCGTTGAAAGGCATAAGCGATGCGGTGGGTGGCTCCCCGCCGGTCGCGAGCGCACTTCTCAACCATTACGGACGTGTCGTCCACCCGGATGTACTCCCGGGCGTCGGCACGGCGCAGAACCCACGTGACGGTCCCGCAGAGCACCGCCAGTTCCAGTCCCGCAAAGGGCAACACCGGCCAGAAGCCGAGCGCCGCGCAACCGAGCGCGATGCCTAGCAGGATCGCTACCAGCGATCCGTAAAAAAAGGCAGCGGCACGGGGCGTCAGGGAAGAATTCGGCCGGAGCTCGAACGAATTCACGTGAGGACCCTTTCGCGGGTCTGGAAATTTTACTTGAACAGGCCGTTCCGGCGCAATTTGCGCGGGGCGGTTGCAGTATGGCGTTAAGCGTGCGGAAACAGTTGTTTATCCGTCTATCTGAGAACGGTTCCCGGTTGCCGCCGGTGAGTCTCAGGGTCGCCTTATGACTGTCTCTGAGGGGGGCGCCGACTAAGGCTGTCGAGTGGCACGGAGATTTCGTCACCCGGGGCCTGCCGTCGACGCGTGGGCCCAGGGGCCCAGGCCTGACCGAACAAGATCTCCACGGTGGCTGGCAACAGACCGGCCCCGTCCCGTTCTTTCTCGTAGGCGGCAGCGAGTCGCGACCAGGCCTGGCGCCCGGTGAGACCCGGGCTCCGCCCGGTACTGGCATTGGTGGTGCCGGTGGCCCGCAGATCGGCAACCAGGTGCCCTAAATTGCGGTACTTCAGAGTCAGCCTGTCCGTGTCCATGACCGGTTCCGCGAGGCCGGCGCGGACCAGTCCGTCCCCCAGGGCGCGCATCTCCGGGAACGGGATCACGTGCGGGGTCTGGTCCACAGCTCGCCAGGCGGCGCGCAGTTCCCGATAGGACTCCGGTCCCGGGGTCGTGAACGTGAACAGACCCGGATGCCGGAGTACCCGCCGCACCTCGGCAAGGACGGCGTCCAGGACCGGACTCCAGTGGATGGCGAGGCTGGAAAACACCAGGTCCATGCTCTGGTCGGGGAAGGGCAGGCGCGCGGCATCGGCACAGACGAGGAGTGCCGGCCCGGTGGCTGAGCTGTTGGAGCGGGTGGCGGCAACCTGCAGCATGGCCGGCGTGAGATCGAGGCCCACGAGTTCGGCGTCCGGATACAGGGCCCCAAGGGCGGGCAGGGCCTTGCCGGTGCCCGCACCCAGATCGAGGATGCGCCGGGGCTGTAACTGGACCCACTGCAGCCGTTCGAGAAGCCGGTTCCGGACCTCCGTCTGCAGCACATCTGCCCCGTCGTAGCTGGCAGCGGCGCGCGTGAAGGAGCGGCGCACCTGCCGGAGATCGAGCAGGGGGAGAGCGCTCCGGTCGGGACCTTCGTTCAGGCCAGCAGTCATGCCGGCGCTGGAGGGGCTGCCGGTCGGAGGCCCAGGCGGGCCAGCAAGTCGAGATCATGATCCGCGGCGGGATTGGGCGTAGTGAGCAACTGCTCGCCGTAGAAGATGGAGTTGGCGCCGGCAAAGAAGCACAGGGCTTGCAGTTCGTCGCTCATGTCGGTGCGCCCGGCGGAGAGCCGGATACGGGACTTCGGCATCAGGATCCGGGCCACGGCAATCACGCGAACGAAGGTGAGCGGGTCGACCGGGGCCTGGCCATTCAGGGTGGTCCCTGCGACCTGCACCAACTGGTTCACCGGCACGCTTTCCGGATGTTCGGGCAGCGTGGCCAGGGTGTGCAGCAGTTCAATGCGGTCCTGGTCGGCTTCCCCGAGGCCAATAATGCCGCCGCAGCACACCTTGAGGCCCGCATCCCGGACGGTCTTCAGCGTGTCCAGGCGGTCCGCGTAAGTGCGTGTGGAAATGACCTGGGGGTAGAACGCTTCGGACGTGTCCAGATTATGGTTGTAGTAGTCGAGTCCGGCGTCGCGCAGCGCCTCGGCCTGATCCCGGGTCAGCATCCCGAGGGTGGCGCAGGTCTCCAGTCCAAGCCCCCGCACCGCGCGCACCATCTCGGTGATCCTGGCCAGCTGTCCCGGTTTGGGGTTGCGATACGCGGCGCCCATGCAGAAGCGGGTGGCCCCGCGCTCCCTGGCGGTGCGGGCCGCCTCGACCACGACTGCCAGTGGGACCAGTGCTTCCGGCGTCAGGCCGGTATTGAAGTGCACACTCTGGGGGCAGTAGCCGCAGTCCTCGGGGCAGCCCCCGGTCTTGATGCTCATCAGGGTGCTGATCTGCACCTCGGCCGGATCGAAGTGCGTCCGGTGTAACCCGTGCGCCTGGTAGAGCAGGTCGTGCAGGGGCAGACCGAACAGCTCAGCAACCTCGGCCACTGCCCAGTCGGTGCGGATGGCCGTCGCGCGCGTTTCCATGGAAAGACCCTGCTTTTGCCGCAGGACCGGTCTGGTCCCGCTGTGCTAAATCGACGGACCAGTATCGGAATCGTCCCGGAGGCTGTCAACTTATGAGCTGGATCCGGGTTGACCAGGTTCTGGACACCCTGTTTCCGTCCCGCTGCCTGCTCTGCGGGCAGTCCGGTGCCGGGGTTGGCATACCCGCCTGCGCCGGTTGCATGATCGACCTGCCGTGGCTCGAGCAGCAGGGCCAGTGCTCCCCAGCTTTGGGCCTGTTTGCAGCCGTCCAGTCCGCTCTCATATATGAATACCCGGTGGACCGCCTGGTTGCCGCTGCCAAGTTTGGCCGCCAGGTCCCGGTCGCTCGCGGCCTGGGCCAACTGCTGGCGCTCCGCATGCCAGCCTTGGCAGAACCACCCGACGCGGTAGTACCTGTGCCACTGCACTGGCGCCGGGAGGCCTCCCGGGGTTTCAACCAGGCAGAAGAGATCGCCCGGGCGCTGTGCGCTGTCCGCCGTTGGTCGCTGCGGGCAGACCTGTGCCGCCGCATCCGGCCGACGCCGGAACAATCCGGGCTGGGGGCAGCTGGCCGGCGCGACAATCTTCGGGGCGCGTTCGCCCTGTCGAATGCCCGCGCTGCCGGCCGTTGCAGGCATGTGCTGCTGGTCGACGACGTGCTGACCACCGGGGCCACTGCCACTGCCGTTGGGGAAATCTTCCAGGCGGCGGGGGTCCGGCAACTCTCCCTCTGGACCGTCGCGCGGACCCCGTAGCCTCCTCAGGCCACGGAGCGAAAGGTGTAATCGAGCAGGATCCCGGCAAAGATCGCCGCTCCGAAGTGCTGATTGGCCCGGAAGGCCCGAAGGCAGGCCACGGGTTCCCGCCCCCGGATCAACCACAACTGGCTCGCCAGCAGCAGCGCGCCCACTGCCACGCCCGCCTGGTACCAGAGGCCAAGACCGCCATCCCGGCCGGCGAGCAGCAGCCCGATGACCAGCACGATCTGGAGCAGGAAAATGATGAAGAGATCTGCGGTGCCGAACAGGATCGCGGTAGATTTCACGCCGATCCGCAAGTCCTCGTCCCTGTCCGCCATCGCATACATCGTGTCGTAGATAACCGCCCATACCACCACGTCCAGCCAGAGCAGCCAGGCGAGTCGCGGCACGACTTCCGTCTCGGCGGCGAAGGCCATGGGAATTCCCCAGCCAAAGGCGGCGCCCAGCAGGAACTGCGGAGCCGCCAGCCAGCGCTTGCTGAAGGGGTACACGATGGTGAGCGCTGCACCTCCGATCGCCAGCAGGCGTGCAAGGGGATTTAGCAGCATCAGCAGTGCAAGGGCCACGAGGCCAAGCACGGCGAACAACGTCAGGGCTTCAGCCGATGTAACGAGGCCAGCGGCGAGCGGCCGGGACTGGGTCCGTGCGACTTCCCCGTCGATGTGCCGATCGGCGTAATCGTTAATGACGCAGCCCGCGGAGCGCATCACGACGACGCCCGCCACGAAAACCAGGAAGTTGAGCGGCTCCGGTCGACCCGCGCCGGCAATCCACAGGCCCCAGAGCGTGGGCCACAGCAGCAGCCAGATGCCCACCGGCTTGTCGAGGCGCATCAATTGCGCGTACTGGCGGGCCTGGGCGACCAGTTCGTTGCCGAGGCAGGCGAGGCTGTGCGCGGGACCTTCTGCCATGGGTTGAGTCTAGCTGTTCAGACCTTCACTCAGGTGTCCTGCGCTGATCTTCCGGGTGACGCTGAGTCGCGTTGATCCCGAATATCGCGGAATCAGCCGGTAATCGACCCTGGCGCCTGACTGAGTGCTTATGACCGGTTTTCTGGCTGGCGCCGCAGCCGGGCTCCTTGCGACGCTCAGCGCATGGAGCCCTCCCTCACGCTCGCGGTCGCCCCGGTGCGCTATGCCCGGCACCAGCCCAAAACGACGTTGCTCTACCAGCTGGTCGAGCGCCACTACCCGGATTTCCTGGCGGCGCTCGGTCAGCGCGACCGCCACCTGCCGGACTACGTGCAGGACGAGTTCGAGGCCTACCTGAAGTGCGGCCGGCTGGAGTACGGCTCCCTGAGGGTCCGCTGCACCACCTGTCACGCGGAACGTCTGGTGGCCTTCAGCTGCAACCGCCGGGGCTTCTGCCCCAGCTGCGGGGCGCGCCGCATCACGGAGAGTGCCGCGCTGCTGGTGGACGAGGTGCTGGCAATCGTTTACCGGGTGCTGGCCAGCCAACTTATAAAGAAGGCGGGCTTGACCCTAACCACCGGCCAGACTGGCGCGGTGACCCTGATCCAGCGTTTCGGCACCGCGCTGAACTTGTACATTCATTTCCACATGCTGTGTCTCGACGCGATCCTTAGAGTAATCACCACCCGTCTGGCCCGCCACCTGGAGCGGCGTGGCCTGCTGGTGAGGGATGCGGAGTCGAGCCACCTGACCCGCGCGCCCGGGGAGGACGCGGCGCTGGAGATCCTGCAGGGCCACTCCATCACCTACCGGATTGCGGTTGGGCCGCACGAGGGCCGCACGAGGGCCGCAAGGCCTTCACGCTGCAGAATGAGGCATGTCCCCATTTAGGCTACAATTTTGCCTTCTGCGGCCGGCGGCCGCGGGTTCGGAGTTTCCTGACCACCAGTAATCGCCCGGGCAATAGGATCCTGACATTGGAGACTCTCAGCCTCGTTTATCACACCGCCAAGGTGCGGCTCGGATTCCTCATCATGGCCTGCGCCATGGCCGGCCTGGCAGTCAGCCCGGCCGTCGATCAGGCTGGCGACCTGTCCGCGTGGCAAGTGCTCGTGCTCGGTCTGGCCACGCTGCTGTCGTCTGCTGCCGCCGGCGCCTTCAACCAGCTTTGGGAGAGGGATCTGGATCGCGAGATGAAGCGCACCCGTGAGAGGCCCTTTGTCACGGGGCGCTTTGTTGCCACGGGTGCCTGGTACTTCGGTATCGCGCTGGTCTTGTTGATCTCGGTGGCGGCTGCCGCGCTGGCGACTAACCTGACCGCTGCGCTCTATATCTTTCTCGGCGCGTTCACTTATGGGGTTGTCTACACGGTATGGCTGAAGCGCAGAACCTGGCTGAACATCGTGATTGGCGGCCTGGCGGGCAGCTTTGCCGTCATGGCGGGAGCCGCTGCGGTGGGCGCTGAACTGGAGCCGGCGCCGCTGATTCTCGCCTTGGTGCTATTCCTGTGGACGCCTCCGCACTTCTGGGCACTGGCCTTTGCCTGCAGGAAGGACTATGCGGCTGCCGGTGTGCCCATGCTGCCGGTGGTCGTCGGCGACAAAGTGTCCACCCGCGCGATTCTCGGCCATGCCATCGTCCTGGTGGCATTGTCGGTGGTGCCCTTCTGGTACGGCATGGGCTGGATCTATCTGGCCAGCGCCGTGCTGGGCGGCGTCTACTTTCTGCTGGCCAGCTGGCGGCTCGTCCTCCAACCGACGGTGCCTCAGGCCTGGCGCACGTTTGCGGCCTCGATCGTGCAGCTCGGCCTGCTCCTGACCGGGGCGATCTTCGACAACCTGCTGCTGGGGTAGGCGCTCTTACGACTGCTCGCAGACCAGAATCTGCCGGGCGGTGATCGACCCGATCAACAGCTTCGCCTCAGGGCCGGGTGCGCTACGCATTGAAGACGCTCTACCGGGACGGCACCACCCACGTGGTTTTCGAGCCGCTGGACTTCATGGCGACGATCTTAAGTGACGCGGGCTCCCGGTGCAGGCCAGTTCATGCTCGACCGACGCTCGGCCTGTGGGCTGATCCTCACGGGCACCGGGCGCTGGCTTTGTGCCTCCGGCCGCCGGTTCATGTCGAGGATCGCCATCGCCCCGGGCTTTTGATAGAGTAGGAGCAGCTATGGCAGCATTTTCACTGATCGCTGGCATCTTGGTCTTCCTCGCTTTGTGGGGCCTGGCTTGGCGACGCCAGCCGACACTCGCTTTCGGTATCTTCATCGGTGTTGGGATGGGGGGGGTGATCGCCTTGATAGCCCCGCCAATCAGTCTCGAACATATGCCCATCTGGCTGCCCGCGACCCCCTTCGCGGTCGTGGCCCTGACCCTTTTCTGCCTTGGAGTCGTGGTCTGGTTTCGGGGCGACAACAAAGCCGGCGAAACGCGGGTTGACCAGGGCCATTGAGGAAAAGCTCATAGCAGAGGCCACGGCCGCACTGGGGGAAGTTGATGAAGTGCCTCTATTACCTGGCGCCCACTCTCGACAGCACTCATCAGGTTTCTGATGATCTGCATGCGGCCGGCGTGAACGATTTCTTCCTTCACGTCATCACCAAAGACGAATCCGGGCTCAAGAAGCAGCACATACATTCCAGCAACTACCTGGAGACGCTGGATCTCATGCGCGATGGGCTTATTGGTGCGGCAATCGGTTTTATCGCCGGCTTGCTCGGCATTGCCTGGGTGATGTACTCCGCGCCATTTGGTCCTAATGTTCCAGCTCTTGTTTATGTCGCGCTAGTTGCGGTCGCGACCCTGTTTGGCGCCTGGGAAGGCGGCCTTGCCGGTATTGCCACCAAAAACAGGAAACTGGCTAAGTTTCAGCACGACATCGACGCCGGCAGATACCTGATCCTCGTCTATGTCCGGAAGGGAAAGGGGGCTGCGGTCAGAACAATGATGCGTGACAGGCATCCGGAGGCTGAACTCGTCGCGTCCGACAAGCACTTCATAAATCCGTTCAGTGCCATGCGGAAGAGGGCACGAGTTCGCCGACTGGCAGCCGGCAATCCCAAACGGCTGCTGCAGAAGGAGTAAGCGATGGCCCTGGCAATTGCATTGATTCTGCTGGTTGTCGGGTCGGTCGCTTTCCATTTTCTAAGCCCCTGGTGGTTCACGCCGATCGCCTCCAATTGGCAGAGCATGGACGACACCGTCAACCTCACCTTCTGGGTCACGGGCATCGTCTTCGTCGCCATCAACCTGTTCATGGCCTATGCCATCCTTCGGTACCGGCATCGGAAAGGGACGGCCCAGCGCGCGAAGTACGAACCCGAGAACAAGAAGCTGGAATGGTGGCTTATTGTCGTGACGTCGATCGGCGTTGCGGCGATGCTGGCGCCGGGTCTGGTCGTCTGGGCCCGGTTTGTCGATGTCCCGGAGGATGCGGCCATCGTCGAGGCGGTGGGACAGCAGTGGCACTGGAGCTTCCGTTTCCCCGGCAAAGACGGAGTCCTCGGCCTTACGGCCGCAGGACTCGTTACCCTGGACAACCCGTTCGGCATGGATCCTGGTGATCCGAAGGGCCAGGACGACGTACTGATTGCGAACCCCGAGCTCCACCTGCCACTCGGCAAGCCCGTCAAGATGCTGCTGCGTTCCAAGGATGTCCTGCACAATTTCACCGTGACGCAGTTCCGCGTCAAGATGGACCTGGTGCCGGGCATGATTACCTATCTGTGGTTCTCGCCCACGCGAATAGGGGCCTATGAAATCCTCTGCGAGGAGTTGTGTGGTATTGCGCATTTCGCCATGCGTGGCAGCGTGGTCGTGGATGAGCAGAGCGGCTTCGATACCTGGCTGGCGAGCCAGCCGACCTATGCGCAGACCGTGGCGCGGGTCGCCGGTGACCCTGTCGCCGGCCAGGCCGCCTACGCAACCTGCATGGCCTGTCATGGACCCAGGGGCGAGGGCAACGAGGCGTTGCACGCGCCGAAACTGGCCGGGCAGGGCAGCTGGTATCTCGCGCGGCAGCTTCGGCACTTCAAGCAGGGAGTCCGCGGCGCCCACGACGACGACGTGTATGGCAAGCAGATGGTGGCGTTTGCGGGCCTGCTCGATGACGTGGGCATCAATAACGTCATGGCTTACCTGGCAACCCTGCCGGACGGGCCGCTGCCAGCCACCGTCGCGGGTAACTCGGCGGCTGGCAAGCCGCTGTATGTCAGCACCTGCGCGGCTTGTCACGGCGCGGCCGGTGAAGGCCTCTGGGCGACGAATGCCCCCCGCCTGGCGCAGATGAGTGACTGGTACCTGTCGACCCAGCTCAATAATTTCAAGCAGGGCATCCGGGGTAGCCATGCGCAGGATTTCTACGGCGCACAAATGGCGTTGATGGCCAGGATTCTCGCTGACGATCGCGCGAGCAACGATCTCGTCGCCTACATCAATACGCTGGGCAAGCCCGAAAGCCAGCTGAGCGCCTATAACGATCGGCCCTGAAACGACCGTGGCACAACGCCGACACAACGCGAGCGCGATGACATGCTGAGCAGGAGAGTGTGCTGATGGCGTACGTGGCAATTGCCGACCGGGATGTGCACCCGCATGACCCGCAGACCTTCTTTACCCGGTACATCTGGAGCCAGGACCACAAGGTCATCGCCATCCAGTACTCCCTCACCGCTATTCTCGTCGGCCTGGTCGCGCTCGTCCTGTCGGGCATGATGAGGCTGCAGCTGGGGTTCCCGAACAGCTTCTCCTTCATCGACCCAAGCAACTACCTCCAGTTTGTCACCATGCACGGCATGATCATGGTGATCTACCTGCTCACGGCCCTGTTTCTGGGCGGGTTTGGCAACTATCTGATCCCCCTGATGGTCGGCGCCCGGGACATGGTCTTTCCCTACCTCAACATGCTGAGCTACTGGGTGTACCTGCTGGCTGTGATCGTCCTGATGGTGGGCTTTTTCGTGCCCGGTGGCCCGACCGGCGCCGGCTGGACCCTCTACCCGCCGCAGGCCATCCTCCCCGGCACGGCGGGAGCGGGCGGCGGGATCATCCTGATGCTGGTGTCTCTCGGCATCTTCATCGTGGCCTTCACGATGGGTGGGCTGAACTACGTGACCACGGTGCTGCAGGCGCGCTGTCGGGGGATGACGTTCATGCGCATGCCCCTGTCGGTGTGGGGCATCTTCATGGCGACCGTCCTCGGGCTGCTGGCATTCCCTGCCCTGCTGGTGAGCGCCATCATGATGACCCTCGACAGCACCCTGGGTACCAGCTTCTTCATGCCCGCGCTGGTCTCGATGGGTGAGCCCCTCGATTATAAGGGGGGCAGTCCGGTGTTGTTCCAGCACCTGTTCTGGTTTTTCGGTCACCCGGAGGTTTACATCGTCGCCCTGCCTGCCTTCGGCATCGTCTCAGATCTGCTGAGCGTGCATGCCAGGAAGAACATCTTCGGCTATCGAATGATGGTCTGGGCCATCCTGGCCATCGGCGGGCTGAGCTTCGTGGTCTGGGCCCACCACATGTATGTCAGTGGCATGGACCCCTACTTCGGCTTCTTCTTCGCCACCACGACGCTGATCATCGCGGTACCCACGGCCATCAAGGTCTACAACTGGGTATTGACGCTCTGGCATGGCGACATCCACCTCCGCACGCCGATGCTCTTCGCCATCGGCTTCATCTTCACGTTCATCCACGGGGGCCTGACGGGCCTGTTCCTTGGCAACGTGACCGTGGACCTGCCCCTGTCCGACACCTATTTCGTCGTTGCGCACTTCCACATGGTCATGGGCGTGTCGCCGATCCTGGTCGTGTTCGGGGCGATCTACCACTGGTATCCCAAGATCACCGGCCGGATGCTCAACGAAACCCTGGGCAAGGTGCACTTCTGGCTCACGTTCCTCGGCGTCTATGCGGTCTACCTGCCGATGCACTACCTGGGCATCCTCGGCGTGCCACGCCGTTACTTCGCGATGGGCGACACCAACTTCATACCGGAATCGGCCCAGTCCCTCAACGCCAGCATCACGGTTTCCGCGTTGATCGTCGGCGTCGTGCAGGTGGTGTTCATCTTCAACCTGGTCTGGAGCCTGTTCAAAGGCCCGAAGGCCGGCCCCAACCCGTGGGGCGCCACCACGCTGGAATGGCAGACCCCGGACACGCCGCCGAGCCATGGCAACTGGGGCCCGCACCTGCCGGTGGTCTATCGCTGGGCCTATGACTACAGCGTCCCGGGCGCCAAACAGGACTTCATCCCGCAGAACCAGCCGGGGGATCCAGCGCTGACCGCCGGACGGGACCACGGAATCAAGGGGTGAGCATTTCGGGACTGTTCTTGCTGGTCGTCGCGGCCATCATCGGCTGGTGGCTGTTCGCGCGCCAGCTGACCGCCAAGCCCTGGGAGCAGAAGCAGAGCGAGGCCGA
This sequence comes from Gammaproteobacteria bacterium, assembly GCA_009692345.1. GTDB lineage: Bacteria > Pseudomonadota > Gammaproteobacteria > Steroidobacterales > SHZI01. The sequence goes on along the minus strand of SHZI01000042.1, from coordinate 6,434 downwards.
CGATCAGTATGGAGGCGGGGCGTCGCTCGCGCTTGGGCCCGCCAGAGCGGGACTCTGGCTGTTCCTCGGCGTTATCACCGCGTTCTTCGGGCTGTTCATGTCTGCCTATCGCATGCGGATGATGGTGCCTGACTGGAGCCCGCTTGCCGAACCAAGTTTGCTGTGGCTCAACACGGTCATGCTGATCCTGAGCAGCGCGGCTTTTCAGTGGACGCGGGGCGCGGCAGACCACGGCGATGCGGGCAGGGTAAAAGCGGGACTGGGCGCAGCCGGCCTGTTCGCCCTGGCGTTTCTGGCCGGCCAGCTGCTGGCCTGGCAGCAGTTGAACGCGTCTGGGCAATATCTCACGAGCAATCCGGCCATCGCCTTTTTTTATCTGTTGACGGGACTGCATGGCCTGCACCTGCTGGGCGGGTTGTCAGTCTGGGGCCGGACCACCGCCAGGATGTGGCGTGGCGGCTCCCCGCTCGGTGACATCCGCCTGAGCGTTGAGCTCTGCACGGTGTACTGGCACTACCTGCTACTGGTGTGGCTGGCCCTGTTCGGTCTGTTGTTGATTACCTGATGAAGGTCCTATGACTCACACTGCGCTGACAAGCACTGCAGATTCCGTCGCGCTTCCCGGCGGCTTTCAGGGCGTCACTGCCGACTTGTCCTCGGACAAGCAGGTCTTTCCCGTACCCTGGGGCAAGGCGATGATGTGGATTTTTTTGCTGAGTGACACCTTCATCTTCAGCTGTTTCCTGATTTCGTACATGAACGTGCGAATCTCAACCACGGTACCGTGGCCAAACTCGAGCGAAGTCTTTTCCCTGCCGATCGGGGGCACTGATGTCCCGCTGATCCTGATCGCGATCATGACGTTCGTCCTGATCACCAGCAGCGGCACCATGGCCCTGGCCGTTAACTTTGGCTACCGCCGCGACCGCGCGAAGACCGCCGCGCTGATGCTGATCACGGCGGCTTTCGGCGCCATGTTTGTCGGGATGCAGGCGTTCGAGTGGACCAAGCTGATCATGGAGGAGGGCGTTCGGCCCTGGGAAAACCCGATGGGCGCGCCCCAGTTTGGCTCGTCGTTCTTCATGATCACGGGTTTCCACGGCGCCCACGTATCGGCTGGCGTGATCTACCTGTGCGTCGTGGCGGCGCGGGTTCTGAACGGGTTCTACGATCGCAAAGGCTCCTATGAGACCGTGGAGATCACGGGCCTGTATTGGCATTTCGTCGATCTGGTGTGGGTTTTCATCTTTGCGTTTTTCTATCTCTGGTAGGTTGAAAGTATGGAAAAAGCAGAAGGGCAACAGCATCCCCTATCCACCTATTTATGGATTTGGGGACTGTTGTTTGTACTCAGCACGTTTTCGTATCTGGTTGACTATTTTCATGTTCAGGGCTACCTGAGATGGACGCTGATCATCATTTTCATGTTGCTCAAGGCCGGACTGATCGTCAGCATCTTCATGCACATGGCGTGGGAGCGGCTGGCACTGAAATGTGCAATTCTCGTTCCGCCGCTGTGCCTGCTGGTGCTCATCGGTCTCATGTTTATCGAGGGCGACTACACCTTCCTAACGCGGGTGGGTGCATTCCTCAGGTGACGACCTGAGGCTGCCCTAGTGGGCAGTACGCGTCCGGCCTGCCGGACTCAGGCTTTCCAGCCCCCCGGTTTGCCGCGCTGCCGGTACGCCGCGAGGACGGGCTAGGCGGCCAGGTCAATGCCAGCGGGTCGCCCCCAGGTAAGTACCGTGTAGAGATGTTCAGCGATACCACTTGCCCTGATACGCTTGGAACGGCAGCAGGGACTGGGCGAGCGCGTCGCGAGCAAACTCCGGGTCGGTCGGGACCGGCAGATTAAGATGCTCCCTGCCACCTTGAACTGTCGCACCGGCTGATGCGGCATGAGGATAGCGACCCGGTAGGCCCCATTGTCGTCGTACTGCATCACGGCCTGCTCCGGCAATCCACAGGCCCCAAAGCGTGGGCCACAGCAGCAGCCAGATGCCCACCGGCTTATCGAGGCGCATCAATTGCGCGTACTGGCGGGCCTGGGCGACCAGTTCGTTGCCGAGACGAGCGAGGCAGTGCGCGGGACCTTCTGCCATGGGTTGAGTCTAGCTGTTCCGGCCTTCACGTAGCGGCGGAGCACCGCTAGTTGCGATCCGCAGCTGCGACGAGCACGAAGCCCCGCTTCGGCGGGGCTCTCTACCTGCAGATCCGCGTGGCCGTCAGGTCCGTGACGCCTCATAAATCCCCTGGATCGAAGCGTCCATCGCCTCGTCGAACTGCGCATCGCTTTGTTGCGCGGTGAGCCCCTCGACCAGCGCGCGCGAGAAGCTCGCAATCATGTTGTGCTGGCGCGCGAGGCGACGATTGGCTTCCTCACGACTGTAGCCGCCGGAGAGGGCGACAACGCGGAGCACATTCGGATGGGCGATGCAGTCAGCGTAGAGGTTGTCCTGCTCGGGCAGCGTGAGCTTGAGCATCACGCGCTGGCTGGCGCCGAGCTTGCCGAGGTGCTGCATGATTGAAGCATTGAGCAGTGATTCAGCCTTGGCCTTCTCCGGGCACTTGATGTCGACTTCCGGCTCGATGATCGGCACGAGGCCCGCAGCAACGATCTGCCTGCCCACCTCGAACTGCTGCGCCACGACTTTCTCAATACCGCCCTGATCGTCAGACTTCCCCGTAGCGGCTGCCGCTGCCGATCCAGCGCTGCATCAGTTCCTCGGCCACGGCAGGTCGATTCACGAGCTGCCCGGCCAGATCCTGCACCAGGGGCATCAGGTCCGCATCGCGCACGAGATCGGCCACCCGCAACTGCATCAAACCCGTCTGGCGCGTGCCGAGCACTTCGCCGGGACCGCGCAGTTCCAGATCCCGCTGGGCAACTTCGAAGCCGTCGCTGGTCGAGCGCAGTACGTCGAGCCGTGCTCGGGCCATCGGGGCCAGAGGGCTTCGGTACAGCAGCACGCAGGTGCTCGAGTCCCGGCCACGGCCAACCCGACCGCGAAGCTGATGCAATTGCGACAGGCCGAGGCGCTCCGCGTTCTCGATGATCATGAGCGTCGCGGCGGGCACGTCGACGCCGACCTCGATAACAGTGGTAGCGACGAGCAGCTGTACCTTGCCCTGGGCGAAGGCTTTCATGACCCGCTCCTTGTCGGCGGGGTTCATCCGGCCGTGGATGAGGCCCACACGGACGTCCGGTAGCGCTTCAGCGAGGGCAGCGGCGGTCGGTTCCGCGGCTTCAGACTCGAGATGCTCGGACTCCTCGATCAGCGGGCAGACCCAGTAGACGCGGGCACCGGAGCGGCAGGCTGCCTGCACGCGGGCCACCACCTCGGGACGGCGGCGGTCGGGCAGGACCACGGTGGTTACCGGCTGGCGTCCCGGCGGCAGTTCGCGAATGACGGAGCTGTCCAGGTCGGCGTAGAGCGTCATGGCCAGAGTGCGCGGAATTGGCGTGGCCGTCATTACGAGCTGGTGCGGCTTCAACTCCCGGTCGACAGCGCTTCCGCTGGCGCCCTTGTCCATCAGCTTCAGGCGCTGGTGGACGCCGAAGCGGTGCTGCTCATCCACGATGACGAGCGCGAGGCTGTGGTAGCGCAGCCCTTCCTGGAACAGTGCGTGCGTACCGACGATCACTTCCGCCGTCCCGTCCCCGATGGCAGCGTAGGTCTGGGTGCGGGCCTTCTGCTTAAGGCTGCCGGACAGCCAGGCCACAGTAACGCCAAGCGGTTCCAGCCAGCGTCGGAATGTGTCCCGGTGCTGCTCGGCGAGCAGTTCAGTCGGGGCCATGATGGCTACCTGGTGTCCGTGTGCGACAGCCAGCAGGGCGGCGGCGGCGGCCACGACGGTCTTGCCGCAACCCACGTCCCCCTGCACCAGTCGTAGCATGGGGACCCCGCTGCCGAGATCGGCGTCGATGTCAGCCAGCGCTGCGCGCTGCCCACCGGTGAGCTCGAAGCCGACGCCGGAAAGAAAATCCTGGCGCAATTGCCGGGCCCGGTCATTGGTGATGCCGAGTGTCACCGCGGCGTCCTGTCGGGCCCGCTCCCGGATCTGCCGCAGGCTCAGATGCTGGGCCAGTAATTCTTCGAGTGCCAGACGGCGCTGGCACGGGTGCATGCCAGCACTCAGCAGATGGAGATCCGCGCCGGTGGGCGGTCGATGCACATAGCGAAGCGCCTCGACCAGCGTCGGCAGTGGGCTGCCGGGCAGTGCGAAGTTGGGCAACTCATCGGTGAGCGTCGGCAGGAGTCTCTCCAGTGCCTGACTGGTCAGATCCCGCAGGCGAAACTGGGCAAGACCCTCGACCATGGGATAGACGGCCGTCAGCCGCTCATCGAGTGGCGCTAACTGGTCAGGGACCAGCACCCGGTATTCCGGGTGGACCATTTCGGGGCCGAGAGGGCCCGCGCGAACCTCGCCGTAACAACGCAACCGGGTCCCCACCGCGAGGTTTCCCTGCTGGGCTCGCGAGAAATGGAAAAAGCGCAGGGTCAGCTGGCCGGTCCTGTCGGTCAGCCGCACCAGCAGACTGCGCCGGCGCCGAAAGGTGACATCCGCCACTGCGATCTCGCCCTCTACGACCACCCGTTGCCCGGGCCGGAGCGACCCGAGCGGTGCTACCCGCGTTCGGTCTTCGTAGCGCTGGGGCAGGAGAAAGAGCAGGTCCAGTGGCCGCTCGACGCCCAGACGGGCCAGACGTTCAGCGACGGCCGGACCGACGCCGCGCAGGGCACGCAGATCGTCGGTGGGCTTCAGGGAACGAGAACCGCGTCCGCCTCGACAGTGGCGCCCCGCGGCAGGGACGCGACGCCGATTGCCGCGCGGGCCGGGTAGGGCTTGCTGAAAAATTCGGCCATCACCTCGTTCACGACGGCGAAGTGACGGAGATCCGTGAGGAACACCGTGACCTTCACGGCATGGTCCAGCGATGAGCCGGCGGCTTCTGCCACGGCGGCCAGATTGTGGAAGACCTGCCGGACCTGTTCGCGCATCTCCCCCGTCAGTAACTGGCCAGTGGCCGGGTCGAGCGGCAACTGGCCGGACAGCCAGATCGTTCCACCGGCCCGAATGCCCTGGGAATAGGTGCCGATGGCAGCGGGTGCTTTCGGGGTGTCGATGGCTTGTTTGTTCATGTGCAGGTCCGGCTCAGTTTTTTCACCACGTTCATCCGTCGCAGGTCGCGGATCACGCCCGCAAGCTGCCGACGGTCGCGTACCAGCAAGGAGAACACCAGAGTGGCGGATTCATCCTGGCCTTCGTCGATCGCCACCTGCTCGATGTTTGATCCTGCATCTGCAATGCGCGCCGCCACTTCAGCAAGTACGCCCGGCCGATTATCCACATCGACCCTGATTTCCGCGGAGAATTCCCGCTCGATCCCGGCCTGCCAGGTGACTGCAATCCATTTGTTGGGCTGCTTGCGGAACTCACCGAGGTTGCCGCACACATTGCGGTGAATCACCACACCGCGACCGGCACTCAGGTAACCCATGATGTCATCCCCCGGAATCGGATGACAGCAGCGCGCGTAGGACACCACAAGGCCCTCCGTGCCGGCGATGGCAATCGGCGTCGGCTTGCCCGGCTCCGCGGTGGAAGTGCCAGGCGACTGCAGCAGGGCCTTGGCCACCAACGGGGCCAGCCGTTCGCCCAGGCCAATCTGGCCGAACAGTTCGTTGGTGTTGTTCAGGCTGAACTCGTCGAGTAGTGACTGCATTTGTCCGTTGCTGATCTTCCGGAGCGGAGTGCCGGCGTCGCGCAGCGACTGGTCCAGAAGCCGGCGGCCGAGGTCGAGTGCTTCGCCGGAGCGCAGGTTTTTCAGGTACTGGCGGATCGAGGCCCGCGCCTTGGCGGTGGCCACGAAGTTGACCCAGGTGGCGTTCGGATGCGCCCCCTTGGCCGTGATGATCTCGACGGTCTGGCCATTTTCGACCGGGGTCCGCAGGGGTACCAGACGCCGGTCGATCTTGGCGGCAACACAGCGGTTGCCCACGTCGGTGTGCACGGCATAGGCAAAGTCCACGCAGGTGGAGCCCCGGGGCAAGCTCAGGATCTCGCCCTTGGGCGTAAAGATGTAAACCGCATCCGGGAACAGGTTGACCTTCACGTGCTCCATGAACTCTTCCGAGTTCGCGGCGGACTGCATCTCGTTGATGCTCGCCAGCCACTCCCGGGCCCGGATTTCCGGCCCCGCCACTTCCCGGTCGGTGTCCTTGTATTGCCAGTGGGCGGCGATGCCCCGCTCGGCGATGCGCTCCATCTCGCCGGTGCGGATCTGCACCTCGATGGGCATGCCGTTCGGGCCGAACAGGCTGGTGTGCAGCGACTGGTACCCGTTCATCCGCGGAATGGCGATGTAGTCCTTGAAGCGTCCCGGCATCGGCTTGTAGAGCTGGTGCACGGTGCCCAGGGTCCGGTAGCAG
>SHZI01000041.1 GCA_009692345.1 Gammaproteobacteria bacterium | reverse complement strand
GCCAGCAGGGCCGTGGTTGTCATGGTAACGGTGTAGGGCAAGGCCATCCAGACCATCCCCCCATAGGAGAGGCGGATCAGGGGGGCCAGCGCCGATGTGAGCAAAAACAGGAAAGCGGCCTGACCATTCGGGGTGGCGACGCTCGTTATGTTGGTACCGGTGTTGATGGCCACGGCCAGCAGGTTGAACTGGTCCCGGGAAATGGCCCCCGCCAGCAGGGCGTTCTTGGCCTGGGTGATGTAGACCGTGCCGACGAACACGTTGTCGCTGATGGCGGACAACAGCCCCGCCGCCACGAAGTACATCAGCACCTGCACCCGGCCCTCGAGCGTGAGGACCCAGTCAGTGAAGGGCGAAAACAGGGCCTGGTCCTGGATCACGGCAACGATGACAAAGAAGACCACGAGCAGGGCCGTGAACGGCAGTGCAGCCTCGAAGGCATGCCCTAGCCGCTGCTCCTCCACCACACCGTTCAGAGCCGTGGCGATAATGATGATCAGCAACCCGATCAGCCCGACCTCGGCCAGATGAAAGCCGAGTGCGACGATCAGCAGGCAAATGGCCAGACCCTGGACCACCAGGGCGCAGCGGGATCTCAGCGTTCGGGACGCGTCGGCCTGGTGCTGGTGCTCCCGGAGTACCTCGCGCACCGCCGGACTGAGCTCAGCTCCGTAACCGAACCAGCGGCTGCTCTCCAGCAGGAAACAAGTGGTCAGTCCGACCACCAGGACCGGCAGTGACACCGGCGCAACCCTCAGGAAGAACTCCGTAAACTGCCACCCGGCCTCCTTGCCGATCAGCAGGTTCTGGGGCTCACCAACCAGCGTGCACACGCCACCCAGCGCCGTGCCCACGGCTGCGTGCATCACCAGACTCCGCAGAAATGCCCGGAACTGGTCCAGGTCCTGGCGATGCAGGTCAGGCACTGAACCGTCATCAATCCAGCCATCACTGACAGCGTCCCGCTGACCCGACGCCACGCGCTGGTAGATCCGGTAAAAGCCCCCAGCGACGGCAATCACCATGGCCGTCACGGTCAGGGCATCGAGAAAGGCCGAGAGAAAGGCCGCCGCCCCACAAAATAGCAGGGCCAGCAGACGTTTAGAGCGGACCCCAAGGAGGATCCGGCCGAAGATGTAGAGCAGTATGTCGCGCAGAAACCAGATGCCAGCGACAACAAAAATCAGCAGCAGAATCACCGGGAAGTTGTGCTCAGTCTCCCGGTAGACCGCGTCGGCGGAAGTGAGGCCAAGGACTACAGCTTCGACTGCCAGTAAACCACCCGGCTGCAGCGGATAGCACTTGAGGGCCATCGCCAGCGTGAAGATGAACTCAATGACCAGGAGCCAGCCGGCCACGAACGGGCCAGCCATGAAGGCCACAAGCGGGTTGAGGACGAGAAACCCGATGATCGTCAGCTTGTACCAATCCGGCGCAGTGCCCAGAAAATTGGCACTAAGGGCCCGGGGAAGTGCGGCGTTCATCCAGGGACGCTGCCAAATTTTCGCCAGAGGGTTTTCCCGCCACTCTGCTTGTCGAGAAGGAGCAGGTGACGTTCGTGCTCCTCGAGATCTTCAGCGGAGGCGTGGATAACGGGTAGCTGGAAGCCATCCCGCACCACGGGCCGGGTGGTGACCTCACGCACGGCAGTCTCCCCGGCGTTCGGGTCGAGAAGCAGCGTGGCCTGCCCGCCGGTCATGCTGAGGTACACATCCGTGAGGAGCTGGGCGTCCAGAAGCGCCCCATGGAACTCGCGGCCGGTGTTGTCCACCGCATAGCGCTTGCAGAGGGCGTCCAGGCTATTGCGCTGGCCGGGATGCAGCCGCCGCGCGAGGGCCAGCGTATCCAGGACCGTACACAGGTCGGAGATCCGCCGGAGCTCCGCCCCCACTGATGCCCTGGCGAGCTGGGCCAGCTCAGCCTCCAGAAAGCGCAGATCGAATCCTGCGTTGTGAATGATCAGTTCAGCGCCGGCTACGAAGTCGAGAAACTCCTGAGCAACCTCCTTGAAGCGGGGCTTGCCGACGAGCATCTCCGCAGAGATGCCGTGCACCTCCTGCGCGCCTGGATCGATATCCCGGTCAGGCTGGAGGTAGTGGTGAAGAGTGCGGTTGGTGCGACGCCGATTGACCAGCTCCACACAGCCGAGCTCAATGACGCGGTGGCCCTTCTCCACTTCAAGGCCTGTGGTCTCCGTGTCCAGCACGATCTGGCGCATATCCCTACCTCGATGTCGGCCAGCTGGAAGCAAGGCCGGATGACCCCGCGCTGGCGAGGAGTTCGTCCAGGCCACGATTGGCCAGAGTATCCGCACGCTCGTTCTCGGGGTGCCCCGAATGACCCTTCACCCAGCGCCACTCAACCTGGTGACGGGCGGCCGCGGCCTCCAGGCGGCGCCAGAGATCCTCATTTTTCACCGGCTTCCGTGCGGCTGTCCGCCAGCCTGATGCCTTCCACTTGGGCAGCCACTCCAGAATCCCCTTTCTGAGGTACTCCGAGTCCGTGTAGAGAGTGGCACTGCAGCCGCGGGTCAGAGCTTCCAGGCCCTCGATGGCGGCCATTAGCTCCATGCGGTTATTGGTGGTCGAAATGGCGCCCCCGCAGAGCTCCCGCTCCCTGCCCTGCCCTCCCGAGCCAACCGCTCGCAGGAGGACTCCCCACCCCCCGGGGCCGGGATTACCCCGGCAGGCACCATCGGTATACAGCTCAACCTCGCTCATGCGGGGTTTCGCGTCGTGGGGTTGACCAGACCGCCTACCAGTTGCGCGCGACGACGGCGAAAGCTGGGCCGCAGCCGCGTGACCGTGAAAACTTCCTTGCGGGCCACGAGCAGATAACAGCTGGCCAGAGGATGCCAGCTGCGGTGACGGACGGCCGGCAGGGGCCACTGGCCACCCGCATCCCCGGCAGAAGCTGACGGCGCCCCGGGGGGCCTTTCTCCACCCGGTTCCGGGTGCTGGTTCACCTGGGGCACGCGATAGACGGGCGCGACAAAGTGGAAGAAGCGTGCGGGCCGCACCTGGTAGTCAAGGAGGTGCAGCCAGTCCCGCAAGCGGGACTCAGGCACCATCCGCTGGCCACCGATGGGGAAATGTCGTCGGGACAGGTAGTGCCGGACACCCCACCACCCCCAGGGATTGAAGCCTGCCAGTACCACCTGGCCGTCAGGCCTGAGCACCCGGTCCACTTCCCGCAGCACGGCGTGGGGGTCCTCGGTGGTCTCCAGCAGGTGCGGAAGGAAGACGGCGTCAATTGAGTCTGTAGCCACTGCAAGGTCTTCGGGGGCACTCACGAAGTCAACACCAGGACCCCGTCTCGCTGCGACCACCGCGTAGCGACGGGTCCTGGCAGAACGGCGGAACAGGGCCGGATCGCCCCAGGAGCCAATCTGCAGAAACTGATCGCCAAAAATGTTCTCGAAAGCGCCCGCAACCTGGTGAGACTCCTCGCTGAGCAAGGCGCTCCCAGTCCCTGTCTCAAGCCATTCAGAAACCATGCCTCTATATTAGCCCAGGCGAGCGGGGGACCTTACAATACCGACCTTGGCATTTCGCAGATGGTGAGGCGCTTATGGGTTTTCTTGCGGGTAAACGCGCGCTGATCGTTGGAGTGGCCAGCGAACGATCCATCGCCTGGGGGATAGCGCAGGCCATGGCCCGGGAAGGTGCCAGTCTCGCGTTTACCTACCAGACGGAGAGGCTGGGTGAGCGGGTTCGGGACATGGCGGCACAGACAGGCTCGTCGATCTGCCTGCCACTGGACGTCGCCAGGGACGATGACATCCAGGGGATGTACACAGTTCTGGCCGGCAACTGGAACACCGTGGACATCATTGTGCATTCGGTCGCTTTCGCCCCTCGAGAGCAACTGGCTGGCAGTTACCTGGATTCCGTCACGCGGGAGGGTTTCCAGATTGCCCACGACATCAGCAGCTATAGCTTTGCAGCCCTCGCCAAGTACGGGAGACAGCTGCTCTCGCCATCCTCTGCGCTCCTGACCCTGAGCTATCTGGGCGCCGTGCGCTCAATTCCGAATTACAACGTCATGGGACCGGCAAAAGCCAGCCTGGAGGCCAACGTGCGTTTCATGGCGGCAGAGCTGGGGGCAACGGGAACGAGGGTGAATGCCATTTCTGCCGGGCCAATCAAGACGCTGGCAGCGGCTGGCATCGGCGGCTTCCGTGCCATGCTCCAGCAGGTTGCCACGACGACGCCTATTCGTCGCAACGTCACGATTGAAGACGTCGGCAACGCAGCGGCTTTTCTTTGTTCGGATCTAGCTGCCGGCATTACCGGCGAGATCCTCTACGTGGACGGCGGCTACAGCCGGGTCGGAATGAGCCTCTAGAGGGCTTCTGCCTCATCGGCCTTGAAGAGGTCAGGGGCCACAACCACGTCGGCGGCTTCGCGCAACTGGGCAGCCAGGGCCTCGGTTTCTCCAACGGCAACCCGCTGGGCCAGTGCCACCTGCCGCTGATCACGCTGCTCCTGGGGAATGCGCTGCGGCTCACCGGGAACTACAGACCTCAGCTCAAACACCGCGTAACCGCCGTTACCGAGACTGAGTCCCTGAGTGACGGGGCGGGCAACTTCGGGCCCGCCGACCCCGCCGTCGGCCTGGGCTACTGGCTTGGGAGCCCGAAACACAGCGGCGAGAAGCTCTGGCGGCACAGTCGGCATACGGCGGGTCAGCGGCCCCGCCTCGGTCAGCCTGCCACCGGTGGCGCTAAGCACGGCAGAAAGGTCCTCACCTGCCTGAACCCTCCGCAAAACAGCCTCGCCGCGGCTCTTGGCAGCAGCTGTGGCCCGCAGGGTACGCAAGCGTTCCACAATCTCCCCACGAATCTCACTCAGCGACCTTGGTCCAGGCTTCTTGTAATCGACCACGCGGGCCACCACGGCCCGGGTGTCATCCAGCTCGATCAATGGTGTGTTTTCACTGCCATCCAGCACCCCGGGAGAAAACACCGCGCTGCTAAGGTTGGCGTCGCTGCCAAATGGGCCCCCGTTGGTCCGGGTAAACCCCTCATAACGGGCAATCTTCAGCCCCGTGTCCTTGGCGGCAAGGTCGAGGGACGTGGGATTCTCCAGCGCCAGGTCGTCCAGGCGCTCGGCAAGCGCATAGAACTCGTCCTGTGCCTTCTGCTTGCGAAGTTCATCTGTCAGCTGCCCGCGCACCTCCTCAAAAGTGCGCTCCGTGCCGGGCCGTAGTTCGTCGAAGCGGATGATGTGGTAACCGAACTCGGTCTTCACGGGCGCGGAAGTCTCACCCAGATTGAGTGCGAACAGCGCCTTCTCGAAGGGCTCCACATAACTTCCCTGGCCCGCAAAGCCCAGGTCGCCCCCCCGACTGGCAGAGCCAGAATCAGTTGAGTACTGACTCGCCAGCGCCGCAAAATCGCCCCCCTTGGCCAGCTTGCCAGCGACTTCGTCGGCCAGCGCCCTGGCTTCTGCATCGGAACGGCCGGCATCAACGGCGACGAGAATATGGCGCGCCCGGCGCTCCTCGGCCGAGCGGAACCGGGTGGGATCAGCCTCATACGCCTCCCGAAGAGCCGCCTCATCCGGCGTGTAATCCTTCGCGAGGTCGGCCAGCGCCACCTGGATGTACTCGATGTTGGCGCTCTCGACCGACTGAAACTGACTGGCGTTGGCGGTATAGTAAGACTGCACATCCGCATCGCTGACTTCGATTCCTGCACCGAGCTCCCGGGGATCAAAGATCACGTAGGCAACGTCGCGACGTTCCTGGTCCAAAGCGATGAGTCGTCTGAACTCCGCCGGAGTGAAGAATGAACTCTCCACGAGGCCGTACTGCAGCTGACGCACTGCCAGAAGAGCCTGTTGCTCCTGCTCGAATGCCGTCGGACTGATGCCCTGGGTCGCCAGCGTGGCGTCATAGGCAGCCTTCGAGAACTGGCCGCTGACCTGAAAAACCGGGAGGCTCCGCAGATGTTCGATCACCTGCGCACTGCTGACGCGGAAGCCGGCGTCCCGGACGTACTGCGTAACGACCCGGTTCAGCACCAGGCCATCGAGGGCCTGGCGCTTCAGCTGCTCCTGGGCTTCGGGGGGCAGGTCATTCTTGAGGGCCTGCTGTTCGGCCACGAGACGATTCTGGTAGACCCGCTGGAAATCGACATTGGGAATGTCCTCACCGTTGACCCGCGCGGCGAAGCTGGATCCGGTGACCGAAAAATCACTGCTGACGAAGGTCAGGGCCAGGGGCACGCCAATGAGCACCAGCACTCCGACTGCTACCCAGCCCTTAAGTTTCTCCCGGATCTTCTCAAACATAGATTTTGGCGCTCGTGAACGCTAGCGCTGACGTTGCTGGCGGAGTGGACGGGACTCGAACCCGCGACCCCCGGCGTGACAGGCCGGTATTCTAACCAACTGAACTACCACTCCACTCTTGAAACACGTTCTCTTTCGCGGTCACATCGTTGCAGTCACGTCATCAAGGTTCATAAGGTTCTGGAACCAACCCGGTGCGGCACTGGTGGGTGCTGAGGGGCTCGAACCCCCGACCTTCGCCTTGTAAGGGCGACGCTCTTCCAGCTGAGCTAAGCACCCCGATACGCCTGTCGCCCACCTAAAGGATGAAACGTCAGCGCCCCGTACCAGCAACCGTGTGCCAGGACGGGGCGCCTTGTACTCATCCGCCTTCAGTCAGCGCTCCGGAGCAGACCCCCTACTTTACGGCATCCTTCAGAGCCTTCCCAGCCTTAAAGCCAGGAACCTTGCTGGCCGCAATCTGGATGGTCTCCCCGGTACGGGGATTCCGGCCCTGGCGAGCGGCCCGGCTCTTCACGGTAAAGGTCCCGAAACCCACCAGCGAGACGTCGTTGCCGGACTTCAAAGCCTTGGTAACCGCACCGATTACTGCGTCCACGGCTCGCGTGGCATCGGCCTTTGACAGGCCCGCATCATCAGCAACCACATCAATCAAGTCACCCTTGTTCATCAACATACCTTCAGAATTAAATCGACTTACTCACTCGTCACTGGTTCCACCAATATCCCGATCAGGCACCGATAGAGTTCCTGCTTGACACGTAACGGGGCTCTATCGGTCTGGTTCGGTCTGGTTCGGTCTGGTGTTTTCAGTGACGTCCCCTAAATCCGGTGACGGTCGCTGCTAGAAAAGCCGCAGCCAGATGCTAGTCCAAAACCTTATACCAAGGGGGAAAAACGGCTGTCAACCGGACAAGCTTGCCCACCGGTGCCATTTTCGCAGCAATGGCCCGACAATGCGCGGCTATTCTAGTGGGCTCTTACGCCGGTGTCAGACGTTTCTGCAGGGGTCTTTTGCGCGTCATCGCCAGCCAGCGGTCGATCTACAGGCTTGGGAACCGGCATGTTCTGCAGCGTCAGCTGCAAGACCTCATCGATCCACCGGACAGGAACAATACGGATCTTGTCCTTGATGTTCTTCGGAATATCTACCAGGTCCTTTTCGTTGTCCCGGGGAATCAGGACTGTCGCGATGCCGCCACGGTGGGCGGCAAGCAGTTTCTCCTTGAGCCCCCCGATCGGCAAGACCTCGCCCCGGAGCGTAATCTCTCCCGTCATCGCCACATCGCATCGCACGGGAATACCGGTCAGCGCCGAAACCAGGGCGGTGCACATGCCGATACCCGCACTCGGTCCATCCTTTGGGGTGGCCCCCTCGGGCATATGGATGTGGATATCAAGCTTCTGGTGGAAGTCCTCATCGATGCCCAGCAGGGCCGCCCGGCTGCGAACCACAGTGGTGGCGGCCAGAATGGACTCCCGCATAACCTCGCCGAGCTGGCCGGTATTGATCAGTTTACCCTTGCCCGGCACCACAGCAGCTTCGATCGTGAGCAGTTCACCGCCGACTTCGGTCCACGCGAGGCCAGTTACCTGACCAACCTGATTGGCTTCCTCAGCACGACCGTAGCGATAGCGGCGAACCCCGAGGTACTTGTCGAGACCCTTGGGAACAACATGCGTAGCTTTCGTCTCAGGCTTGAGCAAGTGCTGCTTCACAACCTTCCTGCAAATCTTCGCCAGTTCCCGTTCCAGATTACGAACACCGGATTCCCGGGTGTAGTAACGGATGATGTCCCGAATCACGGAGTCTGATATGGATATCTCGCCACCCCGCAGGCCATTCGCCTTGACCTGTTTCGGCTTCAGATAGTTGCGCGCAATGTTGAGCTTCTCATCCTCCGTATAGCCGGGAATGCGAATGACCTCCATGCGATCCAGCAGCGGTGCTGGAATGTTCAGTGTATTGGCGGTACAGACGAACATCACCTCAGAGAGATCGAAGTCAACCTCAAGGTAGTGATCGCTGAAGCTCGTGTTCTGCTCCGGGTCCAGAACCTCCAGCAGCGCGGAGGAAGGATCGCCACGAAAATCAGTGGACATCTTGTCCACTTCGTCCAGGAGAAACAGAGGATTTCGCACGCCCGTCTTGGACAAATTCTGGATGATCTTGCCGGGCATCGAGCCAATGTAGGTGCGGCGATGACCGCGAATCTCCGCCTCGTCACGAACCCCACCCAGGGACATCCGGACAAACTTGCGATTGGTAGCCCGGGCGATGCTCTGCCCCAGGGATGTTTTGCCAACACCCGGCGGCCCCACCAGGCAAAGTATCGGACCCTTGAGTTTCTTGACGCGCTGCTGGACCGCCAGGTACTCCAGGATGCGTTCCTTGACCTTGTCCAAGCCGAAATGGTCCTTCTCAAGGACCTGCTCAGCCTCACCCAACGGCTGGTTGACGCGGGTCCGCTTCTTCCACGGCGCCTTCAGCAGCCAGTCCACATAGTTGCGCACTACGGTGGCCTCAGCTGACATGGGCGACATCAGCTTGAGTTTGTTCAGTTCGGCGGTAGCCTTGTCCCTGGCCTCCTGGGGCATACCGGCGCGAGCGACGCGCTGCTCCAGTTCGGCGATCTCGTTCGGGGCATCGTCCATGTCCCCGAGTTCCTTCTGAATAGCCTTCATCTGCTCATTCAGGTAGTACTCGCGCTGACTCTTCTCCATCTGCTGCTTGACGCGCCCGCGGATCCGCTTCTCGATCTGCAGCATGTCGACTTCGGTCTCGATAAGCGTCATCACGTGCTCGATGCGCTCGCGAACAGCCAGGATCTCAAGGACCTTCTGTTTCTGGTCAAGCTTCAGGGCCATGTGGGCTGCAACGGTATCGGCGAGACGTCCCGGCTGATCGATACCGGCAAGCGAGGTCAGTATCTCGGGGGGCACCTTGCGATTCAGTTTGACGTAGTTTTCGAACTGGGAAATCAGTGAGCGCTTCAGGACTTCAGCTTCACGGGTCGTGACGTCCAGCTGATCCTCTATCAGAGTGATATCGGCGGAGAAGAACTCAGCTCCCCGGGTCTGCGTCAGGTTGGCCCGGGTGCCGCCCTCCACGAGTACCTTGACCGTACCATCCGGCAGCTTCAGCAACTGGAGAATCGTGGCGAGAGTACCGACTGAGTAGATATCTTCCAGGGCCGGCTCATCCACGTCGGCCTGCTTCTGGGCGACGAGCAGGATCTGCTTGCCGGACTGCATGGCTTCGTCAAGCGCCTGAATTGAGCGCGCCCGGCCCACAAAGAGGGGTATGACCATGTGCGGGTAAACGACCACATCCCGCAGCGGCAGGATGGGTATGTTCAGGCGGTGCTGCAGATCGGTATCAGACATCCGTAAATCTCCTAGGATCAGAGTCCCGCCGCACTCTCCAGCGGAGCGGCCCGGCGGCGCAGCAGACTCGTACAGGGCGACACTGGCGTCTGCGCCCGCGTGCAGAAGGCCAGTTCAGGCTAGCTACCGCCGGACCCCGCCGCCCTCCGCTCTTCCTGGACTGCGCGCAAGGGCGTGGTCTCTTCCGATTCAAAGATGATGTAGGGCTTCGTCTCACCAGTGACAACCGCCTCATCCACAACGACCTTGCGGGCGTTGCGCAGTGAAGGGAGGTCGTACATGGTATCCAGAAGAATATTCTCCAGGATGGTTCGAAGCCCGCGGGCACCCGTCTTCCGCTGCATGGCTCGCAGTGCGATAGCGCGCAATGCGTCCTCGCGGAACTCGAGCTCAGCGCCTTCCATCTCAAACAGGCGCCTGTACTGCTTGGTTAGTGCGTTCTTCGGCTCAACCAGGATACTGATAAGGGCCCCCTCGTCGAGTTCGTCAAGCGTGGCTACCACGGGCAGGCGACCGACAAACTCGGGAATGAGCCCGTAGCGAATCAGATCTTCCGGCTCCACGTCGGTGAGGAGCTCGCCGATCGGAAATTCCTCATTGCTGCGTACGTCGGCGACAAAGCCAATGCCGCTCTTCTGTGAGCGCTTCTGAATGATCTTTTCCAGGCCAGCGAAGGCGCCGCCAACGATAAAGAGAATATGGCGGGTATCGACCTGAAGGAACTCCTGCTGGGGATGCTTTCGGCCACCCTGCGGAGGAACGGAGGCCACCGTTCCTTCGATGAGCTTCAGCAAGGCCTGCTGGACACCCTCACCGGACACGTCGCGGGTAATAGAAGGGTTGTCAGACTTGCGGGAAATCTTGTCGATCTCATCGATGTAGACGATACCCGTCTGCGCCTTCTCGACGTCATAGTCGCACTT
The DNA here is from genome assembly GCA_009692345.1 of Gammaproteobacteria bacterium. Lineage (GTDB taxonomy): Bacteria > Pseudomonadota > Gammaproteobacteria > Steroidobacterales > SHZI01. The sequence continues at coordinate 11,499 of SHZI01000041.1, read as the reverse complement.
CTGCAACAACTTCTGAATGATGTTCTCAACATCTTCGCCAACATAACCCGCCTCAGTGAGCGTGGTTGCATCGGCAATCGCAAATGGGACGTTCAGCAATCGGGCGAGAGTCTCTGCCAGCAGGGTCTTGCCGCAGCCCGTGGGCCCGATCAGGAGGATATTGCTCTTGGAGAGTTCGATGTCGCTCTTGCCCCCATCTACCGAGCGATTCTCCAGGCGCTTGTAGTGGTTGTAAACGGCCACAGAGAGGATCTTCTTGGCGCGCTCCTGGCCAATGACGTATTCGTCGAGGACAGCCTTGATTTCCTGGGGCTTCGGCAACTTGGCGCTGGGGTGATCCTGCCGATCCTCCAGCTCCTCGCGGATAATGTCGTTGCAGAGTTCGACGCACTCGTCGCAAATGAAGACGGAGGGACCTGCAATGAGCTTGCGCACCTCGTGCTGGCTCTTGCCGCAAAACGAGCAATAGAGCAGCTTGCCGTCGTCCCCTCGTCCGCGAGTTTCGTCAACCATGGCTGCCGTTTTCTCCTGCCGTGAAGCCCGTCAAGGGAGCTTCATCTACCATATAGCACGCGTTCAACGGGGCGTGCAAAACCCCTCATCGTTTACCGCGATCAGTTCACATCACGCGGCAATTATCGCGCAGTCCGTCACGAAGAGCCTCAGCTCGCCTTACGGGTCTCGCCGCGGCGGTCCAGGACCCCGTCAATCAAGCCGTAGGCGATAGCATCTGTCCCACTCATAAAGCGGTCCCGATCGGTATCCTGCTCCACCCGCTCAAGAGACTGGCCCGTGTGCTTGGCCAGAATCTGGTTCAGACGCTCGCGCGTCAGCAGTATCTCTTTCGCATGAATATCGATGTCCGATGCCTGGCCCTGAAAACCGCCCAGCGGCTGGTGAATCATGATGCGGGAGTGCGGCAGGCAGAACCGCTTGCCCTTAGCGCCACCGGCCAGCAGCAGTGCGCCCATGCTGGCGGCCTGGCCCACACAGATAGTGCTTACGTCCGGCTTGATGAACTGCATGGTGTCGTAAATGGCGAGACCGGAAGTCACCACGCCACCGGGAGAGTTGATGTACAGGTGAATGTCTTTGTCCGGGTTCTCTGACTCAAGGAACAACAGCTGTGCAACCACCAGATTCGCCATCTGGTCCTCGACCGGACCGACAATGAAGATCACCCGCTCCTTCAAGAGTCTGGAGTAGATGTCGTAAGCCCGCTCGCCCCGCGCGGTCTGCTCGATAACCATCGGTACGAGACCGAGTGCCGTGGTGTCCATAGCCATGTTTACCATCCCTGTTGCGTTTGAGAATCGGATGCCGGGCCTAGCCAGTAACCAGCGCGCGAAACGTCGTTGGCCGGGGCGTGAGTACAGCGCGGCCGGACAGCCAGTCGACCACCTGCTCTTCGACAACCGCGTTTTCCACCTGTGTCAGGAGCTGCGCGGTCTGGTAGTAAAGCTTCCGGATCTCCTCCGGCTTCTCATAGCCGCTGGAGAGCCGCTCAATGCGCTCGCGGACTTTTTCCCGGTCGGCCACCAGTTCCTGCTCGCGAATCAGGGCGCCGATCAACAGACCGAGACGCACCCGCCGCTCTGCCGCCTGACGAAATGACTCCAGGGCTGGAGCCGCGGCAGCGTCTGTTATTCCAAGGTTTCGCATTGCATCGGCCTGCAGGGAGGTGGCTTCCTGCTCAACCAGCACGATGGGGATGTCTATGGGGTTGGCAACCAGCAACTGCTCCAGCAACTGACGCTTGACGTCGGCTTTGGCGCGAGCCGCAAACTCATCGGCCATGTTCTTGCGCAGGTCCAGAACGAAGTCGTCCTTCGCGCCACTCTCCACTCCAAAGCTGCGGATGAACTCCTCGTCAAGTTCAGGCAGATGCTCTTCGGCAACTTCACTAACCTGAACACTGAAATCAGCCGCCTGGCCTGCCAGCGTCTGGTTCGGGTAGTCTGCGGGAAACCGCACGATGATTTCCCGGCTGTCGCCAGCCTTCAGGCCGACCAGCTGCCTCTCAAAATCCTCAATCATCCGGCCGGAACCAAGCTGGATCGTGACGTTCTCGCCGGTACCCCCATCCATCGCCCCGCCATTCAGGCGGCCCTGAAAATCCACAACGACGCGGTCACCATTGCGCGCCTCGCGGGCCGCGGTATGCCAGTGACTGCGCTGCCTGCGCAGGTTGTCAGAAATGAAGTTGATGTCCTCATCGTCAAAAGCGGGCTCAGGAAGACTGGCGGACGCTGCCTCAAGTCCCTGCACAGTGAATTCCGGAAAGACTTCAAAGGTGGCCGTGTAGGAAAAATCGACGCCCGGAGCGCCGGCATCTGGCACTGCATCGATCTGGGGGTCGCCCACCGGGCGCAGCTGTTGCCCGTTGACCGCCTCGTTATAGGTCGACTGCACGACGTCCTGAAGAACCTCCCTGCGGACCTGGTCGCCAAAGCGCTGACGAATCACCCGCTCCGGCACCTTGCCCGGACGATAGCCCTTGATGTTGGCCGTGCGGCTGACGGATCGAAGACGGGACTCCACTTCCAGATCAATGCGCTGGGCCGGGACGCGAACCTGAAGCCGCCGCTCAAGCGCCTGACCAGCCTCCAAAGAAACCTGCAATTCCTCCATCACTCTCTCGACTTCCTGAACCGACTGCATAACAAAAACCTTCCCTGCCTGAATGCACCCGCCAAGATGTTGGTGCGAAAGGAGAGACTCGAACTCTCACGGGTTACCCCACAGGAACCTAAATCCTGCGCGTCTACCAGTTCCGCCACTTTCGCGCGTGGCGTCTTGAGGCGGCATATCTCCGCTCATTATACCGGACAGCCCTCCGCCCACCGGACCCGCCTGAGACACCTCAAGAGGCACTCAGGCACGTTCCCTGACCCGGTGGCAAAGCTTCAGGATTGCCGCCCGACAGGGAATCTTACTTCATATATTACAGAACTTTACGAGACATTTTCGAAGCCACTTGACTGACCAGAGGTGGACCCCCACTGGGGCGACAAAGGCGTGCGTCAGGTGGTGGCCCGCCGAATTGACGGGCCAGGAGCCGGGCGGGCCGGAACTGGCGGGAAGCGGGGAGAAAGTGGTGGGCCGTGTAAGACTTGAACTTACAACCAATGGATTAAGAGTCCACTGCTCTACCAGTTGAGCTAACGGCCCGTCTCTAAACAGTATTCGCGGCTGAAGCCGCTCCTACAATCCTGCACGTACAGTTGGGGTGGACGATGGGGCTCGAACCCACGACCACCGGAATCACAATCCGGTGCTCTACCAACTGAGCTACGCCCACCATTGACCATGCTCGTTATGGCGCGCCTGGCAGGACTCGAACCTGCAGCCCCCGGCTTAGAAGGCCGGTGCTCTGTCCGGTTGAGCTACAGGCGCTCCGCTTCGCCAGGAGTCGGCCCCAGGAGTCGATCCGAGGATCGACAGACCAAAGGCCGGATGGTCGGGGCAGACGGATTCGAACCGCCGACCCTCTGCTCCCAAAGCAGATGCGCTACCAGACTGCGCCATGCCCCGAACTCGTCCCAGCCCCGACAGTATAGCGGCCTGCGGGGGCTGACGGGTCAGACATCGGGTGGGGGATCATAAGGACGATAGTGGGCAGCGTCAATTTATGGCCTCGTGATAAGGTGTAGGCCGAAATGACAGCCCGCCTTATTGACGGCAAAGCCATTGCCAGCGAGGTCCGCAGCCTGCTGCGCCAGCGAATCACCGAGCGGCTTGAGGCCGGTCACCGCCCACCAGGCCTCGCCGTGGTGCTCGTCGGGGACGACCCGGCCTCCAGGATCTATGTCCGCAACAAACGCGCCGCCTCGAACGAGGTGGGCATTATGTCCCGGGACTATGACCTGCCGGCGACGACCGGGGAACGCGAGATTCTGGCCCTCATAGAGCGCCTGAATGCCGATCCGGAGATCGACGGGATTCTCGTGCAACTGCCCCTGCCCCCCCATATCAGCGAAATCGCGGTCATCGAGTGCATCGATCCGGTCAAGGATGTGGATGGCTTTCATCCCTATACCCTCGGACGACTCAGCCAGCGAATTCCCGTCCTCCGACCAGCCACGCCTTACGGCGTGATGGCACTTCTGAGGCACATCGGTGTGCCCGTCAAAGGACAGCATGCGGTCGTCGTCGGTGCATCAAATCATGTAGGCCGGCCCCTGGCGCTGGAACTGCTGCTGGCAGGCGCAACCATCACCGTGTGCCATCGATTCACCCAGGACCTTCGCCACCACGTGGCGCAAGCCGATATCCTGGCCGTCGCTGTCGGCAAACCAGGGCTGATTCCCGGCGCCTGGATCAAGCCAGGCGCCGTGGTACTCGACATTGGTATCAGTCGCCTGCCGGATGGCAAGCTGGCAGGCGACGTCGTGTTCGCGGAAGCCCGGGAGCGCGCCAGCTGGATCACGCCGGTACCCGGCGGCGTTGGCCCCATGACCATTGCCATGCTCCTGGAGAACACGCTGACGGCGGCCATTCATGGGCCCACCCTGCTCCAGGCCCGGGAGTTGGCGCCTACCAGTTAGTTTCTCTGCTGCTTTGAAATGGATTTCAGTAATGCCTCGTTCAAGAATCCCTTTCCTTCCGATCGTCCTGTCAGTGCTCGCCGCACTGATGCAGACCAGCGGCGCGGAACCAACCCAGGTAAAGATCGAAACCACGGCGGGCGACTTCGTGGTGCAGCTGGATGCAGCCCGGGCACCCCTGACGGTCGCCAATTTCCTGCAGTATGTGACCGACGGCTTCTATGCGGGGACCATCTTCCACCGGGTCGTCAACGGGTTCGTGATTCAGGGTGGTGGTTTTACCCCGGAACTGGCGCAGAAGCCTCACCGCCCCCCGGTGGTTAACGAATCTGGCAATGGCCTCAGCAATCGGCGCGGGTCCGTGGCGATGGCTCGAACGGGCGAGCCACACTCTGCCGACTCACAGTTCTACGTGAATCTGGCCGACAACGTCCCCCTGGACGCGAAACCAACCCGCTGGGGATACGCCGTGTTCGGCGAAGTTGTTCAGGGCATGGATGTGGTTGACGAGATTGGCCACCGGGTGACAGGCAGCAAAGGCGGCATGCAGGACGTCCCGGTCGAGGCAGTAGTGATTCGCAAGATCAGTGTACTGAAGATACCCGTCCCGAAATGACGGTCCTCTTCGTCTCCGATCTGCACCTCGACGCGACCCGGCCTGCTGCCACCGAATGCTTCCTGCGCTTCCTGGCGGTAGACGCCCGGAATGCCAGTACCCTGTACATACTCGGCGACCTGTTTGAAGTCTGGACAGGTGACGATGCCGCCGGCACACACGAAGTCAGAATTCTGGACGCACTCCGGCAGTACATCAGAGCTGGGCATCGCTGTGGTTTCCTGCGCGGCAATCGGGACTTTCTGGTGGGCGCCGGCTTCGCCGCGCGAACTGGCGCCACATTACTGCCCGATGAAACACTGATCGACGTGTACGGCGAACAGGTGCTCTTGCTGCATGGGGACACTCTCTGTACCGACGACCACAGCTATCAGCGCTATCGGCGCCTCGTGCACAATCGGGCTCTCCGCGCCCTCTATCTGGCACTGTCGCCGCAGATCCGGAACCGCATCGCCGCTTACGCCCGTCGCCGGAGCGCGGCGGCCAATGCAAGCAAGTCAGCTGAAATCATGGATGTAAATCCTGCAGCAGTGGCGGATGCGTTCCGCCGGCACGGAGTGGAACTCATGGTTCATGGCCACACCCACCGGCCGGCAACGCACACGCTTGAACTGGACGGGAAGACAGCCCGGCGAGTCGTCCTGGGCGCCTGGTATGAACAAGGCAGCGTGCTGTACTGGACAGAGTCGGGACTGGAACTGCGCCAGATCAGCTTCGCCTGACAGCAACAAGAACCGGCTGTGGCCCGGCAGATCTTGGCATCAGGCCTAGGGCTGCCAGGCGAGCAACTCTTCCACATTCTGGAAACGGTCAACCGGCCGCTTGGCCAGCATGCGCTGAATAAGCGGCTGAAACTCCCGGAGTGACGCAGGCAGTCCCGGCACGGGTGCCAGCCTGTGCTTGACTATCACGGCCATCGCGGTGTCCCCGTCATAAGGCTTGGAACCGGTCAGCATCTCGTAAAAAATGACGCCTAGGCTGTAGATATCCCCGCGAACGTCCACCGGCTCGCCGTGGCCCTGCTCAGGACTCATGTAGTAGGGGGTACCGAAAATTGCACCGGCGCCTGTCACTTCAGCCTGCAATGCCACCTGCTTTGCCAGACCGAAATCAATCAGGGCCAGCGACCCATCATCGCGGAACAGTACGTTGGCCGGCTTCAGGTCGCGATGCAGAATGCCCGCCACATGCAGCACCCCAAGGGCAGCAGCGATGTCTCGCATCAGGCGGTAAGCCTCGTAGCGGTCGATCCCGCCAGCAACACGGCGCTTGAGGCTGCCGCCGCCGCAATACTCCATGGCGATATAGGCATGATCATCAGCGACGCCAAAGTCATAGATCCGCACCACGTTGGGATGGTCGAGACGGGCAATAAGCTCGTACTCGCGCAGAAAGCGGTCCAGCGCTTTTCCCGTGGACGAATCGGCAACCTGATGCAGCACCTTCAGGACCAGCTGACGCTCGGCGTTGCGCTGGCGCGCGAGGTACACCGTGGCAATCTCACCGTGTGCCAACTTTCGCACTATTTCGTAATTGCGCGGCAGCGGCTCCTGGCTGCCCGTAATCGAGGGGTCGGTGGCGCTGGGAGGAGTCACTGGAACCCAGGGTGTACCCTTTAGCACCGCCTCAACCGCCTCAACCAGCCGGGCGTTGGTCAGGCCGGGCTTTCCCACGTAGTCATCCGCACCAGCTCTTATAGCGGCGACAATCTGCCGTTCATCTCCGCTACCAATGACGACAATCGGGGGAAAACGAGGCAGGGCCCGGAACTGCTTGACCCAGTCGAGAACATCGCCGCGGCCGCAAGGGTGGCCCAGCAAAATCAGGTCATTTCCAGCTCCTGAGAAGGCTTCGGGCAACCGGCCTGACTGCTGGGGGTCGTACTCGCGGATCATCGCGCCAGGCCAGCGTGCAGAGATGTGGTGCGCCAGCAGCCGACGGTAGTCGGCGTGGTCATCGATAATCAGGAGCTTAAGCAGAGGCGCTAACCAGTGTGTGCACGGGGGCCGGGAGTCGCTGGTGTCAACTCATCGCTGGCCTGATCGAGAATTTCGAAGGGCCCGCGCCGACGTTTGCCCTCGCGCTGACTCTTGGCGCGATCCGAGCGCTCCCGCTCCAGCCGGGCAAGATACTCGGGACTGACATCGCCGGTAACGTACTGACCGGAGAAGCACGACGTGTCGAAGTGCGTGATGTCTCCGTTGTCGTACCGGACCGCACGAATCAGGTCATCAAGGTTCTGATACATCAGCCAGTCTGCGCCAATGAACTCCTGCACCTGTCGTTCGGTGCGGCCGTGGGCAATCAGTTCGCTGGCGGCGGGCATGTCAATACCGTAGACGTTAGGGTAACGCACCGGTGGCGACGCGGAGGCAAAGTAGACCCGACGGGCGCCCGCCTCCCTGGCCATTTCAATGATCTGCTTCGAGGTCGTCCCGCGAACGATAGAGTCGTCTACCAGCAGGACGTTCTTGTCACGAAATTCCAGATCAATCGCGTTCAGCTTGCGCCGCACGGACTGCCGCCGCTGATCCTGGCCGGGCATGATGAACGTGCGGCCTATATAGCGGTTCTTGATAAACCCCTCCCGGTATTTCACGCCGAGCCGGTGGGCGACCTCGAGTGCGCTGGTGCGACTGGAGTCGGGAATCGGAATTACGACCTCGATATCGTGGTCAGGCATTTCCCTCAGGATCTTGTCGGCGAGGCGCTCGCCCATGCGCAGCCGGGATTTGTAGACCGATATTCGGTCGATGATCGAATCGGGCCGCGCAAAATACACGTATTCGAATATGCAGGGGGTGTAACTGCGCCGCTCGCCACATTGCCGGCTATGGAGCGTCCCGTCGATCTCCATGATGACGGCCTCCCCGGGCAGAACATCGCGCACGACCGTGAAATCCAGCGCATCCATGGCCACACTTTCCGACGCGACCATGTGCTCGATACCCCTGGTAGTCTCCCGCCGCCCCATGCACAGGGGCCGCAGGCCGTGGGGATCCCGGAACGCCACAATGCCGTAGCCGATGATGAGGGCAACGACGGCATAGCCTCCCCGGCAGCGGCGATGAACAGCAGCCACTGCCGCAAAGATCGCCTCAGGCGTGACCCGCTCCGTACCCTGACACTGCAATTCGTGGGCAAAGACATTGAGCAACGCTTCGGTGTCGGAACCCGTATTGAGGTGCCGGCGGTCCTGCTGGACCAGCATCTCCTTGAGTTCCTCAGAGTTGGTGAGGTTGCCGTTATGGGCGAGACCAATGCCGTAGGGCGAGTTCACGTAGAAGGGCTGGGCCTCGGAGGACTTCAGGGTTCCGGCCGTCGGATAGCGGCAGTGGCCAATGCCGACGTTACCCCGCAGCTCGTCCATATGCTGCTGCTGAAAGACGTCGCTTACGAGGCCGTTCTTCTTGCGGGTACAGAACGTGCCGTTCCAGTCGGTCATCATGCCGGCAGCGTCCTGCCCGCGATGCTGGAGTACGGTCAATGCATCATAGATAGCCTGATTGACAGGCCGGTTGCCGACAATGCCAACGATGCCACACACGCTAGAGCCGGACTCCTTGTTGCTGGGCTAGCTGCTCCTGGGCCGCATCCCGCAGCTCAGCCCCTACCCGAGCCGCGTACGGTAGCAGCTTGGACTCCCGCCACCAAGGCTCAGCAGAAAACCCGCCGAGCTCAAGCGCCAGGACCAGGATGCCGGCAAGAGCCACCCCGCGGGCAATACCAAACAGCACGCCAAGGGCGCGGTCAGTACCGGTAATGACACTTTTCCGGACAAAGTACCCGATGAGCCAGGCCACCACGCCACCGGCAAACAGGACACCAACGAACAGCGCCACCCGTCCAGCCCAGAGCCGCCACAAGGGGTTATCAAGCGTGTTGCTGAAAAACTGGGCAGCCTGCCCACCGAATCGGGCAGCGCACCAGAGCGCCAGCGCCCAGATCACCAGGGACAGTGCTTCCCGGATGAGACCGCGCACAGCGCCAGCCAGCGCCGACAGCAGGAGCACACCCAGCAGTATGTAGTCGAACGGGGTCATCTCAATTCCAGGTCCGGTATATCAATCATGAGACTAACGTTTCCCAACGAGGACGCCCTTGAAACCAGCCTCGGCCAGTCGTTCGGCGAGCGCCTCGGCAGACGCCTTGTCACTTTCCGGACCCGCACGCACCCGATACAAGGTGTCGCTGGCGCCACCACCTCCAAGGACCGATGCACTAAACCCCTTGGCTTCCAGTTGCTCGACCAGGCGCTGGGAATTCTCCCGCTGCTCGAAGCTGCCCAGTTGGACAAACCACTCGCCGCTGGCGGCGCCTGCTTCCTGTGCCAGTGGGCGGACGGGATCGCGGGTAACTGCGGGAATGGCGGCCTCGGCATCGGGCGCCACGGCAGATCCCTGGGGGACCGGCTCAGGCTGCTGGTCCTCGGCCGCCACTGACTCCTGCGCCACTGGCGGGGGTTCCGGCAACGAGAGTGGGGCAGCGGCCGGACTGCCCGAAACCTGCGCTACCACGGGAACGGGTGTTTCCCGGTCGGTACGATCCAGGCGGATCGTGTGCTGTCTCAGGTCGAGTGACTCCTCATCGGGAGGATGGGTAATGGTGGCTCCGGAGTCGGGATTGCCATCCAGAATGGCCGGCACGACGAGCACCAGCACCGCGAGCAGACACGCCGCCCCAACCATTCTTTCTGCGAGCTGGCGGTCCATCAACAAGAACTTCCCGTGGGGAAATCAGTATAAACCAAGCCACTCAAGGGCGGGCGCAACTATCCTGAATGAACCGCAGACCACAATTCGCCCCCCGGGCACTGTCACCCGACGGGCGAGTTCGAAGGCGCCCACAGGCTCAGGCACCCAGGTGATATCGCGAGCCCCGGCCTGCGCCATAGCCTCCCGCATCCGGGCCTCCGAACTTGCCCTGGGGTCATCGACACCAGAGACAATCCAGCGCCCGGCCACAGGAACCAGTTGAGCCACAAAGTCGGCGATGGCCTTGTCGGCGAGCAGCGCCGTAACCATGGTGACCCCCCGCTGTCCGGCGGGCGACGGGTCGCGGGTTTTCAGCTGCTCGCGCAATACTGCTGCCGCCTGGGGATTGTGGGCAACATCCAGTATCCACTCGTGCTCCCGCTGAACCGATTGAAAACGACCGGGTGGCGTCGATGAAAGGAGCACGGGGTTCAGGAACGACGCCGTCAGAGGGACCGTCGGGGTAAGGCGAGCCAGCGCCGCCAGGGCCAGACTGGCATTGCGGAACTGGGCTGCGGTCCAGTGACCAGGGGCACGCAGGCCAGTCAGGCGATCGGTGTTCCGGCCGTGCCACTGCCAGCCGCCCGCTGCTCCTTCCCGGCTGTAGCCGAAGTCCCTGGCGTAGATCTGCAGATCGGCACCAAGGCCAGCGGCGCCCGCGCGGATGGCGTCCGGCAGCGGTTCGTCGCCGTAGAATGCCGGCCTGCCGCCGCGCAAGATGCCGGCCTTCTCAGCGGCTATCTCCTCCACAGAGTTGCCCAGCCACTCCTGATGATCGAGAGCAATGGTGGTGATCAGGGCCAGGTCAGCGTCCACTGCGTTCACGGCATCAAGACGCCCACCGAGGCCGACTTCCAGCAGCCAGGTGTCGCAGCCCGACTCAGCGAAGCAGACCAGCGCCGCAAGGGTGCCGAACTCGAAGTAGGTTAGTGGCACCGACCGCCGGGCCGCCTCTACCCGCTCGAAGGCCCGGACCAGCGCAGCATCTGTCACCGGTTTGTTCCCGACCCGGATTCTTTCGTTGTAGCGGATCAGGTGCGGCGAGGTGAAGAGCCCTGGATTCTCCCCCGCCGCGTGCAGGCAGTCGTGGAGCAGCGTGATCGTGGAGCCCTTGCCGTTGGTGCCGCCGACGGTCACCACTCGGCCGGCGGGTGGCTGCAGTCCCAGCCGCGCGAGCACGTCCTGGACCCGGGAAAGCCCCATATCGATGGGCCGGGGATGCAGGGACTCCTGCCACTTCAACCAGTCGGCGACACTGAGCGGCGGATTCATGGTCACTGCCATCGTGAAAATAGCCCTGAAGAGAGTGCCGGAATGGCCCGGCGGACCGCCGTCGGCCTGGGAGTCAGGCTGAACTATCGGGCGGCGGTGCCTGCTTCATGAACTTCGCCAGCAGGGACGCAATCTCGTCGCGCAACTGCCGGCGATCGATGAGCATATCGAGGGCGCCGTGCTCCAGTAGAAACTCACTGCGCTGGAAGCCTTCGGGCAGCGTCTCCCGCACGGTCTGCTGAATCACGCGGGGGCCGGCAAAGCCGATAAGCGCATTGGGCTCGGCAATGTTGACGTCGCCCAGCATGGC
>SHZI01000040.1 GCA_009692345.1 Gammaproteobacteria bacterium | reverse complement strand
AGTCGCCCCACCACGGCCATGCCGAAGCTGGCGTGATCCACGTAGGCATCGCCGGTGACGATGATGACGTCGCAGGCATCCCAGCCCAGGGCATCCATCTCGGCGCGGCACATGGGCAGCACCGGCGCCGGCGTCAGCCGGCTGGCCCAGTACTTGCGGTAGGAGAAGAGTTCCCGGGCGACGTCCATGGCTTCAGCGCACCATTTTCTTCCGCAGACGGATGTTCAGCATTTCCACCACCACCGAGAACGCCATCGCAAAGTAGATGTAGCCCTTGGGCACGTGGGTGTCCAGGCCGTCCGCGATCAGCGCGACACCGACGACCAGCAGGAAGGAGAGGGCCAGCATCTTGATGGTGGGATAGTCCGAGACGAAATGGCCGATAGGCGCCGCAAACAGCATCATGAGGCCCACAGAGACGACTACCGCCGCAATCATGATCTCGACTTCGCTCACCATGCCGACTGCCGTGATGATGGAGTCCAGGGAGAACACGATATCGATCAGGATGATCTGGAAAATGATGGACCCAAACGTGGAGGCGATCCGGGTGGTGCCCTCTTCTGCCACGCCCTCGACCAGGTGGTGAATCTCTCTGGTGCTTTTCCAGATCAGGAACAGGCCACCCAGGATCAGGATGATGTCCCGCCAGGAAATGGCCATGGTAAAGACGGAGAACAGGGGCGCGGTGGCGCCGACGATCCAGGACAGCACCAGCAGCAGGGCAATGCGCATGAACATGGCGAGGAACAGGCCAAGGCGCCGCGCCACCTCCCGACTCTCCGGCGGCAGCCTGTCCACGAGGATGGAGATGAAGATGATGTTGTCGATCCCCAGCACGAGCTCCAGGGCCGTGAGCGTGAGGAAGGCTATCCAGGCTTCGGGTCGAATCAGAAGTTCAAGCATAATCAATAATTTACGCTACTTAGTTAAGGCATCGGCCGGGACGCGGCTTGGCGGGTCGGCAGGGTAGCACGGGGGCCCGGCACGCCGTTACTGAAGGTCATCTCGAGACGGGTGAGTTCGAGGGGGTCGTTCAGGGGGTCGCCGTCCACGATCAGCAGGTCGGCCAGCATTCCTGGTGCAATGCGGCCCAGCTGGTCCCCGGCACCGATGGCGTCGGCGGCAGCAGAGGTCGCAGAACGCAAGACAGCGTCGCCCGGCAGGCCCGCGTCCCGGAGGGCGCGCAGCTCGGCCACCAGTGAGAGCCCGTAAGGAAAGATGGGCGCATCCGTCCCCGCAACGATGCGCGCGCCGGCGGCCGAGAGGTCCCGCACCGCCCGGCGGGAATTCGCCAGTCCGGCAGCGAAGAGGTCGGGCTTTCTGCCGGCAAGCCCCGCCAGCGCCCGCAGCGCCTTGCGGTCAGCGTCCGGGTAGAACGCTGTGTACTGGGGCAGGGCGTCGAGCTCCGGGTAGCGGAGCAGGACATCGAGGAACCCGCCACCGACCACCAGGGTGGGCACGATCGTGGCCCCCGTGGCGCCCACGATCTGCACCGCGTCGGCATACATTCGCAGGCCGTCGCTCTGCTTGGTCGACCACCCGAGACGGCTGGTGCCCCGCAGGTGTTCCACGCGGTCGCCACCCAGGGCAAAGGCCGGGTAGATTTCGTGGGACGACACGGGCAGCCCGAGCCGGTGGCCCAGGCGAATGGCCTTGCCCTCCCGGGCAATGGGCATCCGCGTGTAGGTTTTGAGCAGCGAGTAGTCCAGCACCCTGGCCCGTTCGATCTCGAAACCCAGCCGGCGGTCGGTGGTGATGTGGCTGGCGAAGGGAAAAAAACGTTGCCGCCCGTCGAGCTGGGGTCCCGCATAGAAGAGACGGGGTCCGGAGCGCCTGCCGGCAGCCCAGGCCTCGTAGTTTTCCCGGGACTCGTAAGGGAGCCCGCCGGGCTCGACGACCGAGGTCACGCCGAAAGCGAGCCACGCCCGGCCGACCCACTCACCGTCCTGGGCCTGATGATGGGCGTGATTGTCGATCAGTCCCGGCAGCACGGTGGCCTGCCGGGCGTCGATCACCCGGGCGCCAGCCGGCGCGTCGAGCTTCGGGCCAACCGCGGCAATGCGGTGGCCTTCGATAAGAATGTCTACGTTCAGCCGGTAGTCCGGGCCGCTGCCGTCGAAAAGCCTGCCGGCGCGAATGAGCACGCTGCCGCTGCCGGCTGCGGGGGTCCAGCTGAGGGTGAGCGGCAGGGCGCTGGGCCTCCCGCGGAGAGCAGCGATGCGCCGCAGCCCGCCGGTGGCCAGGTAGGTCAGGGTGCGACCGTCCGCACTGAAGGAGGGGTAGTCCGCCAGCCCCGTCAGGCGCCGCCGGGGAGGTCCCGCTGCGCTGCCGTCCGTCTGCAGCGGCAGCAGCCAGAGTTCGCCATCAATCAGCAGCGCCGCCGTGCGCCCGTCCGGCGCCAGGACCGGACCCGTGTCGGCGCTCAGGCCCGGTGGCAGATCGAGGGTGGTTTCGCCGCCGCTCTTCAGGTCAATGGCCTTCAGCACGTTCCGCCCCCCGCGAAAGCGCGCTGACGTGCCGGTGAGTGCCGCCACCAGCAGGTGAGTGCCGTCGGTACTGAAGCCCATGCGTCCTGGCCAGAGCGGTGGTGCCCTGACGGGAGTCACGCGGGCGCTCGCAAGATCGACCTGGTGGAGCGTGAAGTCCTGATTACCCCTTGGCCCGGCCTGCGCAAAGGCGAGGGACGAGCCATCCGGCGCGAAAGTCGGGTAGCGCACCCCCCGCGGCATGCGCGTGACCTGCCGGTCAACGCCCGTGACCAGGTCCCGGAGCCAGACCTGCATGCTGCCGCCCCGGTCGCTGATGAAGGCGAGTGAGCGCTGGTCCGGCGCGAAGGCGGGGTCTCGTTCCACGCAGGGATCGTTGGTCAGTTGCCGGAGTTCACCCGCGGCAGTGCGCCACCAGAGGTCACCCAGCGCGGCAAAGACCACGCCGCCGTCGGGCGCGGCGACAGGCTCCACGATCCCGAGGGCAGCCTGCCGCTTCTCCGGGGGCAGGAAGCGCTTATGGCGGTAGTCCGGCATCGTGACTGGCAACGGCAGCGCAAAGGCTACTGTCCGGAGGCCACTGTCCGGGTGCCAGCGCTGGATGGCGCCGTTAGCGGTCCAGGTGACGCCGCCGTCCGGGAGCCACGCCGGGGGAAAGGGAAACACGTCGTCACCGGCGGTGGAGATCACCTGCGTGCGACCGGTCCCGATCTCCAGGAGAACCACCTCGTGCCGGGCAATGGCGGGAAAGCCGATCTGTTCGACGGTCCGGAGGTAGGCCAGGGAGCGGCCATCTGCTGACCAGGCTGGCGCGAAGGCGCGGCCGGCTTTGCCGCTGACCAGGAGTTCTGCCGGTCCTGCCCCCGGCCCCAGAGACTCGACATAGATCCCCGTCGGACCGCTCCGGTCCGACACGAAAGCGAGCTGGCTGCCGTCGGGGGCCACCGCTGGCCAGTAGTCATCCGCCGGATCACGGGTCAGCGGCGTCAGTTGCCCCGTCCCGGTCTCCAGCTGCCAGATGTCCAGATTCCCGTTACGGTCTGACGTAAAGGCAATGCGCTGACCATCGGGGAACCACACCGGCTCGCGATCATCTGCCGGGCCTGCTGTCAGCGCCTTGGGCTGGCCGCCCCTGGCCGGCATCTGCCAGACGTCGAAGTCGCCCGTCCGGAAGGACTGAAAGACCAGTTGCTCGCCATCCGGACTGAAGCGCGGGAGGCGGTCGTCGCCGAAACCGTCCGTGAGGGGCGTTCCTGGCAGTTTCCAGAGTGCCCCCTGGATATCCACGACGGTCACCTCGTCCGGGCCGACCGGCGCGGCGAAGTTGGTGCCTTCGGTAATGGTCAGCGTCCGCGCAGGTCCTGCAGCGCTGGCCGGTTGGGCGCACAGACACCACAGGGAAACGGCAAGGCAGGAGCGACGCATGGCGGGGGATGGCCTCCAGCAGGTTCGCAGCACAATATAGGTCTATCCGTTACCCCTCACCACGGTGATCCCATGCCAGGCCCACTGAGTGACCACCGGGGCATCGTCCTCGGCATCGCCCGCCGCCATGTGAAACGCGGACCCATGCTGGCCCTCGACCAGGTGGAGGTCTCGAAGGCCGCCGGCGTGGCCGGTGACACGCGGGGCCGGCCCGGCCAGCGGCAGATCACCATCCTGTCAGCCAAGGCCTGGCTAGTGGCCTGCACCCTCGCCGGGGCTGACCTTCCCTGGCTGGCGCGCCGCGCCAACCTGCTGATTGAGGGGCTCGATCTGCGCCACTCGAGCGGCGCGGTTCTGCATCTCGGCGACGACATCGAACTGCTGGTGACCGGCGAGCTGGACCCCTGCGAGCGGATGGACGCGGTGGCCCCGGGCCTTAAGGCGGCGCTCACGGACGACTGGCGTGGCGGGGTGACGTGCCGTGTGCAGCGTGGCGGGTTGCTGACCGTCGGTGCAAGGGCCGGGTTGCGGCGCGCCGGCTAGCCTCGGTTGTGCGGTCGCCCCAGGCCGCAGGCCCAGCAGAGCTCAAAACCGGCGGGGTTGTCTTCCCGGCACGCGGCGCAGTGCCAGGCCGCGTCACTGTCCGGCCCCTGCGGCGCGGCAGCGGCCTGAAACTCCGCAATCAGGTGCGCGCACCGGTCTGCCAGGGCGCTGTCCAGGACCCAGACTTCCGCGTCGACCGTCATGCTGGCATTGAAGGGCAGGACACCGGGCATGCCGGCCATGTTCTCGTTAAGTAACGTGGCCTCGATGCGCTGCTGCTGGAGCAGGGCAAGGATTTCGCGGGCTTCCCACAGGGAAGCCGAGGAGTAGACGCGCTTCAACTGGTGCCCCCTGAGTCCGGCCCGTATCATGTCAGTATCATGCCACTGACCTAGTCCCCAGGAGTTGCCATGCGGCTCATCGTCGCGATAACGGGTGCCAGCGGTGCCATCTACGGCATACGGCTGCTGGAGGCCCTGCGGGAGGTACCCGACGCCGAGGTGCATCTCGTCATCAGCAACGGGGGGAAGCTCAATATCTCCCTGGAGACAGACTGGGCGGTCAAGGACGTGGAAGCCCTGGCCCACGAGGTGCACAGCGACCAGAACCTGGCGGCGACGGTGGCCAGCGGCTCCTTCAAGACCGGCGGCATGATCGTCGCGCCCTGTTCGATGAAGACGCTGTCGGGCATCGTCAGTTCCTATGCCGACACACTGGTCGTCCGCGCCGCCGACGTGATCCTGAAAGAGCAGCGCAGGCTGGTGCTGATGCCCCGGGAAACGCCGCTGCATGTGGGTCACTGTCGCCTGCTGCTCCAGGCGGCAGAAATGGGGGCGATCATCGCGCCGCCCATGCCCGGCTTCTATAACGACCCCCAGACCATCGACGACCTGCTGAACCACAATGTGGGCCGGGTTCTCGATCTCTTCGATATCGAGAGCGGTCTGGTGAAACGCTGGAAGGGTGGGCGGGAGTCTGCCCGCAAGGTCCGCAAGCGCTAGGGAGACCCCGTGCCTGACACTCATCTGCCCCGGATTCGTGAACTGCTGGTGGGGCACAGCACAATCACGCTGGCCACAGCAGCGGACGGCCGCTCCTGGGCCGCCACCGTGTTCTACGCCAGCGATGCGGATCTCAATCTCTACTTCGTGTCCGACCTGAAGACCAGGCACGGCCGGGAAATGCACCACGACGCCCACGTGACCGGGGCGATCAATCACGATGTGGCCACCTGGGGCGAGGTGATCGGGCTACAGATCGAAGGCCGTACCCTGGTTCTCGAAGGGGAAGCGCGCCTCAGGGCGCTGGACGCCTATCTCGAAAAGTTCCCCGACGTGCGCCGCCTGTTCGACCGGCCGAAGGACGACAACGAGAAAATCATAGCCAGCCGGCTGCAGCGCGCGCCGTTCTGGCAACTGACGCCCTCCTGGATCCGGCTGATCGACAGCACGAAGGGCTTCGGCTGGAAGTGGGAAACGAAGCTTCCCCCGTAGGAGCGCCTTAAGGCGCGACGGCCGGTGCCGTCGATGTCCCCAGTTTAGTAAGCATCCCCGCTGGAATAATTCGGCAGCGTCCCGATGTGGATGCCGCTGTCCACAATCAGCGTTTCGCCAGTGATCAGGTGGGCTGATTCGAGGAACCAGACCAGCACGGCCGCGATGTCTTCCGCTGTCGCCACTTTCTTCAGCGGCAGCAGCGCGCCCTGGGTCTTGATCATTGCCTCGTACTGCTCGTCGCCCATGCCGCCCTTCAGCCAGCGGGTCTGGATCATGCCGGGCGCGACCGTGTTGATGTTGATCTCCGGCGCCAGGACGTGGGCCAGGGACTTCGTCATCAGGTTCAGCGCGGCTTTCGACGCGGCGTAAGGAATGGAGGAACCAATGCCGGTCACACCGCCGATGGAGGAGTCGTTGACGATGGACCCCTGGCCCTGTTTCTTCATCCAGGGGGTTACGGCCCGTACCATCTGGTAGGCGCCGACCACGTTGACCGCGTAAATGTCGAGGAAGTCCTGCTTGCTGACGCCATCCAGCTTCTTGTAGGGATTGAACTTGGTGCGGGCAGCATTATTGATCAGGTAGTCGATGCGACCCCACTGGTCGCCCGCCGCCTTGACCATCGCCTGGCAGGCGTCGTCATCCGACACATCCGCCTGGAAAACGATCGTCTCTGCGCCTTTGGCGCGACAGGTCGCCGCCGTCTCCTCGGCCTCGGTCTGGCTGCGGGTGTAGTTGATGACCACGTTGCAACCGTGCTCGGCCAGCAGGATCGCGGCGGCGGCGCCGACGCCCGTGGCGGACCCGGTGACGATGGCGACTTTCTTGTTTGAGGCAGCCATTGGGTATTTTCCTGAGCAACGGGGGATGAGGGTTGGCTAGCCTACTGCAAAGTCGGAAAGATGGGGACATGCCTCATTTCCAGGGGCCCCTCCAGGCAGTGCGACGGTGCCGTTGCTCCCGCCCCTGGAAATGAGGCATGTCCCCATTTTCCCATGCTATGGTTTGCAGCGTGCAAATTCAGCCGCACGAGCACGGGAGCAGGATTCGATGGCCTTTAAGGATATGCGCGAGTTTCTTGGGAAGCTCGACACTATGGGGCAGCTGAAGCACGTCAAGGCGCCGATCAATGTCGCCCACGGCAGTAACGAACTGCAGACCCTCATGCGCCTGCTCGCCGAGACCAGCGGACCCGGGCTGATTCTGGAGAACCTGGTGGGTTACAACACCCCGGGTGTTCCGGTGATCTTCAATCCCTTCGGCACCCGGGAACGCACCGCGCTCACGATCGATACCAGGGACCCCATCGAGGCCAAGCTGAAGCACGCGGCGATCCTGGCGGACCGCAGCACCTGGCACAAGCCGGTGATGGTTGACCGGGCGCAGGCCCCCTGCAAGGACGTGGTGATTCCCCGGGAGAAGATCTCTATCGACAAGCAGATCCCCCACGTGTGGCTCGGCAAGGAGGGGGCCGCCTACGTTTGTGGGGGTGTCGTGGTCACCAAGGACCCGGAGACCGGGATCCGGAATGTGGGCTGGTATCGCCTCACCAGCCTCTGGAACTGCCAGCACCCCCACGGCGGCAGCTACAGTGAGCACGAGCAGAAAAAGCAGCTGTCGATCTTCGCCTTCTGGAACCCGCCCATGAATCACGTGGGCCTGCATCTGGCGAAGGCGCAGCGCATGGGCAAGCCCCTCGAGATCGCCATTGCCTGCCAGTGTGATCCGGCCATTCATATGGCGGCAGCCACGGGCGTGCCCTACAGCCTCGACGAATACGACTATGCCGGCGGCCTGCGGGGCTCGCCTGTGGAGCTCGTCAAGTGCGAGACCGTGGATCTGGAAGTGCCCGCGTCAGCGGAGTACGTCATTGAAGGGGTCTTTCAGCCGGACGTGCCCCAGCAGATCATCGGCTGGCACTCCAACTCCGTCGGTTACTACGACAAGCACCAGGTCTTCCCGCTGTTTGATGTCACCACCATTACCCACCGGAAGAACCCGCTCTGGTACGCGACGATCGAGATGATGCCGCCCTTCGACCACAACTACCTGGGCCTGATACCGATCGAAGGCGAGATGCTCTCCGACCTGCAGCGCAAGATCCCGGAGGTCAAGGATTGCGTGGTCACGCCGAACATGACCTACGTGGTGCAGCTGAGTGTGGATGGCGCTACCAAACCGCATCCGGAGTTTGGCAAGTACGTGCTGCACGCTCTCTGGGGGGCTGCCGGTCGCTGGCCCCGGACCGCCAAGATGGCGGTGGTCGTGGGTCCGGACGTCAATCCCTACGACCTCTCCGCGATCGAGTGGGCCATCCAGACGCGGGTCCAGCCCTACAGCGACATCATCATCAATCGTTCCGGCCAGGCCTTCATCCTGGACCCCTCCGCACCGAAGGGGCCCCAGGGCTTTCCGACCGTGGGCGAGCAGATGGGTATCGACGCCACCATCAAGATCCCGGAGCGCTTCACCGAGTACGCAGAAGTCAGCCAGGCGGACCCGGCCGAAGTGGCGAAACTTGCCGAGCGGCTGAAGGGTCTCTGGTAGGAGCGCCTTCAGGCGCGATCCTGCGCGTCCTCGCCAAGAAACAGCGGGCGCAGCCTGGTGATGGCTTCCCGGAGCGCCGGGTGGGAGAGGATCCACAGCTCTGTGCTGAGTTCCTCAATGAACGAACCCAGGCGCACGAGCCCGCCGAGGCGGGCGGCGGTGATGCACGACAGTCCCCCAAGGCCCACGCTGGCCTTCACCGCCAGGGCCATCGAGGGCCATCGCCAGGGGTGAGTTGGCGCGCAGGATGACGTGGCCGGGCTGCACGTTGGCGCTCAGGTAGCGCTGGTAGGCGGCGACCCGTTCACTGCCCATAGAGCTGGTCAGCCCAACCCCGGGCACAGCTGCCAGCCCCCGACGATGCAGGCCATCGTTACCAGCGGCCGGTTCTGCGCGACGAAAGAGAGGCCAGCAAGCAGCGCAGCGCGAAAGCGTTGGGTGGCCGGGTGCAACACCTCGTTGAGGCGCAGGCCGCGCAGAATCAGTGCCGAGCAGGTCAGCATCACCGCCTCCGCCTCCGCCTCCGCCACGAGCGCCAGTGCGGGGCTCGTCAGGCTGATCAGCACGCCGGCGGCGCCGGGCCCTGCAACTTCTGCGGTGGAGTTGGCCAGCGCATTCTTGGCGTGGGCCTCCACCAGCCGCTCCCGCGGAACGATCTGGGTCAGCACGATCTGGGCTGCGCTGCCGGCGATCCTGTACACCGCACCAAAGGCAAAGGCTACGAAGTAGAGCCATTCCATGGATAGCCACCCCATCCACCAGGCCAGACGCCTGCGGGGAGTGAGAGCAGAACAAAGGCGCTGATCCCGGTCGCGGTGAGGCGGGCCATCTGGAGCGGCGGGGCGTGGAGCAGCACCACCGCCGTCAGGGGCACGGCCAGCAGGGTCAGCTGCCCCCCGCAGGAGCTGATCAGAATGGACGTCCAGAGCTGGCGGTAGGTGGCGTCCCGCAGCAGGTCGTCCGGGGGGAGCAGCCGCTGGATGGTGGAGGTCATGGCGCCAGTCTAGAAAGACTGCTGTCCGGAGGTTCATACTGACTGCCGCTTCCACTGTCTGGAGTGCCCGGGTGTTCATCAATAACTGGTACGCGGCCTGTGTTGCCAGCGAGCTCACGCAGGCGCCGCTTAAGGTCCGCATGCTGGGCTGCGACCTCGTCCTCTTTCGCGACCAGGCAGGCGTCGCCCACTGCCTGAGCGATGTCTGTTGTCACCGCGGCGCCTCCCTGTCCGCCGGCAAGCGCCGCGATAACCTCCTCATCTGTCCCCAGCACGGCTGGGAGTTCGAAGGCAGCGGCAAGTGCGTACGGGTGCCGGCGGGCATCAAGGATCCGGCTGCCCCGCCGCGGAAGGCCCGGGTCCCGTCCTACCCGGTTGAGGAGCATTACGGGCTGGTGTTTGCCTTCCTGGGGGATCTGGATGAGGCCCAGCGGCCCCGGCTGCGGAACATCCTGCCGGAATACGCCGATCCCGACGGTTGGCACGTGGGCATCCTGTCGCGCAAGAAGGATGTGCACTACGTGCGCCTCGCGGAAAACTACAATGACCCCTGCCACGTGCACTATGTGCACGAATTCGCCAAGTGGCTGCCCAAGGGCGTGACCATCGAAACCCTTGAGCAGACCGACACCTACGTGAAGGCGTTCCATGCCGCCTGGGATGCCAAGGGCAACCTCAGTCCTGACCGCGGGCTCATGATGGAGTTCGACGTGATCGGCATGGTGTCCCGGAACACGAACAGGCAGCCGGGTTATCCCGCCACCGTGGTCGTCGCCACGGTGACACCGATCGATGAGGACAATACCCAGATTTTCATGCTCCTGCTGCAGCCGAAACCCGGGGCCGACGGCAAGGGAGGGCTCTCAGCGACAGATCACCAGATGCTGGTGACGATGACCCGGGACCAGGTCATGGATGAGGACTACGCCGTGCTGAAGGGCACTCAGCCCCGCCAGGCGGCGTCGCCCGCCGAGGAGTTGCTGGTGGCGACCGACGTGACGGTGGCCCAGGCCCGCAAGATGACGCGGGACTACGCCGAGAAATTCGGCGAGGTCGATGCCCTGGCCCTGGCGGCCTTGCGCGATACGCACGTCCGGGTGCTGCCCTGCCCGGGCCACCGGAGCGAGCCGGGCCAGTGGGTGCACAAGACCGTACCGCTCAAGACAGTTGCCCAGGACCACGTCCAGGACCACGTCCAGGACCACGCCCGGGAGCTGTCCCGGGGCGTCACCCGCGTGGCCTGAGCGGAGCAATGACCATCCAGTCCTTCGTCCAGCCGGAGCCGCGCTCCCGGCCTGGCTATCTGGACGACTGGCTGGTGCGGAGCCTTGTTGAGCACCGGCTGCCGGCTGCGGTTGCAGCGGCCATCGCACCGGAGCTGGACGAGCTCGGCACGCGGGCCGCCGGTCCGCTCCGGGATTGCCAGCGCGCCGATCGCCCGAATGAACCGCAGCTCACGACCTTCGACGCCTGGGGCAACCGGGTCGACCGCATTGAATCGTCGCCCCTGTGGCACGAGGCGGAGCGCGTTGCTGTCCGCTACGGACTCACCGCGCGCCCACAGGAGCGCCAGCACAGTCACTGGTCCCGGGTGCCCCAGTTTCTGCTCGTGCATCTCTTTCATCCCGTCACGGATGTGTACACCTGCCCGGTGGCCATGACCGACGGCGCAGCGCGGACGCTGCTGGCCGCCGGGAATCAGGCACTGATCGACCGGGCCGTGCCCCGTCTCACCAGTCGCGACCCGGACCGGTTCTGGACGAGCGGGCAGTGGATGACGGAAGCCACTGGCGGCTCCGACGTGGGCTTGTCCCAGACCAGCGCGGAGTGTCGCGACGGGGGTGTGGCGCCTCCGGGGGAAGAAGTGGTTCACGTCGGCAGCGACGTCCCGGGTGGCCCTGACGCTGGCGCGACGCGCCATTGAAAGGGTCCGCTGAAATGCCCCGAACGCTGACTGAGAAGATCCTCGCCAGGGCCTCGGGCCACCCCCGGGTCAGTCCTGGGGAGATCGTGACCTGCCGGGTGGACCTCGCTCTGCTGCTGGACTCTGGCGGCCCCCGGCGCATCTGGCCCCGGCTTAAAGAGCTCGGGGTCGGCGTCTGGGATCCGGAACGTATCGTCCTGTGCTCCGATCATTTCACCCCGGCGGTGGACGCGGAGTCGGCCGCCATCCTCAAGCTGACTCGGGAGTTCGCGGCACACTTCAGTATCAGGCGCTTCTTCGACATGCGGGGCATCGGTCACGTGCTGCTGGCCGAGCAGGGCCTGCTGACGCCGGGCATGTTTGCGGTGGGTGGTGACTCCCACTCCAGCATGGGCGGCGCCTTCGGCTGTTTCATGGCGGGTTTTGGCGCGATAGAGCTGACGGGTGTGCTCGTTACCGGTGAGATCTGGATCCAGACGCCCGAGACCGTGCGGGTGAACTGGTCGGGGCACTTTGCCCGCGGCGTCGTCGCCAAAGACATCGCACTGTTCCTGTGCCGGGAGCTCGGCATGGAGAACGGCGGGCGCGTTCTGGAGTACGGCGGCGAAACGGTGCGCAACATGTCCATCTGGGAGCGCATGGTGCTCACGAATATGGCCGCGGAGCTGGGCGCTGAAACCGGCCTCGTCGAGGCCGACGAGGTCACGCTCCAGGCGCTCCGCGCCGCGGGCCGCGGGCCGGCAACCGATGCCCTCGACTGGCGGAGCGATCCTGGCGCCCGCTACGCCGCCGTCCACGACTTCTCGGCGACGGACCTCGCGCCCCAGATTGCTGCCCCCCATTCACCGGCCAATTCGGGGCCCGTCGGGTCCTTCGACTCCGTGCGGGTCGACCAGGCCTACATTGGTGCCTGCGTGGGCGCGAAGCTCTCGGATCTCCACATGGTGGCGGAGGTGCTCAAGGGGCGAAGCGTGGCCCGGGGCACGCGCCTGCTGGTGGCGCCGGCCTCCGTCAGCGCCATGACGGCAGCGGCTGCGGACGGGACGCTGGCCACGATCACCGCGGCAGGGGCCTACCTGCTGCCCACCGGCTGCGGCGCCTGCGCCGCCCTGGGTGCCGGGGTTCTGGCGGAGAACGAGGTGTGCATCTCGTCGACCAACAGGAATTTCCGCGGCCGGATGGGCGCGAATTCTGCGCAGGTCTATCTGGCATCGCCCTACACGGTGGCGGCGTCGGCGGTAGCGGGCCGCATTGCGGACCCCCGGGAGTTTCTCCCTTGAAGCTCATCGAGGGTCGCGCCTGGGTGTTCGGCGACGATATCAACACTGACGTGATGGCGCCGGGCCTGTACTTCAAGGCCAGCATGGAGGAGATGGCGCGCCATTGCCTGGAGGCGATCAATCCGGCTTTCGCCAGGGAGGTTCGTCCCGGGGATATCGTCGTAGGCGGGCGTAACTTTGGCGTCGGCTCGGCCCGGGAACAGGCGGCAATCGCCCTGACCCACCTCGGTGTAGGCGCTGTGCTCGCCATGTCCTTTGGCCGGATCTTCTACCGCAACGCGCTCAACTTCGGTCTGCCGGCGCTCGTGTTCCCTGGCGCCGCCACCGTGCGGCCGGGTGACCGGCTCCGGGTCGATGCCGTGGCCGGACGGATCGAGATTGCTGGTTCTGGCGCCGTCCATACCGTAGCCGGTATTCCGGCCCACCTCATGGCCATGGTCGAGGCCGGCGGCCTGATGCCCTGGCTGAAACTTCGCGTCAACAAGGAACCCCACTGATGTCCCACGCCCAGCGGCTCCGAGCACTCCTCGCGGGCCAGCCCTTCATCGCGCCGGGCTGTTACGACGCCTTCACCGCGCTGTTGATCGAGCAGGCTGGCTTTGCGTGTGCCTACGTCAGCGGGGCAAGTATCGCCTTCTCACGGCTGGGCCGGCCTGACATTGGCCTGACCACGCTCACGGAAGTGGCGGAGACTGTGGGCAACATCCGCGACCGGGTCGGGCTGCCGCTGATCGTGGACGGCGACAATGGCTTCGGCAATGCCCTGAACGTGCAGCGCACGGTGCAACTGCTGGAGAAAATGGGCGCGTCGGCGATTCAGCTGGAAGACCAGACGCTGCCCAAGCGCTGCGGCCACCTGGACGGGAAGACGCTGGTGAGCGTGGGCGAGATGCTCGGCAAGCTCAAGGCGGCCCAGGACGCGCGGCGGGATCCCGCCACCGTGATCGTGGCCCGTACTGATGCGCTTGCCGTGGAGGGTTTCGAGGCTGGTATGGCCCGTGCGCAGGCGTACGCCGAGGCCGGGGCCGACGTACTGTTTATCGAGGCGTTGCGCAGTACTGAACAGTTCGAGCGGGCGGGCCGGGAACTCGGCGGCCAGATTCCCCTGCTGGCCAATATGGTGGAGGGAGGCAAGACGCCACTGCTCTCCATTCAGGAGCTGGGCAGCCACGGCTTCCGGCTGGCCATTTATCCGGGAGCGATGGTGCGGGTGGTGGGGCAGGCGGCCACGAGTTATCTGGCCACGCTGAAGGCCGACGGTACGACGCGGGGCATGCTGGACCGGATGTTCGATTTTCAGCGCCTCAACGACGCGATAGGCACCGACGCCATGCTGCAGCAGGGCGAGCGCTACCAGAATCTGTAACACTTTGTAACAATTGAGTCGGGGCGCATCCGATCCCGGGCAGCCTCCGAAAGCCACTCCACGTTGATCTGCTACACAGGGAGTTGGTGATGAAAGTCCTTAGTCGAATTGCTGCTACTTCAGCCGGCCTCCTGCTGTTGTCTTTAGGTGCCGGCCAGAGCTTTGCCGCGGACGAGCCCGCCGAAGCCGGGTGGCGCCAGGTCGCCTACCGCTGCGAGTCCGGGCAGGCACTCACGGTCGCTTACCGGGATTCCGGCAGCGCCGCCCGCGTGACTGGGGCGGACAAGCCGGCCGTGAAACTGGTTGCCCGTCCGGCCAAGTCCGGCTTCCGCTTTGGCGACTCCCGCTACGAACTGCGGGGTGACGGGGATGCGGTGACCTGGCAGGTTGGCACCAGGACCCCGGTGAAGTGCACCAGTACTGCCCAGGCGGCGACCAGCGTGGTTCCGGCTGGCAATTCTTAAAACCGAAGTCCTCCAGACTCCTGACGCTCTCCCCCGACGTCAGGGACTACCCGGCGCGAGTATTCCCCCCGAATCTCGCGCCGTTCTTTTTTCGGCCTGGCCAGGCCGCGGCCTGGTGAACCAGGCCATCACCATGATCATCAGCACGAAGCTGACAAAGTCCGAGAAGATCATCATCCACTGGTAGCCCTGGGGGAAATCCGAGAACACGATGTCGGCCACCCGCGGGTAGGCCGAGTAGGCCAGACCGACCGTGGTGCAGATCGCCACGTGGTTCCAGTACTTCGTCGTGTAGCGGTTCAGCATCAGCATCGCAACGCCCAGGGTCAGGCCGATCACCAGCCCCTGAACGACACCCAGGCTGATCTTCAGGGGCGAGGACATGGGCGAACCGTCCCGGTCGATGTAGACCGTGGCCACCGGCCCGTTAGCGCGCAGTTCATCGCGGATCTCCTTGCTGCTCATCCGGCCGGGGAGGATGTAGGTGCCACTCTCGGGAAAGTGCTCCAGCAGCGCGGCGCCCGCTGCCCGGTCATCCAGCGTCTGGGACATGGTCCAGTAGGGAACGGGACTGAGCACGTAGAAGCCCACACTCCACATCCAGGAAACGACCATCACGGCCAGGGCACCCAGGATCAAGCGCATGACTTTTTCACTCCAGGCTGGTTAAGGATTGGGGGGATCAGTGACCGTGCCGCCGCTCACCCAGGACCCGCTCGCGAATGGCGGCGGCGTGGGCGGCAGTTGCTTCCCGGGGAGACGGCAGGTTCAGTCGATCGCCGGGCTTTGCTACCCGTAATCCTGCCCTGGCCAGCTCGACACCGTCGGCCTGGGAGGCGTAGTGATAGATGACCATCTGCCTGCGCAACTCCTCGTTGTACTCCCGGAGCAGATCCGGCAGGCCCGTGTGGGACGGGTTGCCCTGCAGGTCGCAGTCGTGGACGAGAGGCATCAGGCCGTCGGCAAACTGCGCCACCGTCTCCGGGATGGGGCGCGTGTCGCCCGTGTACAGGAAGGCTCCGGGGAGGCAAATGCCGTAGGCCGTGCCGGGCACGTGGTGACGTACCGGAAAGACGTCGAACCAGAGGCTCTGATGCCAGAACCCCGAGCTCACGGGGACCAGCTCGAAAGCATCCCAGAAATTTGCCGCGCCCTCGGCCACCACGTTGGGGTAGTCCGCGATCCGGCCCTGGAGCAGGGGTACCAGCAGGGCCGGCACGAAGAGGCGCGTGCGGGGCAGGCCGGAGTTGCCAAAGTAGTTGGCGACGAAGAGCCGTTCGAAGCCGGCGACGTGGTCCATGTGCACATGGGTCACAAACACCGCCGGCGGCGGCCGGCCGTAGCGGGCCAGGCAGGCCGTGAGGGCTTCCTGGCCGCAATCCACCATCAGCAGGGGCGCGTCGTCTTTTTCCAGCATCACGCTCGCCGAGCCCAGCCGGGGCGAGGCGGCACCCCCGACGCCAAGGAAGGTGAGGTTCCAGGCGGTCATCCTGTTCGTGCCCCCTTGGCCTGCCTGGGTTCCGATTCCGCAACGGCCCGGGCATGGCCCAGGCGAAGGCCGAGCCTGCCGGCCACCAGGTACAGCGACCCGTACACCAGCATCGAGACGAGCAGGCCGAACAAGCCGTTCGCAATCCACGGGGGCGAGTAGAAGGCACTGCCTGCGCCGACGGCAAAGGCCAGCACCGCCGCGGGATTCCAGGTCGGCAGCCGGTCCAGCAGTTCAGTTCTGAAGCGCATCCGGTTGCAGAGGTAGTAGTCCACGATGACCGGGCCGATCAGCGGTGGCGCCAGGGTCGCCAGAATGGTGATGAAGTCCATGAAGCGCTGGTAGATGCCGAGGCCAATCAGCGTACCCAGCAGGCCGCAGATGACCACCATCACGCGCTTGGGACGCCGGAACACGCTGGCGGTCTGGATGGAGGGCAGATACAGGTTGGCGTCACCCGTGGTCCACAGGGCAAAGCTCATGGCAATCAGCCCGAAGAGCGCCACGAGGGCGCCCGCGGAGCGCATGTAAACGGTGAAGTCGAAGTTGCCGGAGACCACACCGCCCATGGCGCCGACAAACTGCAGGATCCACTGGGTCACGATCAGCACGATAAACGGGATGGCGATCGCAACCCAGGCCTTCCGGGCGAAGCGGGTGTACTCGGCCATCACCACGGCGCCCACGATCCAGGAGCCGATCACGATGTTCATGGCCTGAACGTTGGTCAGCGGGTTTTTCGCTGCCGTGGTTCGGGAGAGGTCCAGGAAGGCGTCCCAGCCACCCGCCGCGCTCACGTTGTACCAGCCGGCATACAGCAGCACGGCGACGAGAATCAGAGAGGCGGGCAACGCCACTTTCTCCAGCCCCTGCACCCCGTAGTAGGTGGTCCACGTATAGAGCAGGCCGGCGAAGACTGCCACGACGTAGAACCAGGGCGAAGCGAAATCCTGCACCCAGGCAAAACTGAAGGCCCCCACGGTGATGCCCTGCCAGAAGATGAGCAGGACGGTCAGGAACAGCACTGGGACTGCCGCGCCCACATTGCCGTACACCAGGCGGAACAGCAGGCCACTGTTGCAGCCCGTCCGGTAGCCCATATAGCCAACCAGCGCGCCGACGATGAAGTTCACCCCGTTGCCGAGCAGGGAACTCCACACGAGTTCCGGCCAGAACGGCAGGCCCGCGCCGAGCAGACCACCGATGAACAGACCCGTGATCAGGAAGCCCCAGCCAAAGGCGAGAGCGAGCATCGGGCCCGAGTCCCGGCGCTGATGCGGGGTCAGAGGACCGAAGGGATTGTCGGCGCTCTGCTCTTCCGCCTGGGTATCCAGGGTCCACCACAGGCGGAGTTTCTCAAGCATCAGTTGGGCGCCTGGCTGCGGTAGATTCGATTATGCCCAAACGCCACGGGTCAGCCATGGCCTGGGGCAGCGAAGTGCCCAGATTATCAAATACGATGAAGAACATCAGCTTAGATTGTATTTGAAAAAAACTCTGTCAGAATCGCTTGCAGGTGGCCACTGGCCAAGGAAGAAGATGGAACACCGTCTCACGTTGACGGGCCTGCAGGATGCAGTGGGCGCCCGGAAAGCCGGGGGCCTGGACGTCGTTTACACCAAGCTGGCCGTCGATCTGCAGAACCTGGCGGGCGGCGCTGCCGATCCGGTCCTCGCCGCCGCCCTGGAGACGCTCCGGGACGAAACTGCCTGCGATGCCGTCGCCGTCATCCTGCTGGACGAGCCCGGCCAGCGAATTCACCAGATAATGGCGGCCCGTAGCACTTTCGCTGTCTGCAATCCCGAGGTGTTGACCGGCCTCTCTCTCGATGAGTTGCCCTGGCTCGACAAGCACTTCGGGCACCTCCGGGTCCATGGCATCGCCAACACCGATACTCCCCAGCGCACCAGTCAGGCCACCGATGGCGCGCACCTCGCGGCGATGGGTTGTGGTGCCCTGCTGCTGATCGGCTTCCATATCCACGGCCAGCGCGCTGGCTGCCTGGCACTGTTCTTTGGCCAGCCCCAGCCGGGCTGGAGCGTGGAGCACACGTTGCTGCTGAAGCTGATCGGGTCCAGCCTCGCTTCCGGCCTCGAGCGCTTCCGGACCACCTGGCGTCTGGCAGATATCAACGAGCGCGAGCACCTGCTGGAGCGGACCGTCAACGACGGTACCTGGGATTTCGACGCCCTGAACAATCGGGTCGAATACTCCCCCCGCTGGAAGCGGATGCTGGGGTATGCCGACGACGATCTCTCCCGCAATGCTCCCGACTGGCGGCGCATCGTGCACGTGGACGATTACGCCCGGTTGCAGGCCCGGCTCCGGGATCACATTGCCGGCCGCACGGAGATCTTCGAGAACACTCACCGCATGCGCCGCAAGGATGGCGAGTGGCGCTGGGTGATCTGCCGCGCCAAGGCGCTCCTGGATGAGCACGGCCGGCTGCGGCGCCTGGTGGGCGTAGAGACGGACATCACCGAGCAGAAGGTCTACGAGGAGGCTCTGTTCCGCGAGAAGGAGAGCGCCCAGATCACCCTGCAGTCCATGGGTGATGGCGTGGTCACCACCGATCAGCTGGGGGTCGTCGAGTACATCAACCCGGTGGCTGAAGAACTCACGGGCTGGAAGCTGGACGCAGCTGGCGGCCGGCATGTGGACGAGATTTTCCGAGGCTTCCACGAGGAAACCTGCGAGCCACTGGAAAATCCCGTGATGAGCTCGATCAAACGCAACCGCTCGGTGAAGTCCGTGCGGCCGTCACTGCTGATTCGCCGGGATGGCAACGAGCTCTATATCGAGAGTACGGCCTCGCCGATCCGCAATGACCGTGGTGATGTGACAGGTGCGGTGCTGGTTTTTCACGATGTCAGTGAGTCCCGGGAGCTGAACCGGCGCCTGTCCTACCACGCGAGCCACGACCTGCTGACGGGGCTGGTGAATCGCAGGGAGTTCGAGAGCCGGCTGGAGCGCTCGCTGAAAAGCGCCAAGGCCCGGGAAACGTCCTACGCGCTGCTCTACCTGGATCTGGACCAGTTCAAGATCATCAACGATTCCTGTGGCCACGGCGCTGGCGACACGCTGCTGACCCAGCTCGGCGCGCTGCTGACCGCCAAGATCCGCTGGCGGGACACGCTGGCCCGGCTGGGTGGCGACGAGTTCGGCCTGCTGCTGGAGGCGTGCAGTATTGAGGAGGCCATGCGCACCGCCGAGGTACTGCGCGAGGCCATCAAGGAGCACAAGTTCACCTGGGACGAGCGCACGTTCCGGCTTGGCGTTAGCATCGGCGTGGTGCCGATCACCGGCGACAACGAAAACGTGGCCACGCTGATCGCAGCGGGGGACAGCGCGTGCCAGGCGGCGAAGGAGGCAGGCCGCAATCGCATTCACACCTTCAAACAGAACGACATTGACCTGATGCGGCGCCGCCGCGAGATGCAGTGGGCCGCGCGCATCATCAACGCCCTCGAGGATGACCGCTTCGAGTTGTACCGGATGAGCATTCTTCCCCTGCAGGTCGAGGAAACCGGCGCTCACTACGAGATTCTCCTGCGCATGCGGGACGAACAGGGAGCGCTGGTGTCACCGGATCTCTTCATCGCCGCCGCCGAGCGCTATGGCCAGATCTCCAACATCGACCGGTGGGTCGTGGAGCACACCTTCCGCTGGCTCGTATCTGAAGCTGACGAGCGGGAGCGCCTGGCCCTGTGTTCCATCAACCTGTCCGGCGCCAGCCTGGCCGACAACGAGTTCCTGCCCTTCGTGATCCGGCAGTTCCAGCGCAGCGGCCTGGATGCCAGCAAGATCTGCTTCGAGATTACGGAAACAGCGGCCATCGCCAGCTTTGCCCAGGCGAGCCGCTTCATCAATGCGTTGAAGGAACTGGGCTGCAAGTTTGCCCTGGATGACTTTGGCACGGGCCTGTCGTCATTCGGCTATCTGAAACACTTCCCCGTCGACTACCTGAAGATCGACGGCAGCTTCGTCAAGGAGATTTTGCATGATCCCATCGACCGCGAGATGGTCCGTTCCATCAACGAGATTGGCCACCTCACCGGCAAGAAGGTCATTGCCGAATGGGCGGAAAATCAGGAAATCATCACAATGCTCCGCGGCATGGGCGTGGATTACGCGCAGGGTTACGGCATTTCGGAGCCAAAGCGCGTGGTCATGGCGGCGGTCGTGAACGGCAACTGATGCCATGCCCGCAGCCGTGCCCCAGACGTCCTTCGCTGATTTTTACCCGGACTACCTTCGCGCCCACCAGAACCGGACGAACCGGCGGCTGCATTTCCTGGGCATTACTCTCGTGATCCTGCTGCTGGTCACCATATTCGCAACGGGCGCCTGGGCCTGGTTACTGCTGGTGCCGGTGGCTGGTTACGGGCCAGCCTGGGCTGGTCACTTCTACTTCGAGCGCAATCGTCCTGCGACCTTCAGTCACCCGCTCTACAGCCTCATCGGGGACTTCCGCATGTACGCGGATGCCTGGCGGGGAAAAATCCGGTTCTAGGGGGGGTGCTTTAAGGAGTCACGCCGAGGGCATTAAGTATTGGCCCGGCGAACAGGCTACCCTTTGCGACCATGCAGTAGAGCAGGATGTACAGCGTCAGGACCAGGGCAAGCATCCCCCTTATCCCGCCGCTCATCAGGCCGTGCTTCGGGTCAGCGGCGTTCCGGTTCCGACCGTAGCGGATCACGTCGGGCACGACGCTGAAGCCCGCCATGAGCCAAAAGGCGAAGTAGGCATCCCAGGCCCAGGGCACGTTGGTCAGGCCACCCCAGTCCTCCATCAGCATGACGCCAAACAAGGGCGTGATCACCGCCGTGGGGCCAGTGATCCCGAGACAGAGCTTACGGAGCAGGGCGCGGGCCCAGACGCCCACCCCGGTTGGTTGCGTCTTGCGGATCAGCAGCGCCCAGATGTTGCTGAAGAAGGTGTGACCGAAATAGAGGAAGGCCGACAACTCGTGGATGACCAGCGTGGTGGTG
Source organism: Gammaproteobacteria bacterium (assembly GCA_009692345.1). Classification (GTDB taxonomy): domain Bacteria; phylum Pseudomonadota; class Gammaproteobacteria; order Steroidobacterales; genus SHZI01. The sequence goes on along the minus strand of SHZI01000040.1, from coordinate 1,674 downwards.
TAGCCGAAGACTCTGGGAATCTGCAGCAAACCCAGCATGGGCAGCGCCGACACCGCCATGATCAGCGTCCAGACGCCCCACCAGAAGAAGCGTTCCGGATCCTTCTCAATAGCAGGGTTTGCCAGGGTCGTCGTGTTCATGACGCTATGCTAGCTTGATCCCTGGCTCGTTGCAGTAGCGTGCGCAGCAGTCGGCGCAGGCTGCCGCGGACCGTTTCAGGTTCGCCGAGTGCCGGCAGCACATCACCGATGGCTTCCAGCGTTGACACCCATTCCTTGCGGGGTTCCTTCCGCAGGCGACCATAAATTGATGGTTCCCGCGGCGTGAGGACAATCAGGGGCAGCTTTAGTAGCCAGGCATTCCGCCACCAGAGCGTTTTGGCCTGGCTCCAGGTGCCGTCCAGCACGATGATGCCCTCCAGGCCGTGACGCTTCAGGTCCCGGACCCGGCCCTTGCGGTCGATCACCACGACCGCACCCCGGGCAGAATCCGGAATCGGCGCCGGCAACTTGGCGGCGGCGAGAACGGCCCAGCGCTCCCGGTTCGCATCCTTGCTGCCGATGGCATGATCCAGAGAGGCCCAGGACAGGCCGACGCGAATCTCCGCCTTGGGCAGGGTGACTTCAACCAGCTTCGCGGTACCCAGCAGGGCGTCGTCCTCCTGGGGGTGCTGGAGAATCACGACTCGGAGTTTAGTGGCTATCTTCTCGACGCGATCGCAGATGCACACGCCGGCTGGCTTGCCGCAGTCGGGGCAGGGGAGGGTCTCGACCGTCATAGGAAGCGGAAGCGCATGGAGAGATCCACTGCACGGATATTCTTGGTCAATGCACCGATGGAGATGAAATCCACACCCGTCTCGGCCACCGGCCGCAGGGTTTCGAAGTTGATGCTGCCCGAGGCTTCCAGGGTGGTGTGCGGTGCCTGCCGGTCCCGGAGGGCAACCGCCTCTCTCATCAGCCCAACGCTGAAGTTGTCGAGTAGCAGACGATCGGCGCCAGCGGCCATGGCTTCTTCAGCCTGGGTGAGGTTCTCCACTTCAACTTCCAGCAGAACGCCCGAGCCCTGCTCCCGGGCCCTGCTGACCGCACTGGCGATGCCGCCCGCAGCAACGATGTGATTTTCCTTGACGAGAATGCCGTCGTAGAGCCCCATCCGGTGATTGGTGCCACCACCGATACGGACGGCGTACTTCTGGGCCAGCCGGAGCCCGGGAATGGTCTTGCGGGTATCCAGAATCCGCGCCCGGGTGCCGGCGACAGCCTCCGCACAGGCCCGGGACGCTGAGGCCACCGCGGAGAGCGTCTGCAGGAAGTTCAGGGCCGTCCGCTCGCCCGTGAGCAGGGGGCGGGCAGGGCCATTGAGCGTGCAGAGGGTCTGGTCCTTGGTGGCGTCCTCGCCTTCCCCAAGGTGCCATTCGAGCAGGATGCCGGCGTCCAGCTGGCGGAACACTTCCTTGACCCAGGGCTGGCCGCAGACGACCGCGCCGTCCCGGGTAATGATCGTCGCCGTTGCTCTTTGGTTGGCGGGGACGAGCGCGGCAGTGAGGTCCCCGCTGCCGACATCTTCGGCCAGAGCCCCGCGGACACCGGAGGAGATGTGGGTAATGAGCTCTGGTGACATCCGTGTGGGCATGGGAAAAAAGAAAAAAGGAGAAAAAAGGTACCGAGAAAA
>SHZI01000039.1 GCA_009692345.1 Gammaproteobacteria bacterium | reverse complement strand
TGGCCAGGGCCAAGGCCGAGGGGAAACGCCTAGGCAGACCACCTGGGAGCAAGGACGGGCGGCGGCGTAAACAATCGGGGTACTACCGGCGCTGGGCTGCGCAACGTGAAAACAGCGGTCCGCTTCCAAGTAAATAACCGAACGATTTTTTGAGTCCAACTCTCTCTTAGCAGCCCGCCCGAATCTTCTGGTCCACCTCATACAGATGGAGGCTCGATTCTGTTGAGGCCTGCCGAGGACCTGCCGGTCCGTTAGGGGAGGTCTACCCAGGGTTGCCCTCCTTGCAGTAGAATTAGCGTACCCGGATCGATACTTACACGGTGGCGCAGGTGGTAGGGTCTGCACTCGAAGTCGCCATAGGCATCTCTAACGCCGTCGCTGGCCGGGTTGCCACCGCCCTTGAAATCCAAGCGAACCGTAGGACACCAATCTTACTAATTGGGAAGCAACAAAATGAATGTGGCGAGCCAGCAGCAACCCATAACTCCACTGTTTGTTGTCGTTACTGCGCTATTTATTACTGCCCTGATCTCTTCAAATATTATCTCAGTCAAATTGGCGGTTATCGCCGGCCAGATTCTTCCCGCTGGTATCGTCATCTTCCCAGTAAGCTATATTGTCGGTGACATTCTTACCGAAGTTTATGGATACCGGCGAGCCAGAGCAGTCATTTGGCTGGGGCTTGCCTCAAACCTTCTCGTCGTCACAGCGATTTGGGTTGCTGGGCAACTCCCTCCCGCTCAGTTCTGGCAAGAGAATCAATCAGCCTATGAAACTATCCTGGGTTACACTCCGAGGATCTTGGTCGCGTCGTTCGCCGCTTACCTCGTTGGTGAGTTCGCCAATTCGGCGGTTCTATCGCGCATGAAAGTGGCCACCCGTGGGCGATGGCTTTGGAGCCGCACGATCGGCTCCACCGTCGTTGGCCAAGGGCTGGATTCCATTGTCTTCATTACGATTGCCTTTGCCGGTCAGGTTCCAGGTCTTTGGCATCTGGTATGGGTACAGTGGCTAGCGAAGGTACTGTATGAAGTCGCCGCCACTCCAGTTACCTACGCAGTAGTTGGCTGGCTGAAGCGAAAGGATCGGATAGACACCTTTGACTACGATGTTAGCCTGAACCCTATAGGGCCGGGGGACTGACATGGGGTTGCCGCCGTCCCCTCGTAGTCTGTCTCAACGGGTGAACATCGTCGTTACCTGCACCAAGAGGAAGCATGTTCCTCCGATGACGGACCTGCAGCTAAGAGACGTTTGTGCGGCAGACATTCAGACCGGGTTCGCAGCTTGGGTTGAACGACTATCTGCAAGCGCATCTCAGCCCATCCCAGCCCGGAGCCTCTATGCTGGTGACCCTTGGAGCATCGTGCGAACCCTGGAGGATACCGCGGCGGCGTCAGGCTTGGACGCTGCCGTCTGGGTCTGCTCCGCGGGCTACGGGTTGATCGGGCTAGATACGGAGGTTAAACCTTACTCAGCAACCTTCTCACCGATGCACCCAGATACGATGTGCAAGTGGCGGACTCAACCCGCCGGTTCCGCAAGCGCGGCCAGGGCAGCCTGGTGGCAACTCCATACCCGATGGAGTGGCCCTGAGGCATCCTTGCCGAGGTCTCTCGCCCACCTCACTGCCAAATACCCACGTGTCCCCCTCATACTAGTCGCCTCTCAGGTGTATTTGAAGGCTATGACCGAAGACCTGCAGGCTGCAGCGAAGTCCCTTTGCGATCCGGACTTGCTGTGCATCATATCTGCTGGCACCGATCACCTGCCAGGCCTCGATACCTACCTCCTGCCATGCACTGCTGCACTCCAAGCCGAAGTGGGCGGGAGCCTGCACTCTCTTAACGTACGACTGGCGCGTGCCGCCCTGGCTGAAGCCAGAGACCATCCGCTTCAGGCATCACGCATGCGGGCACGGTTTGCCGAACGGGTTGCCGCAGCACCTCCGCGCCGGTTGTACCAACGGAAGGTTGTGACGGATGGCGAAATTCGACGATATATTCTGAACGGCTTGAGCAAGGACCCAGGGGTGAGTTGGAGTCTCCTGCTTCGCAGACTTCGCGACGGAGGGCGGGCGTGCCGACAAGAGCGGTTCTCCGCCCTGTTCAAGGTTGCGAAGACTCGGAGTGTTGTAGCGTGAAGTTCTTCTTTGCCGACAGCCAGGACACAGTCGACCCTACGTTTGACTTTGAGACGGAGACCCGGGCGGAATGGAGGATCCGTCAGCGAGACGATCTTTACGCCCACGAGGTCTATCAGAAGCCTCCCTACGATGGCATTCTTGTCTCAAAAGCGATGGTCGATGGCAACGGAAGCACAGGAAGTAGATATTCACTAGCACAGCGACAGCGTCTGTGGCGTGCTGGTGTACGTTCCTTCTTCCGATTAGGTGGTGGCTTAGAGAGCATGGGTGACTGCGGGGCGTTCTCCTATGTGCGCGAGGAGTATCCCCCGTTTACACCGGACGAGGTGATTGACTTCTATGAAAATTGTAAGTTCGACTATGGATTGTCGGTAGATCACGTGATTCTCGGTTTTCAACCGGGGTTGGACGACGAGTGGCCGGAGTTGCATTGCGTTCCTGAAGAGTGGCGGAGAAGGCAGGAGATCACATTAGAATTAGCAGACGAGTTCGCTCGCCGTTGCAATATCCGCAAAGTTCACTTCACTCCCCTAGGCGTTGCCCAGGGATGGAGTCCCGCATCGTATGCCGGAGCCGTGGTACAGTTGCAGGCTATGGGCTACAAACGTATTGCCCTTGGGGGTATGGTGCCCCTGAAGACGCCCGGTATTCTCCAATGCCTGGATACTATTGCATCCATCCTTCGAAGTGACACCACGCTGCACCTGCTAGGAGTCACCCGATGTGAGCAGGTAGCTCACTTCCTGCGATACCATGTCACAAGTTTCGACAGCACCTCGCCTCTGCGGCAGGCGTTCAAGGATGGCAAAGATAACTACTACACCATGGGCAGAAACTATCTGGCCATTAGAGTTCCTCAAACTGAGGGCAATGCGCAACTACAAGCGAGAATCCGCTCGGGTGAACTCCACCAGGAAACGGTGCGCCAACTGGAAGAGCGCTGCCTTCAGGCCCTTTCAGAGTATGCGGAGAGGCGCCTGTCGCTTGACATCACACTTGAGCAGGTTTTGGCTTACGAACAGGTCCATCATCCGAAGGAAAACCGCGCTGAGGCCTACCGGGAGGTACTTCAGGACCAACCGTGGACCTCCTGCTCCTGCGAGGTGTGTCGGCAAGTCGGTATCCAAGTGATTCTATTTCGCGGTACGGAACGCAACAAGCGACGTGGGTTCCACAACCTTGCCATCTTCTATTCGCGACTCCAAAGAGAGCTGGCAAAGACACCCGGTGCATCTTCCGCGAGAGAGACCTTGGAGGGACTGGGCATTGAAGCAGTTCCATGAGTTAGTAGTGCCAGCGCTGGAACTGCAGCAGGGACCTGGCCGCAAGCTGTACAGCTTCGCGGTCGAAGGGAAGTTGCTGCCTGAGTTCACCACGATTTCCCGAGTCCATGAGACCAATGGACATGATATTGCCGGATATCAGCGACCTGAAGTTCTGTCACATATCGCTGAGATTCGCGCCTACCTGGAATCAAAGAACCCCATGATGCCCACTAACATCGTCTTGGCCTTCGACGAATCAGTGACCTTCGAACCTACCATCCAAGCTTCGGGGGTGAATGGCACCGCCTGCCCGGGAACACTCAAGATACCGTTGAACAATGCCGCCTTGGGCCGACGGATGCCTGGGTGGATCGTGGACGGGCAGCAACGAGTGGCTGCCATCCGAGACGCTAACCTTGAGAGTTTCCCAGTATTCGTCACCGGATTCATAGCCGCCTCCGACATAGAGCAACGAGAGCAATTTATACTGGTCAACTCTCCCAAGCCTCTATCCAAGGATCTGATCTATGAACTCCTACCTGGCACCAGGTCAAAATTGCCCGCCCTACTTCAGCGACGAAGGTTCTCTGCGTCTCTTCTTCACCGTCTGAATCATGACAATGGTTCCCCATTAAAGCAAATGGTTCGAACTCCTACTAACCCAGCGGGAGTCATCAAAGATAACTCCATTCTGCGGATGCTTGAAAATAGCCTCAGCGACGGAGCCTTGTACCACTTCAGAACCCCCGGGACATCAGAGGGTGATGTTGAAGCGATGCTTAGACTCTTGAAGGGTTTCTGGGCAGCCACGGCAACCGTCTTCGAGGATGCTTGGGGGTTACCCCCCCGGTATTCGCGCCTGATGCATGGCGCCGGCATTATCAGTATGGGGTTGGTGATGGATGCGATTGCTGAACATCACCAGGGGGAAGATATACCGACCCAAGAAGTGTTTTGTCGAGAGATGGCGTCGTTACGGGAGGTGTGCCACTGGACGAAGGGGTCCTGGGCCTTTTTTGATGGACGCCAACGAAAGTGGAATGAGATTCAGAACATTCCGAAGGACATTCAGATGTTGGCTATACATCTGCTAACACAGTATGAGGGAAGAGTCTTAATGCAGTAATGGTATGCAGGCCTTGTCGGTCATTCGAAGGAGAGCCAACGAGGTAGCTAGCAAATCCAACGCGCCAAGCGCCCCTTCATTCAAAGGAAGTCAGCCGTGCTTGAGGCCAACATACTTTTGTTCTGAATCGGGAAGTGCCCAATTTTGCATTGAGGTCCGCGATGCTTAAACAAGTTCTACCGACTCCGGTTGTCGGGCACTTCGTTTGGACAAAGGATGCCGATGGCATCGGCAAGCTAGTCTCCATTGATCGTAAAACCGGCCAGTGTCGGGTGCGTTTCCAGACATCTATCACAGTGGCCGAAGAAAAAACCTATCGCCTGGCAGATCTGCAGCGCTGCTTCCTCTCGCCCCAGACTCGCGTGTATCACCATGACCTTGGCCAAGATTTATGGCGAATGGGGAGAGTGGTTGGCTATGTCCTTGGGAGAAAAGACAGGAGCCTCTGCTACGACATCCAGTTCCCCAACAAGCGTTTTCAACAGATCCCGGAGGCAGCCTTGGAGGTGCGCTGCCTGAGGCCTGCCTCTGACCCTACGGAGGTCTTGGCCACTGGCGGCATGGAAAGCCAGTTCTGGCATGACCGGCGAATGCAGGCTATCTCCTCCCTTGCCTACGGGCGCGCAGTCAGCCACGGCCTCTCCGGACTGCTATCCGCCTCCATATGGTTGCTGCCTCATCAGGTAGAGGTTGTGCGGCGTGTCCTGGAGGACCCCATCCAGCGCTACCTTCTTGCCGACGAAGTTGGCCTGGGCAAGACCATTGAAGCAGGGTGTATCCTTCGCCAGCACCTGATTGACAACCCAGAGGACCACGCCTTGGTCCTTTGTCCCTCCCCATTAGTCCAACAGTGGCAGAGGGAGTTAGCGGAAAAGTTCTCCTCGGCAGATTTCGGCGACCGGATGACAGTCAAGCCCTTTGAAGCTTTGCCGTCATTGTCGCCTGGTTCCTTTCAGACACTGGTAGTGGATGAGGCCCACTATCTGACCTCACCGGATTACGTCGCGTCAGCCCAGTTCGCCCATCTGACCAGGCTGGCCCACGCAACTCCCAGGCTTCTCCTGCTCACCGCTACGCCACTATTAGGCAACAATGACACCTTGCTGGCATTGCTCCACCTCCTTGACCCACACGTATACAAGCTGGAAGAGGGACAGCAGTTCAAGGAAAAAGTCGCCCGCCGCCAGGAGTACGGGCAGATCCTTCTCGCCCTGAATCCGGAGGCCGGCTCCTTTGTCCTGCGAAGCATTAGCACCCGGCTCCTCCAGGCCTTTGCGGAGGACAGCATGATCGCTGACCTCGCCCCTAAGCTTGCGCCGCTCCAAGGTGGGCCTGATAGGGCGGCGGTCGCGCCCGTAATCAGGTCCCTCAAGCGGCACATTGCGGAGACCTACCGCATTTACCAACGTCTCATACGCACCCGAAGGAAGGAGTTGCCGGAGTGGGTGGTCCTGCCCAGGGACGGGGTGGTGTCACTGCATGGAGAGAACGACCCCAGGTTTGCGGAGGTTTGGGACGCCCTGGAAGAATGGCGGCAGCAGTCCCGCGCCTCTCTGTCTGACCCAAAAAATGCCACTGTGGCCCAAGAGTTGGAGCGGCAGATGGCAAACAGGTATCTGCTGCTTTGCGAGGCCCTGGGCTGCGGCGTAGGAACGCTCAGTGAGGAACTTGACCTGCCAGCGAAAGAGGCGGCAACGGGCAGACCGATGACCTTTGACGGCGAAGAGGACTTGCTTGCCGCCCTGAAAAAAGCCGCCGCTCAATCCCCCAAAGGCCATTCCAGGCTCCGAGTAGCGGCCTCTGTCATCGCCGACGCCATTGCAAAAGCCAGCAGTGCGGGCGATGGCCACCCGACTAAAGTCGTCGCTTTCACCTCCTCAAGCCAGTCCGCTGAGGACCTTTCCCGTCACCTAAAAGGCCTGGACGGTAACGCTCCTATCCCTTCAGTGCTCGCCTACTCCAAAACAGAAGATATGGAAAAGGCGGTACGTACCTTTTGGGACTTCTCTGAAGCCTGCGTCCTGCTGTGCGACCGCTCCACGGAAGAAGGTCTGAACCTACAATTAGCTGACGCCATCGTCCACCTGGACCTGCCCTTTGCTCCCAGCCGCCTGGAGCAGCGCATTGGCCGTTTGGATCGCTTCGGCAGGCATCTGGAACGCATCCAGCATCACATTTTGCTGCCAACCCTGGACAGCAACAGTGCTTGGATGGCCTGGCAGCAACTGCTTCAAGAAGCCTTCCATCTCTATCACGAGTCTATCTCAGACGTTCAGTTCCTCCTGGAACGACTTCAGGGTGAGATTGCTCTTGCCCTCTACCAGGACGGAGCCGCGGGGTTGGCGGCCATGAGCCAGCGAATTCGGGACGCCCTCAAGGCGGAGCGAATCCGCTTGGACGAGCAGTATGCTCTGGACAGACTGGAGATGGCTGAAGCGGGCGCCAACTCATTGTTTGAGCAACTGGACGATGCCGACGACGTTATCTCCAGGTACGAGGCGTTGAACGGGTGGCTACGAGAAGCCCTCAAGTTCTGGATGCGACCTGAAACGAATCTCCGAGAGGCCTTTAGGCTTCACTGGACTAAAGACACCCTGGTTCCGAAGGAGCCTTGGCAGGAGATTCTGAAAACTGGGCTAGACCGGCCTCTCACCTACCGGCGATCAACCGCTGTTTATCACCCAGAAGCAAGGCTAGTGAGGCCTGGTTCCCCCCTCGTTGAGGGTTTGGTGAGATTTATGCGCTGGGACGACCGGGGCACGGCCTTCGCCACCTGGCGAGTGGACAAGGCTTGGAAGACCGATCAATGGGGCGAATGGATGGGATTTCGGCTATGCTATCAGGTAGAGGCCGATGTGGAGGCCGCGCTGAAAAAGATTCCCCATACCTGGCAAGTGTCTGATATGCGCAGCATTCGCCGGCGGGCTGACGCCCTTATGCCGCCCTGGGTTGAGGAGATCTACCTGGATGAAAGCCTTTCCGAGGTTATTGCGCCCCATGTTCTGGAAATGCTGGGGCGACACTACGACAAGGGGCAGCGAGACTATAATCTGGGAAGTCGCCAAGATGCGTTGTTTGCCCTGGTCAACAGGCAGAGGTTTCACCAGTTGTGCCAGGAGGTGCGGGATAGGTCACAGGAGTTGCTGATTGGCAACTCCCGTTACCAGGAAAGGGCTCTAGCCGCCGCAAGGGGGGCTCAGGAAAGCCTGGTCGTGCATAACCAGCAACTCCGACGCAGGAACGCGGCTATTGCTAACGAACGAGGACAAGGCGATCCCACCATTGACGTGGAGATAGCCATCAACGACGCTATCAACGAAGCAATCCTGAGGCCGAAAGTCAAGCTGGACGCCATCGGCTTCTTCGTTATTTCGGACTCGCCGCCCCAAGGCCAGAACGATGATGAATGAACAGAGCACAGAAGTCATTGGGCTAACGGGGGCAGACGCCTTCTCGGCGCTTCGTCTCTTTCTAGAGGGCGATGGGGAAAGTGGTGTACGTTTCCGCGAGCCAATCTTTGCTCGCTTGCACGGAGCGCTGACCCCGGCGGAAACAGCCTCGCAAACATCCTCTCTAGATGTCGCTATCCTTGTGCGTCAGGCCCTACGTTACTACCACATCCAGATGCGTACCGCCGACAGCCCGACTTTGTGGATTCCCCAGGGCGGGCGTTGGCCATCGGAGGAGCAGTGGCGTTCCGTAGGGGTGACTGCCATAGCAGAAGGGACTGGCTATCGCCTGACAGCGCTGCCCTGGAAGCCCAACTGGCTGCCCAACGTAGGAGAGGATGGGGCTGACGCCGCGGCCGTCGGAGAGTCGCCGCGCCTTCATCCTGGGAGCATCCCGGGCGATCCATTTCTCGCCTCCCTCGGGCATAACAAGTACAAGTCGTTGGGGCAGCAGGCCGCTGTGCGCGCCGCCCTGACGACGCCCCCAGCGGCAACCCTGATGGTTGCCCTACCTACGGGAGAAGGGAAAAGCCTTGTGTTTCAGGCCGTCGCCCGGATGGGTTTTGGCGAGGGCAGGCCAGGAGTGACCTTGGTCGTGACCCCAACTGTTACTCTGGCCCTAGACCACGAGCGAACGGCCCAGCAGATGGGGTTCAAGGAGCCGGCCCTGGCCCATCTGGGCGGCGAGACGGAGCGGAACGCTGGCATCAGGCAGCGCATCGTCGAGGGTCAGCAGACGTTGTGTTTCGCTGCGCCGGAGGCTGTCTGCGGCTCTCTCCGAGACCCTCTGACCCAGGCAGCAGCGAACGGCCTTTTGCGGGCCATCGTCCTGGACGAAGCCCACCTAGTGGATATGTGGGGCGCCAACTTCCGCCCTGAATACCAGGTGCTGGCGGGGATACGGCGCGCGTTCCTTGCAGCTTCGCCACAAGATTGCTGGCCGCGCACCTTCTTGCTGTCCGCCACCCTCACGGAGCAGGCCGTCGCCACCCTACGCATGCTCTTCGCCACTGATGCCCATGGCTTGCCAGGGCCTTTCGGCGTGTCGGCAGCCCTCCGGCTGCGGCCGGAGATAGACTACTGGGCGGCTCCCATTTGCGGCTACGACGAGCGGCAGAAGCGGGTCATGGATGCCATGCTCCACCTGCCTAGGCCAGCTATCCTATACGTGACGGAACGTAAAAATGTCCAGTCCTGGCATCAAGCCCTCCAACAGCAGGGATTCCGACGACTCGCCTGGATCACAAGTGAGAGCTCAATACACCAGCGGCAAGAGACGGTACGGAGGTGGCGCTCCGGCGATATTGACCTGGTCGTGGCCACCTCTGCCTTCGGCCTGGGCATAGACAACCCCAACGTGCGCGCCGTCGTCCACGCCTGCATCCCTGAAACCTACGACCGCTTCTACCAGGAGGTTGGCCGGGGCGGCAGGGACGGCACCGCCAGCATCTCCTTGCTGATCCCAGAGGGCCGAGATCGCAAGACTGCCTCCGGTATGAACAAGCGGCGACTGCTCAGCGTGAAGATTGCCCACGGTCGGTGGAGTTCCATGTTCAATCACGAAGACCGAAGGGTGGAAGGCCCAGACCTCTTCTCCTTGCCCATGGACGTGTCACCTGGGAACGACCCTAAACATATTGACATGGTTGGCAAGCTCAACACCCAGTGGAACGTGCGCACCCTCAACCTCATGGCCGGGGCAGGGATGCTCACCCTCATGGGTGCTGAGTCCGAACCACCGGATAACGACAACACAGCTGAGCCGCGGCGATTGCGCCAGACGGTGCGCATCACCGATGGCCGCCATTTAGACTCCGCCTGGTGGGAGCAAGTGGTGGAACCCTATCGCCACAAGCTGGACGTGGCAAACCACGACAATTTGCAGCGGATGCTCTGGCACCTGAGTCCCCGGAGTTGCGTCGCTGAACTCCTGTCGCCATTGTATGAGCTTTCGTCGGGGAATGGTGCAGCAGGCGCCGGCGTTGAGGTTGGGGTAGCCAGGGCGTGCGGCGGCTGCCCCCATTGCCGCGCCGCCGGCCGCTCCCCCTACGACAGTCCGCCCGTGAAGACACCTTTTCCGTGGTCAGGGCGACCCCTGGCGGGAGAGTTGGCCAAGCTCCTGAGCGGCCCCGACAACCACTTGGTGGTCTTCTATCCTGCCAATGAGACATGGGACTCGCGTCGGTGGCAGCGGCGCTTCTGCGAAGGGCTTGGCCCCCTCGTGCAGGCCGGCGTTCGGAGCGTTGTCGCCCTGAAAGGCCTGCCAACCGATCTGCTGGCGGAATTGCAACACCTCGTAAACCAATCGTGCATCCAGCCTCTGTTTGCCGCCAACCGCCTCTTCCCCAGCGACCTTCCGCTAGGGCCATCCATCGTGGTTGCGCCCCAGGGCTGGGAGCTGTCCCCCTATGACCTCAGCCGCCGCCAACCAGAAAACACCCGTCTTTTTTTCTTGCCGGATAACATACCCGACCCTTCTATGCCGAGCGTGCTCCTGCGCACCCGGTATAGCGGCCACCAGCTTGACTGGGACCAGTTCCTTGATAGGGTGAACTCATGAGCGTCATCAGCGATGTAGATGTTACGCCTAACCGACTTTCCATCCTCTACCAGTTTGTCCAGGAAAGAGGGGAAATGGGTATCCCTGCCCAAGACCTCAGGGCATACCTTGGCCCTAACGCCCTCCAGCGCACCAAGAACCCTGAAGGGCCTAGAGAACCCATAGCTGAAGCCATTATGCGGGAGGCGAAGCGGTTGCATATAATCCAAGAAGAAGAAGGTACGCTGCGAGTACCGAAAGAGTTGCGGGGCAAATCATCTACGGACCTGCAAACCTTTCTTGATGGGACACTCCTTGACCTGGAACGCGCCGAGGCTACCGACCAGCGTACTTTCCCCAGGGCGCTAGCCTGGTTCCTTTGCCAGGACCCTGCACATCCCCTCTCCTTCGGGACAAACTACAATCTTCTAGTCAACGAGGACTGCGGGGAGGAAGTGAGTGCTTATGGACTCACCAATCAGGCCAGGTTCCAGAACTTCGTCTATTGGGCAGCATACTTGGGCTTTGCGTGGCGGCTGGAGGTTGCTGATCAGGCCAATTTCGTCATGCCTGACCCCACAGAAGCCTTAGCACGACACCTCAGGCCGATACTGGAAGACAAGGGGCGGCTTCCCATCGCCGAAGCCCTGGCTCTTCTCGCCCAGAGCTGCCCCGTGCTGGAAGGCGGCGCAGCCCGCAGGGAGGTTGAGGAACGGCTGACTCCCGCCAAGCAGCGTCAGCCTGATGCGTTGTCTAAATCCACAAGCCTTGCCCTGGAGCGTCTGGAGCACCAGCGCCTGATCCACCTCCACGATGCAGACGATGCCCCTGTCCACCTCTTGACCAACCGTCGGGACCCCCGCCCCGTAAGCCACGTCAGCCTGGCTAGCTAGAAGGAGCAGCATGGCCTTTCAAAACTACGTTTGCTGGCAGCAAGATCGCATCCTTCCGGTGATGAACACCGAGGCCGAAAGCATCGAGGCCGCTCTCTTCCTCGCCGTCCACAGCGAGTACCCCCTGACCCTGGTTGAGCCGAACCCAGGGGCGCGGCAGGGAGTTGGCCGACGATGGCAGGTGCGTCCTCACGCCTTTCTGGAGGACTTCCTCAAGCCGGAGCGCAAGGACACTAAGGCCATGGTCCAAGGCGACTCCGGCTCTGGCAAGTCCCACTTCATCAAGTGGATGGACTTTAACATCCCAAAAACTCCCAGCCGCCATGTCCTGACCATTCCCAAGACTGGGACCAACTTGAGGGGAGTATTGGAGCGCATCATCGCCGTCATGCCGCAGGACCAGCAGAAAGAGTACAGGGACCAACTGGAGTCCGGCGGACAGCAAGCCATCACCTCAGAGCAGCGCTGCGACCGGCTAATCGCGGAGATTAGCCTCGCCATAAGAAAGGACAAGCCTTCGCGTTCCAGCCTGCAACCCGCAGCTGAGCAGTGGCTCATTGAGGGACTGCCTTCTATGTTCACCGATCCCCACACGCGGTCTTTTCTGCAAAAACCTGGGAGCATCTTGGAGCAGTTAGTGGCCCACGTCTATGACCCTTCCACGTACGACCGTGTGGACGCAGCCAGGGCCTTCCAAGCCGAAGACCTGCCACTTCATGGCGTAGACATACTCAATATGGCCAAAGAAACCCAGAACTTCATGCGAGATTTTCTGGGCCTCCAGGAGCACGTACCCTTGGCACTTGCCATTATCAACCGCAGCCTGGACGAGGCCATCCCCCAACTCCTCAACTTCTCCGGCCACCGCTTGATTCAACTGATGTCCGATGTGCGCCGACATCTCCGGCAGGACGGCAAGGAACTTGTCTTGCTCATAGAGGACTTCTCCAGCATACAAGGCATAGACAACGCCCTCCTTGAAGCGCTCCTCGTGCCCAGTTCTCCCCAAGACGGGCTGTGCCCCCTGCGCTGGGCCATGGCCGTTAACATCGGCTACATCGAACGGATTCCCCCCACCGTCCAGACCCGCATGGACTTCCTGATTGACATGAACCTGCATACCAGCGGTGCGGAACGGGTGGTGGGTGAGCAGGAGTTGGCTCGTTTCGCGGCCCGTTACCTGAACGCGGCCCGTCTCACCGAGGCGCATTTGCGGCAGTGGCACGACAGCAACCTCCCGGCACGCCTGTCAGGTGGAGACGGGCAACCGCCGCCGAACACGTGCATCAACTGCCCGCATCGCGAGTCATGCCACGCGGCCTTTGGCGAGACCGGTGGCGTCGGCCTCTACCCCTTTTCCCAAAGCGCCCTGATGAACATGGCCAACCGACGTGACGCCAAGTTTTCGGACCGCTTCAACCCTCGCCAGTTCATCAAGTTTGTCCTGGTGGATGTCCTGAGTAACTACAGCCAAGACATTGCTTCTGGACGCTTCCCCTCGGACCAACTGCTTCGGCAAATGGGAGGCTCCAGACTGCAGCCATTGGACGACCAGCGCCTGCAGAGGGCGCATCCCGCGGACCACCTCAGGCTCCGCTCTCTGAACGAGCTATGGAGCCGCATGCCTGGCTCATTGGTGAAGCTGCCAGAAGGCGTGTACACTGCCTTCTCATTGCCAGTGCCTGCTGTAGACGCCGTTAGTGGGACGCCTGAGCAGGCACGGCCACCAGAAGTCATAGGGCCGAAACCGCCGGCACCCGCCAACTCTGTCTTAGACGGCCGCATCACAGTCATACGCGCTTGGAGCAACGGCCAGGTACTGATTGAAGCTACCGCGCAATTCCTGCGTCCCCTCCTGTACAGGGCGTTGGAGAGCCACATTGACTGGGACACGGAAGGCTTGGAACGTTCCGCTTTCTCGCGTCCTACGGGAACTTTGCCCTTTGGTCAGAACCGCATTGCCTTCCTACGCCAACAAACCCGGGTCACGCCGGTCGCCCATCGGATTCTTCTAGCCATCCCACTTTCTGAGGACCCAGAAGAACTCCGAGAAGCCGCCATTGCCCTGGAAGGGCTGGTGCGTTTTGAGGACAGTAAGAGTTGGGACTTCCCCGATGGCCAGGAGATGCTCCTTGCCCTTGCCAAATGCCTGGACACGTGGGCTGCTGAGGTGCTGCGCCAGATCCGCGCTCTGACAGACAAGGAAGGCAGGTGGAACGCCGCCGCCTCGGCGGTGGAACTGCTGGCCGTGGGTGCGGTCCTTGCTGGCCGCCCGCCCCGGGCCGACTCTACACTGCCCGAACACTTGAACTCCCTCTTTGAGGAGTGGCCGGAGCAAGTCAGCGCAAGGTCACCCAAGTGGAACACTCTCTACGCGGGGATCTACAGAGAACGTGAGCGGTTGGTGGATCTCGTCCGCGCCTGGGCTTCCGGCACCAAGGGTGGCCAGGCGGGCGCGTTCGTAGACCCAAGCAGCATCCTCCCGCCCTTGCATAGGGTACGAAGGCACTGGCGGTCCGCCCACTCGCCTCCGCAAAGCGCCGCTGCCGGCATCTACAGCCAGACGGCGAACCTGCATACCCGGGTATTCGGCGAACTGCCAACTGCCGCCCAAGAGGAGTGGAATCTCAAGAAGGCATGGCTGGACAAGGTGCGAACCCACGTCCCCGCCGGGTCCACCCGGCGCGACATAGTAGACGCCCTGGCGAAGACCCGGCAAGCCGTGAGCGTAAACGGCATCTCAGTGCGGCCAATTCTTACCACAAGCTTGGATGCAGCCCTTGAGTCCTTCCGAAACGTTCTGTTTGATGAGGCCGTGCGCGCTGCCGAGGCGTTGATGGGAAAAGAGCCGCTGCAAGTCTTGCCAGACCTGGCCCGGGAGCGGGGCAGCAACGCCGTGGAGGCCACAGACAAGCTCTTTGCAGCGGCGGACGCCTTTCTGAAAGAGGCGGAGGCGGGGACAGGCAACCGGGAGGTCGAGCTCAAAGCAAGCGGGGGCGACGCCCTGCTGCGCGATCAGACACGCATCGGCGAGGCCCTGGCCTCCCTGACACAATCCATGGCTTCCATAGGAGGCTAAGATGCTCATCCAGCGGTCGAATGACCTCATTCGGCGCATCGCAGCCATTGAAGGCCTGAGGGCGAATGCGAATAAAGCCACAGCCTTCCGCACCAGGGCCGATACGCTGGACGCCCCCGCACACCGACTGGCGTCCCTGGCAGAGATGTGGCCTGTTTGCCAAGACCTCGGAATACCTCTTGCCTTGGACGACGCCCTAGCTGACCGCGTGCGTGCCATTGGCAGGCACGCACAAGCCCTGGCAGAGGCGTATCAAGGGTCGGCGGAAAGCATTACCCTTGAAAAGGCCAACCTGCGCTTTCAGTTCTGGGAGCCATTAACGGAGCTTCCAGACCACGTAGAAGCTGCCCTCCGAATGGCCTGGGAGCAGTTTGTCTCCCAAAGCCTCCCCACAGTACAGGAACAGGTGTTGCAGGTGCTGCAAAACCTGCCGGGCTTCAACTCCCAGGTGATAATCATCCGTTCCCTGCAAACGAAGGCACAGTTGCTCAAGAGCACCCTCCCCCCAGCCGCCGCCAGCTTGCCCGCTCGCATCGCAGAAGTGCGGTCCATCGCCCAGAATCTAAGCGAGGCTTGGCGCTCCCTGCAGGGCGATGGCATCCCCCCGGAGGTGCTGACCTTCCTGCAAGCGGCCTCTGGCGGCCGCGCCACATTGAGACAACTCACCCCTACTGTCGTTCAATGGATAGACGGATACAGTCTGAAAGAATCCTTTCGCATTTCGCTGTAGAATAATCATAGTAGCGGTGGGCTTCAACAACTTAACGGTGGGCGAAATACTTCTCTCATGGAGGTCTAACTGAGTCATGGAGCCTGCCTCGCAACTTGTCGACAACCTCCTCGCGGCCGTTGAACGGCGCGAACTGCGTTCGCTACGATGGGGCTACGTCAACGGCAGCCTCAGCGAGGCAGAAATGGACTCTCTGGCCAGAGAAAACACGGATGCGGCCGGAGGGCTTGCCGACCCGATCCAATTGGTCGAATGGATGGTCGAACGGTGTCTGCTGTTCGAATCGCGTGGCGATGGCGAGTACCGGTACCGCTCACGTTTCGCCGAGGGGGTACGCCTACTGACGCGTTTGAAGCAACTCTGGCCCGGGCGACCCTGGATGGCCGCGCCCGATCTGGTGTCGGACTACCGGATAGACGCACGACCGCGCCGCGTGCCACGGCGCGACATCGATATCGAGGATGCTGTACGGGAACTGGCGAACGTTCCCGGATGGGACAACCAGCGGCAGCGCCTCGCAGAGGCAGTCATTGGCAACCGCCGCCTGTCAGGCTTTCAGTTGCGTGCCGCGCAAGCGATTCTTCGCCCGGCGCAACAAGACGTGGGCACGGTGCTCACCGCTGGCACAGGGAGCGGAAAGACGCTCGCGTTCTATCTTCCCGCCGCGTTGGAACTCGGCCCCCTGCTTCGCCCGGGTGCCTTCTGGACGAAGGTGGTCGCGGTCTTCCCGCGTATCGAGTTGCTGAAAGACCAATTTACCCAGGTTCACGGTCTGCTCGCCCCGCTTGGACCGGTGCTTCGGCAACAGGGCCGTCGTCCGTTCCGCCTGGGAACCTTCTTCTCGGTTACTCCCAGAATCCCCTCGCCTGAGGTCGTAGAAAAGGCCGGCTGGAGTCGCGGTGGACAAGGCTACATTTGCCCATTCCTACTGTGCCCGAGTTGCGGCAGTGCACTTACGTGGCTCGATCGTCATTTAAACGCTCGCAACGAAACTCTCACGTGCGTTTGCGGCACACAGGTCGGTGAGGACGAAGTCGTCCTCACTCGTGAACGGGCTAGGAAGGAACCGCCCGACATCGTGTTCACAACTGCTGAGATGCTGAACCATCGGCTGTCCGATACTGCTAGTCGGCACGTGTTGGGCATCGCCGACGACCGAGTACGCCGCGCGCGATTTCTGTTGCTCGACGAGATCCACACTTATGGCGGTACCAGCGGAGCACAGACGGCGCTGGTGCTCCGGCGATGGCGGCATGCCATGGGCTCGGTTGGGTCCGTCCGCTACGCAGGTCTGTCCGCGACTCTGGAAGATGCCGCAAGGTTCTTTTCGGAGTTGACGGGGTTGCGCTCATCATCGGTTACCCAAGTGTCGCCCCGCGATGACGAACTCGCCTCCCAGTCGATGGAGTATCAACTTGTACTCCGAGGTGACCCTGCCTCTCGTACGCAACTGCTCTCCACGACCATCCAGGTCTCATTTCTACTTGCGCGTCTCCTTGACCCATTGGGAACTACGTCGCCGTCCCAGGGCCGATACGGCAGCCGCGTCTTCGCTTTCACCGACGACCTAGACACGACGAACCGCCTCTTCGACTTCCTGCGCGATGCCGAAGCTAGGAACATCTTTGGCAATCCCGACGGGAATCGGTCCCCACTAGCCGCACTGCGAGCAGCAGGTCAACCCGACCGTGACCGTCGTATTAGGGCTGGGCAAGATTGGGTCCAACTGGAGCGCCTCGGACGTCCGCTCGCACAGCGCCTGACGGTGGGCCGGACCTCTTCGCAGGATCGTGGGGTTGATTGGGACAGCGACATCATAGTTGCAACGTCAGCGCTCGAGGTCGGATTTAACGACCCTACCGTTGGGGCGATCGTTCAGCACAAGTCACCGCACCAACTGTCCGCGTTCATACAACGGAAAGGACGGGCGGGACGGCCCCCAACAATGCGCCCCTGGATGGTCACGGTGCTGTCGGACTATGGCCGCGACCGCCTGACATACCAGTCTTATGACCGTCTGTTTGATCCGGTTCTTAGGCCCAACACGCTCCCGGTGCGCAACCGCTATGTCCTCCGTATGCAGGCGGCATTCGCGATGCTGGACTGGCTTGCGATAACCAATGCGGACCTACCAGGATGGTGGTGGCAGCCGGTCAAGGGCCCCGTGGATCGCGATGGCCTGTGGCGTAAGCAGCAACTGCGAGCCTCGGACGTGCTAAAGGATCTGTTGGCGGGGCCAGGCCCCCGGCGCCAGGCGCTCAGCGACCACGTGCGTCGGGCGCTGAAGCTCGAATCACAAGAAGAAGTCGACGACATTCTTTGGGGTTCGCCCAGGTCGTTGCTATTGGAAGTGCTGCCCACCCTGGCCCGGCGACTTGAGACCAACTGGGAACTCCACCCTGCGCTTCAGGACGGGGGAACAACGGACTTGGTCGCACCTGGATTGCCTCACCCTCTCCCCGATTTCCTGCCGGGCAACCTGTTCAGCGACCTCAACCTCCCGGAGGTCACCGTCGTATTGCCACCCGCCACTAGTCGCCGAACCGAAACGAGGGAGTCAATGGCCATTGCGCAAGCGCTACGCCACCTGGCGCCCGGCCGTGTGACTCGGCGCTTCGCCTCGGAGCGAGGCAAGCTAAACCACTGGGTGCCCGTGCCGCTGGTGGACGGCGAGCACCTCCTTGAGATCAGCAACTATGCAGAGCGGTACGAGCTTGTGACGAGGGTCCCTGTGCGAGTCGACGGGGCAGTAGTCGAGATCCCGTGCTACCGGCCGTGGACGATGCGGATGCGCTTGGCACCTGACCGTGAGGTGAGGTCGACTTCCAACGCCTGGCAGCAATGGCGGACACAACTCTTGCCCCAAGGTGAGCCAGTTACCCTTTCAACCGCGCACGATCCCCGGTGGGGCATGGTCCTACTAGGGGTTGACTTTTACATGCACGCATTCCACGCTCCGGTGACCGCCCGTCGGTTTGCTCTTGAGGCCGTTGCCACCGTGAAGGCGGCACCTCCGTCCAGGCAGGAGTTTAACGTGGTCACGCGGTATATGGCTACGGACGGAACCCAGGCGGCGGTGGGCTTCGAGCAGGAGGTGGATGCTGTGCTGGTCCGACTGCAACTCCCAGAGGGAGAGGAACTGGCCTATCGAGCTACGTCCGCGCAGAGCTTTCCCGCCTGGAGGGTAGCTTTCTTCCGAGACCGTGTGCTGAATGACCCGGAACTCTCGGCGATCTGTAATCGGTTCCAACGGGACTGGCTCCAACAGATGATTCTTGCCGCATTGATCGAGATGGCCGTCTTCCGCCAGAGCGACTTATCGGCTGCGCTGGGTATGCTGCTCTCGGAAGGACTCGGCGCGAAGCTGAGGGATGTTGCGATACGGATATTCGCGATGGAACTCGACGCTGTCACCGAGGACGACGAAGAGCCGCCTACCGAATCCGATAACTCGGTACACGGCGGGCAACTAGACCAGCGCTGGAATGACCTCCTTGCCAACCAGGTGGTAGTACAGAGGCTCGCAGCGCTCGCTCCAGAGTTGTGGGATGCGAATCCCGAACTGTGGGGAAGGTGGCTGCGAAGTCGAACGCACGAGACCCTTGGTGAGGCCTTGCTTGCGGCTGCATACGATGCGGCTCCGGCCCACATGGCTGAGGACTCCTTGCTACTGGACATTGACCGCGGCATGCCAGACGACGATTCGAACCGTTTAGAGGTATGGCTCACCGAGGCCGCCCTCGGTGGTTCTGGGGCAGTCGAAGCATTAGCCCGCGAGGCGACGCAGGATCCACGCCGCCTGATCCGGGCTCTTGAGGCCGCGATCGCCCCCAGCGATGTGGAACTAACCGCAGCGGGACTCGAGGCATTCGTTGACGCCATCGGTGGAGATTTGGTCTTGGCCAATGCGGTGGAAGAGGTCCGTCGGCAGACCGGCCACGATGAGCGAGTCACGGCGCTTGACGTCCTCTACCGCCTGTTGGCGGAACGAGGATTCGCCGTTGACCAAGGGTTCAAGGTCGCAGTAAACCACCGTATTCTTCGCGAAGGTACCGGAGCATCGAGCGATTGGCTGCTCCGAGACCTCGTGGGCCAGTGGCGAACCTGGGAAAGCCACATGGGTGTAGCGGTCGACCTTCGCACGTTCGCATTGGTCGCTGCTTCCCATAGTGTGTTCGGCCCACGCGTCCGGGAACTGGTGGGCGGCAACGCGCCGACCCAGGTCACCTCAGCTGAGGCAGTCGGCGTCTTGTCTGGTCTGCTTTGGCCCCGTACAGGAGAGGTGCGCAGCCGGGCATTCCAATCGCATGGACCATTCCGCACTCGGGGATACACCGACCCAAGCTTTGTCCGGGAATTGCTCTTGCTCGCCGGCCCAACGCCCGTGACATATGGTGCCGAGGGCTGGCGCGACGATTTCGCCAAGTCGCTCGCCGATACGGGCATGGTGCGGGTGCGGGTGGCCGCTGAACGGGAGTCTGAATTCCACGCGGAGATCTACCGACTCCTCGCCGATCCGGTGGACGTCGACTACCTCCAATTCTACCCTGTAATCGCAGAAGTGGGTCGAGGCCCTGAGACGACAGTTACCTTCGTCTTGCGGGAGATGTTCTAGCGATGGGCCTGCACCGTGACATTTACGCCGCGCGGTCTAACCTCGTGCCAACTGAGTTCCTGCAGTCGCTGTTCGTCGCGGAACTGATCCGGCCCAGTTCCCGTATTTGGATCTCGTCACCGTGGATTAACGACATCGACCTAATCGACAACACTGCTCGTCAGTTCGGAGCGCTTGTACCGAGTTGGCCTGCTTCGTGGATCCGGCTGTCCGACATCCTCGGTGCTCTGCTCGACCGGGGGTCGGAGGTGGTGATCATCGCAAACTACGACCCGCACAACGCTGAATTCCTCTCTCGCTTCGGACTGCTTCGCGAGGTACACCCTGGCCGCGTCCACGTCATCCAGACCGCAGATGTCCACGAAAAGGGCATCCTCTCGGACAACTTCACCCTCGACGGCTCGATGAACTTCACCTACCGAGGCGTCAATATCAACCAAGAGTATTTGGGGTACCGTTGCGATCCCCAGACCGTCCACGAACGCCGCCTCGTGCTGGAGGAGCGCTGGTGGCGGCAATTATGAGCTTGACTGCTGCTGATGGACGTGCCTTTGCACCGCTGGTGCGGCCCTACCTCAACTGGACAGGTGTGAGGCCTGACCGACTGGAGCGGCTCGAACTCATTCTTGGCACACTCGAAGACGAACGGTTCCCAGGCGGGATCATACCACGCGTACAGTCGGGGACGATGGTCTACTACGCCGTCGCACCTTCGTCCGAGCAGTGGCGGCGATTGGTGCCGTTGTTGCGAGCTACGGTCGGCTCGACCATCACCAATTTCACTGGCCCGAACGTGGCCTTTGATGAGAATGATCCGTTGGAAACGGTTCTCATCGAGAACGGATACGCACAAGGGGCTCGTTTCACCGCAGGCGGCGATGTACAACGGGGCAGATACGCCCTCGCAGCCCTCGCTAGGCTCCGTACGCTGGTCGATGAGTCCCGCGTCACGCGGCGGGCCGAGCCGCGTACAACAGGGGAAGTGCTTCGTACGTTCGAGTTGGCACTCGCCGCGCTCGACCGGCCCGCAGCCGAGGATGCCCTCGCCTTCCTGCGCGTGAACCTGAGGCTTGACGCAGTCAACCTGAGCTTCCTCACGGTCCGACTCCACGCCACCTTCCGGGAGTGGGATCGAATCTGCCAACTCGGCTCCTTCCCGTCGCTTTGCCGGACACGGCGCACGCCCGCGGTTACAAACGCGCTGGCCGAAGCCCTCTACCGCACCGTTATCCTTCCCTCAGAGCAAGCGGACGATCCAGAGCAGTCCTTCGTGGTGTTCCGCGCGGATGTGCTACCGCACGCCGGGAGTCTGTTCAACTACTGCCCGCCACGGCCGACGCCCGGCGCAGGCAAGGCCTTCCTGCTGGCTGCACGGGCCGAAATGCCTCCGAACAGGAAACTAGCTGAGCATCTCGATGGGATGGCCGCCGAATGGCCCGCGCATGAGGTTCGGTTCTTCAAACGTCTGGTTGAGTTCGGGTTTCCGGTGGCGGCCCCTCAGCCTACAAGGGAAGCACTCCCGTTGCGTAACTTCGGAGATGAGATCGAGATGCTTCGCACGGAGAAAGGTCCCCCAAGTCTGGAACGCGCTAGGGCAGGTTTGATCGCAGCGACCCAGGTCAACGCGCTGGATGGCTTCCAGGTGGTCCTCGCCTATACCGAACGGCTGCAATTGAGAGAACGCAAGGAATTGCTCGACAACGCCTTCAATCGTTCCGCCTATGAACAGATGTTGGAGGCCGCGGGCGGGCATACGGTGCCGAAGAACTGGATCGAGTGGATTGCTCGACTAGAAGACGCTCCGCTGGCCGAATCGCAGGAGTTTGCGAGGAGGGCGGCGAGCGACTGGCGTGTACATGACCATCTGCGGACCGAAGCAGATGTACGGGAGTTGGCCGAGTCCATAGCTCGCGTGTCTCCTGTGGCCCAGGACCGCCTCTTCGACACGCTCCCGTACTTGGTGCAGTGGGTGCAGGCAGACAGCGCATGGCCCGAGGGCGCTCTACGTCCACTCTATGGAGCTCTCTATGACCACCTGATACTACAGTTGAGTCTGCGATGGCAATCAGAGGCCGCAGGGGTTGCTCGCCAACTCCTCTACGGGATGTTGCAACTGGGCCAGGACGCGGCCGAGTACACCAGGTTGCTAAACGATATTGGGGATGTGCTGCCTCTAGAGGGGGGTACGGCTGACTTCGAAGGCCTCATGGAGCTCGCGGAACTCACGGTGGCCCACGCGAGCCCGAATCCCGACGCGCGGCAGCGACTCTGGGCACGGATTGTTGCCGCGCTGAGCCCAGTGCGGAGGCGGCTGACCCAGGGAGAACTTGCGCTGGTGAACGACCTGGGCCTCGCCTTCGGTGTCGATCAGGTTTTCCCTATCCCCGTTGCGTCGGCTGAACAGGTGCCTGCAGGCCCCAGTCCGTTGGATGGCAAGACGGTGGCCATCTACACACTCACGGAGTCCGTCGGCGAACGGGCGAAGCGGGTCCTGGGCAAACTTTACCCAGGGATCCGCATACAATTGGTCCATGATACGGTAGGGAGCCCTCGACTGGAGGAACTCGCCCGGCGCGCAGACGTGTTCGTGGTGTGCTGGAGGTCTGCGGCCCACGCCGTGACCCAGATTATCGACCGCCTCCGACCCGCAAGAGCCCCTACCCTTTACCCACCTGGCAAGGGATCATCGAGCATCCTGAGCATCATCGGCGAACACTTCCCTGCATTAAGAATCCTTGGAAGGGATGCCGAGAATTTCCGGCGTCAGCCGCCGAGGGAGCTTTGAGGTGGTCCCCATCGTTATCCCTTATATATGTGACGCTCACGTAGATATTATTGATTGATATACAGTTAACTGTCTATATATCAATTCATACATTTATATAATATCTACATTAACTTATATAAATTGAATTGACTCATATATTATAGGGTCCACTGTCCACTCTACGAGGAGTGAGGTGGACCCCAAAATCTGTACAGGTGACTAAGAGAGAGTCCCGCTCCTAAAATGAGGCAAACGAAGGAGCAGGACCATGAAGCAAGCACGGAAGAAGCACAGCCCAGCCTTCAAGGCCAGGGTAGCCTTGGCCGCGCTCCAGGGGGGAGCACACCATCGCCGAGCTGGCCAGCCGGTTCGAAGTCCACCCCAGCCAAATCCACGCCTGGAAGAAGGCCTTGGTCCAGGGTGCGCCCCAGCTCTTTGACCACGGCGCTGGACGTCAGGAAAAGGACCAGGAGGCCCTCACCGCCCAGCTTTACCAACAGATCGG